>JBKQMT010000009.1:0-74658 GCA_052146595.1 Acidimicrobiales bacterium
TGGCACCTTCTGGTGGCGAGAAGCTGGCCGTCACGATCGGGCCCGTGCCGTAGGTGGTTGAGGTCGACGAGGCGGTGATCGTGAGGTCCGCCTTGGCCACACCGGCCGCGCTGTCAGATCCCGAAGAGCCTACGTACGTACTGTCACCCGTATAAGTGGCGGTGGCGGTGTAGCTACCGGCCTCGGCGTCATTGATAATGCAGTCCCCTTGCCCGCCCGACAGCGTCGAGTCCGGACACGTCGGTGAGCCGGGTCCGTTGACCAGCCAGATGACGGTGCCCGTCGGGATGCCAGTGGAGCTGGTGACGGTGGCCGTGAACGCGAACGAGCCGCCTGTCTCCACACCTGCGGAGGTGTCGGTCACCTGGACGGTCGACATCGTCCCGCTCAGTGGGACGTAGCTCCCGTCGCCCGAGTAATCAGCAGTAATGGTGAAGGGGCCGCCGCCCGAGCTCTCGTCGATCTGGCAAGTGCCGCTTCCCGTGCTGTCGAGAGCGATCGGGCAGGTCGGGTCGACCCCGTCGGAGACGGTCACCATCCCGGTTGGCACCGGGTCGCCCGACGGCCCGCTCACGGTGGCGGCGAAGATGACGAACTCGCCCCCCGAACCGTCCGACTCCTCGCTCTGAATGTTCAGGATCACAGTCGGGGTAAGCGTTGCATCGAGCGGCTGGATCAAAGACACGGCCTCCGACCGGCTGGCAAGCGCGGCTGCAGCGCGAGCGGCCTTGGCACCGCCGCCGAAGAACCCCGCTGCCACCAGACTGATAGCCGCGAAAGCGGCAAGGATCACGACCGGCCGCCGGCGCGTCGCCCGCCGGGCGCTGTGGCGGCCCCGCTTGACGGAACTAAACAGTGCGGACGCGCCGACACGCTTACGACCGAGTGGCGTCAACCTTCCCCCAGTCGTTGCGTTGCCTCGCGTCACCTCGACGTGTCCCCTCTGCGGCACGACTTCTCTACTCCCCTCGCTCCGAGCCTTTATACGACCCTTATGCGGCCTGCGCAAGTCGGTACTAGTAGGCCGATTTTGCTCACTGTAGGTAGTGTGCTGACTTCTCTTAGTGAGAGTCCAGAAGCAGCTCGTAGCCTGCAGAAAGAAATTCATGTGG
Source organism: Acidimicrobiales bacterium (assembly GCA_052146595.1). GTDB lineage: Bacteria > Actinomycetota > Acidimicrobiia > Acidimicrobiales > Bog-793 > Fen-455. Next base: position 1,113 of record JBKQMT010000009.1, read on the forward strand.
CTGGGCGGCTACCCCACCTTTCCACTTGTGAAGGGCTCGACCTAACCATTTGGCTGGTCAGGAGGGCGCCCGGCCGGGTAGATCTTGGTCTCGTGTCAGACCTTCGCCAAAATTGGAAGAAATTACACGCGCGTCATTGTGCGTCTCGCACCAAGACAGCAGGTTGACAGGCAGAAATACTGCAGGAGCAGCAGTCTGAGCAGTTTGCTGCCAACAACAATATGAGTCCCGTACCGGATCCTCCGGTGCGGGGGGGGAACGCTCCGTGCCGGAACCCTAAGGAACTGGGCAAGGGTGGGGCGACAATGATGCGAGGAGAACATTGTGCATAAGAAAGCGCGGAGCCATTCCGCAGTATTGTTGCTTTTGGCACCTGTTTTGGCCATTGGCAGCAGCTTCTTGGTAGCCGGGAGCGCAAATGCGACCGTCAAGACTGCCAAGACCGTCAGTCCAACACTTACAATTTGCAAGACAGTGGCCGGCACTGTGCACTTCGTGGTCAACGGAAAGTCATTGTCGTTGAGCTCGAAGTGCGGGGCGGTATCGGCCAGGGTCGGAATCAACACGGTGACCGAGACCTCGGCGCCTGCGTCGTTCAAGGGTCTCGCAGCCATCTCAGTGGTCCCGAACGCCGCTCGCGTGGCCGCATCTCTTAAGACCGCGACTGCGACCGTGAGGTTGACAGCGCATGGAGCAGCGTCCGTCACGTTCAGGAACTTCCACGCGGTGACGAAGGTCATCAGCCAGACCGGCACCGGCACCACGACCAGCCCCGAGGCATCAGCTCCCGGGTCCATCGAGGTCTGCAAGTACGCGGAAGACCAGTTCGTCGTGGGCACCTTCCCGTTCACGATCACCCAAAGTGGCGCGACGGTCGCGACCGGCGACGGCGGAGTCAACGAGTGCAGTGCTGCGATTGCGGTGGCATCAGGCACCCCAGTCACGGTGACTGAGGCGAGCTTGGCTCCGTACGCGGTCTACAGCGTCGGGTCCACCCCGACGGGCCTCGTGACCGCCAGCACCTTGGGAGTCGGTGGAAGTGGCACGTTCACCATCGCCCCCGGCGAGACCACGCTTGCGAACTTCACCGACGTCACCGAGCTCGGACAGGTCAAGGTCTGCAAGGTCCTTCAGGACGACGAGGGCAGCCTGGCAGGCTCGTGGTTCAACTACAGCGTGTCTTGGACCTTCGCCCCGCCAAGTGAGCCATCAACGGCGACTCCTATCAAGGAGACCGGTACAGCCACCGTGCAAGCTGTGGACGCGTCGGTTGCGGGTGGAAATTGCTCGCTGCCAGTGGCCGGAGCTGGGTGGTCGAACGGAATCCCCCAGGGCGCCGTGGTGACCATCACCGAGACAGCGTCCTCCCCGACCGTCTACGTGGCCGTGACTAACGTGGCCATCAACCCGTCGGCGTACAGCGACATCACCAGCACCACCGCCCCTGGTACGGCGGTCGTGACGGTGCCCAACGGAGCTGGCGCAGGCTACACGGTGGACGCCACGTTCACGAACGACCCGCTCGGCGTCATCGAGGTCTGCAAGGAGTTCGTGGGGCAGAAGGACAGCCTCGGCAACCTGATATCCGACTACAACTACAACAAGGGCAACTCGGCGACCTTCTCCGTCAACGGTGGTGCCACCTTCACGGTGGCCGGTGGAGACTGCTCGGCCCCGATCTGGGTCCCTGCAGGAACCGCGACCGTCGACGAGTCGGCACTTCCGGGCTTCTACATCTCGAACATCTCGACCGTGAGTGCTAGCGACCCGATGGGCACGCGGCTCTTGACCGGCGCCACAGTCAACCCGGCGAACGTGAGTGTGCCTTACGGCGGCATCGGCAGCGAGACCGTCGTCACCTACACCGACACCGTTGACCCGACGCAGTTCAAGATCTGCAAGCAGGAGACTTCCTCCGACGCCAACCTTTCGGGTGCGACGTTCGACTTCGCCTACTCGTGGAGCGGCGGCCCGGTTATCAGCCCCGACAGCATTGATCTCGTCCAGCTGACGATCGCGCCGAGCACGACCGCCAACCCGACCGGCCTCGTCTGCTCCGGCCTGATCGAGGGTCCGCCTTCGGTCAACCCGGGCGGCGGCGTCACCCCGATCACGGTTGCGGAGCTGCCAACTGACCTTCCCGGCGTGTGGGCCACAGCAGGCGCCTACGCTGGCAACGGGTCGGTTGTCTCCACCTCCACCTTCCCGGTCTACGTCAGCAACGGAGTACCTGCGGACGTTGAGTTCGACCCAGGTGCGGGCATCAACATCGTGACCTTCACCAACGGCGCCACCGGCGTCGACGGGGTCCCTGAGTAGTCACTAGCAACATCCCTTAACGGCTCGAAGCTTGGGCCGTCGGAAGTAGGGAGAGGGCCCTCGCACGGCGGGGGCCCTCTCCCACTTCTTCCGATATCTGTCGTCGGTAACCACAAGCTCCTGAGGAGTCGCGTCCCGCGGGTGGCATCTGACGACTCTCAGCTCAGATGCTGAGATGTCCACGGGGATGGAACAGTGAGATCAGGTCCCAAGATGACAGGCACGACAGCGAGGACGCTCCGTCAGAAAGACGCCAGCACGATGCGGGCCATGGTCGTATGCGACGACCGGGAGGTCATGCGACTGGGCCTCGTGGAGATGCTGGTGGAGATGCTGCAAGCGATGCATTGGGAAACCGATCTGAGGGGCTTCAGCACGCTGCCCGTGGCGTGGGCACACCTCGCCGGCAGCACAGCCCCCAGCGCCATCGCCATACTCGGTGGTACTTCCGCGGCCAAAGAGCTCGAGGTGAACGGCCGTCCTGCAAGGCCGCCAACCCAGGTCGTCTTGATGCTGCGCGACAGTGAAGCCGCTCATCTCGCCGTCGCAGCCGGGCTCCCGGTCGATGGGTACTTCCTCGAGGAGGACCTTTCCGTGCCCATGCTCCGGTCGCTTCTCGCCCGCCTCGACGAGCGCGAGTTCCCGATGCCGGCTCCCATGGCCGAGTTCCTGCTCGGCCAGGTACGGGGCTTCCCGAGCCCGCTCCCGGTCCGCCTCAGTGCCCGCGAGCATGCGGTGCTGCAACTCATCGTCGACGGCGCGACGAACAAGACCATCGCCGAGGAACTCGGGATCTCCGTCCATGGGGTCAAGCACCACGTGGCAAACCTCCTCAAGCAGCTGGGGTGCACCAACCGGACGGAGGTGGCCTCGACGGCCATGCGCCGCGGTCTCGTCTCGACCGAGCCGGCGCGTCTGCGATGAGCCTTTACGCCGCGACGGACCAACTCGCGGCGTCAGCGGCTACCGTATTCGAAGTGGGTAGCTCCGAGGCGAGGGCTCAGGAGTCTTTAGCCGACCTATTGCGCCAGCCGGCGTTTCAGGAGGTCGCGTCCCTGTTTCGCCAGTTCATTGCCGCCGCGGGCAACGGTCGCGGCGCGCCTGGCATCGCGAGGGTGCTGCAGCAGCACACCGAAAAGCCGGTCATCGTCGAGGACCCGGGCGGGCGGGTCATCGCGGCCAGCGGGGCGGAGCAGCAGTGGTCTCGCGCCTCTGACGCGACCCGGCCCAGGCGCCCGCTCCCCGAGGAGGCCGAACACGCCGTGGCCGTCTTCGACCTCGACAGATGGGTCGCCGTCGCTCGCCCCCACGGGGAGCTGCTCGGCGCCATCAGCCTTCTCGAATCTGGCGAGCCGGCAACAGGGGTGGACCTGTTCGAGCTGGAACAGGCGGCCACCGTCCTCGGCTGGGAATTGCTGCACAGTCGCGAAATCGCCGAGGCGGAGGTGGCTTTGTGGGGCGACTTCGCGACCGAGTTGCTCGAGGACTCGGACACGGCCCGCGTCCAGTCCCACGCCGACAGGCTTGGCTACGACCTCGATCAGCCCCACCGGGCTGTGCTCGTGCTGCCGGCGGTGCCGGTCTCGGAGGACCTCTGGGAAGCCGTCGGCCGGGCGACGGCACGTCTCGGCATCAAATTCCTCTCGACCCCTCGCCCCCAAGGCGTGGTGCTGATCGTCGCCGAGGAGCTGAAATGGGCCGAGCTTGCCAGAGCCATCAATTCTGAACGCGAGGGCGAGGTACGCGTCGGCGTGGGCGGTCTTTACCCTCTGAAGGAGGTCAACAGGTCGCTGGCCGACGCCGAGTTCGCGCTGACGCTCACGGGTTCGGGCCTCGAGAAGCCGGTCGCCGTCTTCGACGAGCTGGGCGTCTGGCGCTTGTTGGCCCGCCCGGACGCGACCGATCTGCAAAAGCTCGTGGACCACTGGATCGGCCCCCTCATCGACTACGACCGGGAGCACCGTAGCGAGCTGCTGAAGACACTCATCGCCTACCTGAACGAGTTCGGGGCTCTCGAAGCGACGGCAGCCAAGCTCTACGTGCACCGCAACTCCTTGCGGTACCGCCTCGCACGCATCGCCGAGCTGACGGGCTGGGACCTGAACGACCCCGAGCAACGATTCCACCTCGATCTAGCCTGTCGCGCCTGGCTGGTCCGCCAGGCGTTCGACGGTCCCTCGCTGACCACCTGGCCGCCCGACACCGAGGGCAACGGCGTCGCCAAAGGGTCGCGCCTGCTGGCCCGCCGCCCTGAAGCCGGGCCCGGCGCCTTCGCCGCCAAGAACACCAAGTCGAAGCCGAGGCGTCCCGGCCTCGCCTGATCGTGGCCGCGGGCTGAGTGCCGCCAGGTACTGATCGGAAGAGGAGATCCTGGGTGCCCGGTGACAGAGCACGTGACTGATCGTTGGGCCGGATGACGACGCGGTAGCGTTTTGGAAAGAACGACTGGAGGACGAGGCACGTGGTGGCAGGGCGCCCAGACGCTGTGCCGGCGACGAGCCGGGTGGCGGTCACCCCCTTAGAGCCCAACACGCAGTGGCCCGGTGCAGCCACGACCGAGACCCGCAGCGCTACGGCGATCACGGCCGAGATCCCGGCCGTGCCGGTCGCCCCGGCCTACGGCGTGCTGCTCCCGGACGGCTCGATCTGGTACCCGGGCTCCAAGAGCAAGCTCCCCGCGCCCCCCTTCTTGCGGGTGATCGTCTGGACGCTCGCTTTCCTCGTCGCCATCGGCGGCGCCACGCTCGTAGTCGAGCACTACCAGCCGTCGTGGCTGAACCCGATCCGCCGCGTCGTTGGCCCGCCGGGCCTGCTCCCCGGGACAGGGACAGGGACGAGCACCGGCACGCACCCGGCCCCAGGCCAGTCTTCCGGCATGATGCAAGAAACGGCCCACGGCCTCAATTCGGTCACCTACTCGGTCCCCGGAGCGCCCTACGTGCTGACGATCAAGACGACGCAACGCTGCTACATACGAGTCGGGTCGCTCGCGAGCGGGGCGTGGCTGCTCGACAACACGCTCGGGGCCGACGTCAGCCAGCCGGTCACCGTGCCTGGCGGGTCGGCCACCGTCGAGGCCTTCGCCGGGGGATCCTCGCTCTCTGTCAGCGTCCAGGGCGCCCAGGTCGGCACGGTTGCCAAGCTCGGTTACGCCGTCGTCTACAGGTTCAACCCGCCGAGCTCGTGACCGGCAGCTCCGAGACGGCCTCGGGTGCCGCGCGGAACATCGCCCGCCAGCAACGTTTCTGGACCCGCCGGGCCGCGAGCTGGGACCACGGCGCCGCCAACAACCCCGGGCTCGTAGAGGTCGTACGACGCGTCCTCAGCGAGGCCGCCCCGTCCCCCGGCACGCGGGCGGTGGATCTCGGGTGCGGATCGGGGCAGGTGACGCTCGCTCTCGCCAGGCGCTGCGCGAGCGTGCTCGGAGTCGACGTGAGCGAGAAGATGATCGCCCTCCTGCTCGACAACGCCGGGCAGGAGGGCATCGCCAACGTCGAGGGACGAGCCGTGCCCATCGAGCGCCTCGGGCTGGCGGAGGGCTCGGTGGACCTCGTCGTGTCCAATTACGCCCTGCACCACCTGCGCGACAGGGACAAGCAGGTGGCGGTGAACGAAGCCTTCAAGTGGCTGCGGCCGGGCGGCAAGCTGGTCATCGGCGACATGATGTTCGGGCGCGGTACCGACGCCCGAGACCGCGAGATCATCGGCTCGAAGCTGGCCCTGCTCGTGCGCAAGGGCCCCGGGGGCTGGTGGCGGATCGTGAAGAACGCAGGGCGTTACCTGCTCCGGTTCCAGGAACGACCGGTCTCGATGTCGGCGTGGGCGGCGATGTTGAAAAGGGCCGGGTTCACAGACGTCGAGGCGCTGCCGGTCGTCAACGAGGCGGCCGTCGTGCGCGGCACCAAGCCCGGCCGCTCGGCGAACGGACCGCCCGGAGACCAGGCGGCCACGGCCGCCACCAGCTCGGGGACGAACTCGGCCCCATTCACCGTGCCCACCCCGGAGGCGAGGTCGTAGCCCGGCAGGGCCTGGAAGCCTTTCACCGTCAGCACCTTGCCTCCCTGTGAGAACCTGACGGTGTTGTTGCCCTTGGTGATGTCGACGATGCCGGGCGCATGCGCGGCCGACATGGCGTAGAGGGCGGGGTTGATTAGCCCGAGAGGGTGGCCGGCGTACTGGTCGGCCAGCGCCACCACGCCGGCGAACAGGGGCGTGGCCTCGCTCGTGCCGCAGAGCTGGTACCAGCCCGGCGGCTCGCCCGCGAAGCTCTGGTAGACCTCGACGGCACCGTCGCAGTCGGCGCTCATGGAGATGTCGGGCACGCCTCGATGCGTGCCCACGACATTCGCCACGCCGTTCTGGTAGGCGGGCCGAGCGAACATGATCGACTTGCCGCCGCCCCCGGCGAGCGGGCTCCCGAAGGCGCCGGTGGCACCGGCGTCACTGGTGTCGTTCCAGACCGTGTCGGAGGAGATGCGGTTGCCGACACCGTCGAGGTGCAGGGCGGTGCCGCCGACCCCGGTCACGAGAGGATCGCTGTCGGGCCAGGAGGTGACCGGGAAGTCGTAGTAGCTCGTGGCGTTGTCCTCGAGGTCGGTTGCACCGAAGTCGCCAGCGGCGGCCAGCACGGTGACGTCGTTGGCGGGCTCAGCCGCCTCGATGTACGCCGCGCGCAGGTCGAGAAGCGACTGGCGCGAGGGGAAGGTCTGCTCGGTGGCACTGAAGCTCTGGCTGATGACCCCTCCCAGATGGTGGTCGATGACGTACTCCTCGGCCGTCACGATCTGGGGGAACCCGGAGGTTCCCTCGTTCTCCAGCGTCGGGGTCTCGACGACCAGGATGCCGGCGCCGGGAGCCATGGCGTGGGCGTACTCGACGTCGAGGTCCGTCTCGCCGGCCCAGCCCACGCGGTTGGAGGTCGCCTTGTAAGGCGCCACGGCCCCGGCGGGTTGGATGACGCTGAGAGAAGGCGGGGCGGACAGGTGGTAGGCGGCGTCGAAGACGGCGAGGTCGTGCTCGATCGTCGGCGATCCGTACGACTCCACGATGACGATCGACTCGCCCTTGCCGGTGATCCCCTCGTTGTAGAGCGGCCACAGGTTGTAGGCCTGCCTCAGCTGGCCCGGCCCGTAGCAGGTGACCTCGAGGGTCTGCTCGCACTGGGCAGTGGTGGACGGGCGCGAGGCGGCCTTGCCGATACGGATCGCGTCAGGGTGAATGACAACGGCCCAGGGCGCGCCAGACGCGTGGGCATCTAAACCGTGGGCGCCAGGAGCGTGGGCGCCAGGAGCGTGGGCGCCCGCGGTAGCGGCCGACACGGCGACGGCCACGACCGAGACGACGACCGTCGCCACGGCCACCGCCGCGCTCCAACGCCGCTTTGGGCTCATCGTCTCCCCCGCTGCTTCGAGTCTTGGACCTACGGGGGCGATCGTAATTCGCTCGGGGCGCGACGCTCTCAGCGAGCCCCCGGGGCGCCGGTCACTAGCTCAGCCAGACGTCCTCCAGGCGGTAGGCGCCGCCCGGGTTCACGGCGAAGCCGCGGAGGTTCGGCTGCCAGGCGTAGATGTTCGGCGGGTAGTCGAGGGCGATGTAGGGAGCGTCCTGGGCGACGATGGCTTGGATCTGCTCGTAGAGGCTGGCGCGCTTGGCGTTGTCGAAGGTGGTCTCGGCTTCACGGACAAGCGCGATCGCCGCCGGGTCGTTGTAGTCGGTCCAGAACGAGTGCGACCCGCCGCCCTCGTAGTCGACCTGGAACGAGGCCATCTCGTCGGGATCGCTGATGTCGTTGGTGGCGAAGTTGATCATCGCCTCGTAATTGAAGGCCTCGAAGGCGGCGGTGTAGGCGGCGTTGTCGAGCTCCTGGATCGACACGGTGATGTTGAGCGGCTTGAGGTCTGACTGGATCACCGTCGCCGCGTCAACATACTGAGTGTTGCCGCTCGGCACGAGGATCGAGGTCGAAAAGCCGTGGGGGTAGGCCGACTGCTTGAGCTCGGCCTTGGCGGCAGAAAGGCTGTGGCCGAGCGTCGGGACCTTGGCGTAGTACTGCAGGCTCGGTGGGAAAAAGGAATTTCCTGGCTGGGCGGTGCCAAAAGTCGTGATCTGGGCGAGTTGCGGGATGTTGATGGCGTGCGCGATCGCCCGACGGACATGACGGTCCTTGAAATAGGCCAGCTTCTCGTTGAAAAAGAGCAGGTCGACAGCCCACGAGCCGAACTCCTCGAGCACGAGGGACACGTCTGCCTTGAGGGAGGAGACCTGCGCGGGCGGGACTGCCGAGATCACATCGACCTCGCCTCCCTTGAGCTGCTCGACGCGCTGGTTGTCGTCGGGGATGTAGCTGAAGCTGACCTCGTCGAGGTAGGGCTTGCCCGACTGCCAGTAGTTCTTGTTTCTCGTGAGCACCACGCCGGCGCCCTTTTGGAACGACTTGAGCACGAACGGCCCCGTCCCGATCGGGTTGGCGAAGAAAGCAGACTCGCTCTGGCCCCCGAAGTCGTTCGGCAGGATCGAATTGGCGAAGACCGATATGTCCGACAAGAAGGGGGCCCAGGGCTGGGAGAGCTCGAATTTGACCGTGCTGGCGTCGCTCGCCTTGATCGACTTGATGGCGAAGTCCAAGAAGCTGAGCGGCCCTGCTGCATCGGTGGCGGCGCGGTGGATCGAGAACACGACGTCTTCTGCGGTGAGGGGGCTGCCGTCGGAGAACTTCACCCCGGGCCTGAGGGCGAAGGTCCAGGTCTTCCCGTCCGAGCTCATGGTGTGGCCGCGAGCGAGGCAGGGCGTGAGCACGCCCGACGGACTCGTGATGTAGAGCGGCTCGAAGATCTTGTCGAGCGTGTAGACGTCGCCCGCGACGATGGAGTTCGCCGGGTCGAGCTGGGTGGGACCGGTGTCGCGGCCGAAGTTCAACGTGCCGCCGCGCTTGGGCGTGAGAGTGCGGGCCCTCGCCGACACCGTCGACGCAGAGCTGCTCGGCGCGCCGAAAAGTGGGCTCACGCCGAGGGCCCCGGCCCCGACGACGCCCAAGCGGAGCATCTGGCGCCGGGTGTAGCGCCGCCGTTTCACGTTCAGGCCCTGCTCCGGCTCAGCTTCTCGATCTGCCACGTCGTGCCCCTCCTTCGTCGCTGCGCTCGACCGGTGTCATCCGGGCGATCGCGAAAACTATAAACCCGATGAGATTGATCAGCTTAACGTAGCCGTCACGAACGGGCTGCGCAAGCCCTCTCACGTCCTACCAACGCCGTGCCGCCGCGAACGGCACGGGATGGCCTTCAGTCCTCGAGGAGCACCCCGGCGGTGGCGGCGAGGGCGGCGATGTGGTCGTCGATGCGGGCGAGACCGGCCCCCATGGTGTTGATCGAGAGGTGGCTCGCCCGCTTGGCGCGCCAGAGCTCGGCCTCCTGAGCGAGCCGGTCGAGGTCGCCGTCCTCGAAGTCGAGCCTCCCCTCCATGCCGATCCCCTTCGGGTCCCGGCCGGCCTCGAGGGCCGCCTTGTCGATCTCGGCGAGGGCCGCCTCGAGCTGAAGGCCCGGGGCGATGAGGGGAAACCAGCCGTCGGCCAGCCGCCCGGCGCGTCGCAGCCCCGCTCGCGTCGTGGCTCCGGTCCCGAACCAGATCGGGATCGGCCGTTGCACCGGCATCGGGGCGAGGCCTGCGCCGGTGACGGTCTCGAACCGGCCATGAAAGGTCACCGACTCCTCGGTCCACAGGCGGCGCATGAGCGTGACCTGCTCGCTGATCCGGCTCGCCCGGCCCGAGAAGTCCTTGCCGAGAGCCTCGTACTCGACCGGGTTCCACCCGATCCCGACACCGAGACGCAAGCGTCCCTCCGTGAGCAGGTCGACCTCTGCCGCTTGTTTGGCGACGAGGGCGCTCTGGCGCTGAGGGAGGATCATGATCCCGGTGACGAGCTCGAGGCGCGTCAGGGCCGCCAGGTAGCCGAAGAGGACGAACGGCTCGTGGAAGGTGCTGTGCAGGTCGTAGGGCCCGTTCCAGCCAGTGTGCACGGACGGATCGGCGCCGATCACGTGATCGTAGGCGAGGACGTGGCTGTAGCCGAGGTCGGCGACGGCCTCGGCGTAGCTACGCAGCCCCCCGGGGTCCGCGCCGGCCTCGGTCTGGGGGAACACGACGCCGATCTTCATGCCGCACCTGCCTGCCTCGTCGGGAGCCTGGGCCGCCACGCTTCGCGGACCTCTGGCGCAGCGTAGCGTCGCTGCCCGCCGCCGCCTTGCTCGCCGCGCCGGTCGCAAGTTGAGACAGTAGATCTGACATCACCTCGGAATCCGGTCGCTCCTTTTCTTCTTTCCTGGTTGCGCTCTGTCATCAAGGGGTCCCCTCGAACATATGAATCAGCCGCCAGCTAAGAGGCGCCGCGGTTCCGGCAACGCGGATCCTAGGATGACCGGCTCACAAGCTTCGTTGGGCGATACCGATCCGAAAATGGCTGGACTGCCCAAGGAAGAACGACGCCTCAGGCTTCGCCTTCGACAACCCGCCGAGGGTCGAGCCACGTCTGCTCGTCGTCGGTCCGGGTCGACGCTCGGGTAGAGAGCCGGCCCCTGTCACGACACAACCTCGGTCCCGGCCCCCGGGGGCTGCGGTGGAAGTAGCTAGTGTCAATGTCGTGTGGAGTCCGGAGCGAGACGCGATCGAAGCGGATCCTTGGACCACGGTCCGAAGTCGGCGCCTGTGAAGGCGTCCCAAGCATCCACGAACGGCTTCCGCCGCGTCTTCGGCAGGCCACCGGAGGGGATCTGGTCCGCTCCGGGCCGCGTGAACCTCATCGGCGAGTTCACCGACTACAACGACGGCTACGTGCTGCCGCTCGCTCTGCCTCATGCCGCCCAGGCGGCCGCCGCCCGACGTCGTGATCGCCTGTTGCGTGTCGCTTCGGCCCAACGCGCCGAAGCCGGCCGGACTCCCGTCGTCGAGGCTTCCCTGGACCGGCTCGACCCGGGGACTCGCGAGCCGGTGACGAGCAGCTGGGCCTCTTACATCCTCGGCGTCGTCTGGGCGCTGAGAGAAGCAGGCGCCGAAATCGGTGGCGCCGAGCTCCACATCGACAGCGACGTGCCTATCGGGGCCGGCCTTTCCTCGTCCGCGGCTCTCGAGTGCTCGGTGGCGCTGGCCCTGCAAGATCTCTACGACCTGCCACTCTCGCGCCAGGAGCTGGCCCGTCTCGCGCAACGGGCCGAGAACGAGTACGTGGGCGTTCCCACCGGCATCATGGACCAGACGGCATCGCTGCGCTGTCGGGCCGGCCACGCACTGTTTCTCGACACGCGCACCTTGGAAGTGCTCCAGGTGCCCTTCGACCTCGAGTCAGCCGGGTTGACGCTGCTCGTGGTGAACACCGGGGTCAAGCACGCCCTTGGCAACTCTGCCTACGCCGATCGCCGCCGCGACTGCCTGAAGGCTGCGGCCGAGCTCGGCGTCGCTGCTCTTCGTGACGTGCCACCGGAGAAGATGGACGCCGCCCTCGCCGAGCTCTCCGACGATGTCGTGAGGCGCCGGGCCCGTCACATCCTGACCGAGCAGAGCCGTGTGCTCGAGGTGGTAAGGCTCCTCGAGTCGGGCAGGCCCGCCGAGGTCGGCCCTGTGCTGAGCGCGGGGCACCGCTCGCTGCGGGACGACTTCGAGGTCTCCTGCGCCGAGCTCGACACGGTCGTCGACGTCGCCGTCGCCACTGGAGCGCTTGGCGCCCGCATGACCGGAGGCGGATTTGGAGGCTCGGCGGTAGTGCTCCTCGAGCTTGACGCCGTCGATGCGGTTACGACGGCCGTTGCCGGCGGCTTCGCGGCTCGGAGATTCGCCCCGCCGGAAGTGATCGGGGTCGTCGCCTCCGACGGCGCGTCAAGAATCGCCTGATGGCGTTCGCACTCCGACACTGCGCCACTCGGAGCCGCACGGGCGATTAGTACTAAGCTTGCCTACAGCACGCGTTGCTTCGTTGGGCGCGGAGACCCAGGAAGACCGAGGACGCGGTTGGGGAAGCTTTGGCTGTCCACGGAGCCGTTGCCGAGCTGGCCGAGCGTGTTGACACCCCAGGACCACAGGCTTCCATTCCGCTCGAGGGCGAAGGCCATGTCGCCCCCTCCGGCCACCTGTACCACGCTCGTCAGACCCTTTACCTGGACCGGGATGTTTCGGTCCGACGTGCTCCCGTCCCCGAGCTGGCCGGAATCGCCGCGGCCCCATGCCCACACCGTTCCGTCACCGAGGAGTGCGTAGCCAGAGCACGACCCCGCGGCAATGGCGACCACGTGGCTCAGATCCCTCACCTTGACCGGGACGCCTTCGTCAAGGCGCCGCACACCGTCGCCGAGCTCTCCGAACTCGTCGTCACCCCACGCCCATACGCTCCCGTCGCGGCCCAGCGCGTAGACAGAGTCACCGCCGGCCGCGATGGCCACTATCTCGGTGAGCTCTGGTATCCGGTGGGGGACGCTCGAACTCCGGCAGGTGTCGGGGCGTCCGCCTGGTGCCGGGCCGCACCCGCCTCCCCCGAGCTCGCCGAGGCTGTCGTCGCCCCAGGCCCACACCGTTCCGTCACCGAGCAACGCGTAGCCATCAGATGTGCTTGCGGTGATGGCGACGACGTCGCTCAAGCGCGTCAGCTCCTGCGGAGTGGTGGCAACGCCACTGCCCGATCCGGTTCCGAGCTGCCCAAAGCTGTCGTCCCCCCAAGCCAACGCCGTGCCGTTGTCGCGGATCGCGTAGGCGCTGAACGCTCCGGCAGCGATGTCTCTGACCGCACTCAGCTTCCACACAAGGCCGGGCAGCTGCCGGGCCGTGAAACGTTCGTCGCCGAGCTCACCCTGGCTGTCATCCCCCCAGGCCCACACCTCGCCGTTTCCGCGGAGCGCGTAGGCACTGTTCGCTCCGCCTACGACCAGGATCGCTGACGAAAGACCCTGGACCTCGACCGGGATCGTTCGCAAGGACCAAGGTCCCCTGTCTCCGATCTGACCCTCCAGGTCATCGCCCCACGCCCACACGTGGCCGTCTGAAAGAACCGCGTAGCCCGTGTACGCACCCGCGGCAACGCTCACGATCGAGGCGACACCTCCGACCGGGTCACGCGTGGGGCTCGCTGCGAATTGAGGCCTGACCGTAATACCGACGCCCGCGAGCAGCCCCATCACGAGGAGTCCGCCCAGCGCGGCAAACCGAATCACCTTGCGATAAGGGTAGGTGGCGCTATTATCCCTTGCTAGCCGCATCGCGTTGCATTACCGTTACGTGTAACAGTTTCGTCAAAGATCAGGTGGCAATGATCTCAGGAGACAGACGGCGAGTCAGCGGTGCGACACGCCGGGTACGCGCGACCAGGGGATGTGTGAGCGTCGGCCTGGCCCTAGGTCCGCAGCCACGAGAAAGGAGGACGTAGGCAGCTTTGTCCGGCCGGCATGTCGCATTCGCGCTGGGATCCTAGGGAGTCCAGCGAGGCCGCATAGCGAATCACCAACGAGAGAGGACTTTCATATGGCGAAGTTTGAGCCCCAAGACGTAGACCCAAAGAGGTACGAAGTATCGAGGCGCCGGTTCCTGCGTAACAGCGGCATGGTCGCATCCGTGCCCCTCCTCGGCGGTTTGGCTGAGATTCTGAGTGAACGGGGGGCGGCGGCACAGACCTACCACGACGAGTCGCACCCGCTGTTCGCGAGTCACCCGGCGTACAAGTTCACATTCGTCAACCACGTGACGACGAACACGTTCTTCACCGCCACTCAGTACGGGTTGCAGGACGCCGCCAGGATCCTGGGCATCCCCACCCCGCAGTGGACGGGCTCGCAGGTTTCGGCGGTCTCGGACATGGTGAACGCGATCGACGTCGCGATCGCCGGCAAGGTGAACGGCATCGCCACCACCCTCATCGACCCGACAGCCTTCAACACGCCGGTCGACCGGGCCCTCACGATCGGCATTCCGGTTATCGCGTACAACGCCGACGAACCAGGGAACAACCGGATGTGCTACGTCGGACAGAGCAACACGACCGCAGGTCAAGCTGCCGCGGCGAAGATTGTGGCAACCCTCACGAAGGGTGATCTGATCGCAATGGTGATCGCCACCCCCGGTACGGGCAACATCCAGCCACGGATCAACGGAGCTCTGCCGATCTTCAAGGCGGCAGGCATGGTCACCGAGACCGTCGCCGGTGGCGCCCTCGTTCCGGCCGAGATCACAGCCGTCCAGGCGTGGTGGGAAGGCCACAAGGACGTGAAGTACTTCTACGCGGTCGACAACGGTGACTCCGAGGCGGTCGCGGACTGCATCACTAAGAACGGCCTGATAGGAAAGGTCCACGGCTCGGGCTGGGACGTCAGCGCGCCCGTGCTCGCAGGCGTCAAGAGCGGAGCCCTCGACTTCTCGATCGACCAGCAGGCATACCTGCAAGGCTTCGTACCAACCATCCAGCTGTTCCTGTACAACATCTCGGCTGGTCTCATGAAGCCATGCGACACCGACACCGGTCTTGGCTTCATCAACAAGGCCAACGTTGGTCCGTACGTCGCCCACCCGACACGTTTCGAAGGTGCGACGACGACGCAGACCGCTTACGCGCCTCCAAAGACGATCCTCTACTGACGACGACGGCGCGAGTTACAGTCTGATCAGTGTCTACAACTCCTATTGAGGAGACTCCGACCCCCGCTCCGCACCATGCGGAGCGGGGGCCTGTGGGCCGTATCTCCAACATCTTTCTTTCCCGACCGGAATCGACGATCTTCGTCGTCGCGGTCGCGCTCATCGCCTACTTCTCCGTCCGGAACTCCACCTTCTACTCGTATACCAATGTCGTCACGATGGCGCAGTACACCGCGCCGATCGCGGTCATCGGAGCCGGCGAGGTCCTGCTACTCGACCTAGCTGAGATCGACCTGTCCGCAGGCCAGATCTTCCTGGTGTCGTCGTGGATCGTGGTGATACTCGGTGAACACGGCGTCCCGCTCGGCTGGGCGATCACCCTCTCGCTGCTGATCTGCGCTCTCATCGGGGCCTTCAACGGGCTCGTAGTCGTGTGGCTCAAGGTCCCGTCCTTCGTAGCGACGCTCGGCACGAACTACGTGCTTCTGGGATGGGTCCTCGTCGCCTCGGCCGACATCACAACCGACATGCCAGGTACGACGGGGAAATTCGGCTCGATCATGGGGATCAGCAACTGGGGCGAGGCTCTGTGGGCATTGGGGATCGTCATCATCATCTGGGCGTTGCTCAAAGGCACAGTCTTCGGCCTGCACACGACGGCGACGGGCGGCAACGAGCTGGGTGCTGCCGAGGCCGGTGTCCGCGTCAAAACGGTGAAGGTGTGGTGCTTCATCATCATCGCTCTTGCCTCCGCGTTCATCGGTCTCTGCGACTCGATTCGAATCGGGAGCCTCGATCCTGCGGCCCCGGGTCTGAACGAGATGCTGGCTGCCGTCACGGCGGCCGTGATCGGGGGGACATCGCTCACCGGCGGCAAGGCCACCGTGGCCGGGACCTTGATCGGAGCGATCGTGCTAGGTGTGCTCGAGGACGGTTTCAACCTCATCGGTATCAGTGCCAACTGGTTCATCCTCGTCGAAGGCGCCGTGATCCTCCTCGCTATGGCGCTGAACGTCCAGCTCGGCCGGGTGGCGCCGAAACGAGTGGGAAGATGACCGATGAGATGAACGACGCCCAGCTTGCCGACACCTCCGATCCGGGCGGTCTCGGGCGGGGCATTCCGGCGGCAAAGACCGGTGACGAGCTCGAGGTCAGGGCGAGGGTTGACATCAGGGCGCAGATCGGCACCACGCCCCGGCGCGTCCAAGACCAGGACGTCATCCTCCGTACCGAAGGGATCACGAAGAGCTTCGGCCCGCTCTCGGTCCTGAAGGGCATTGATGTCCATCTGAGGCGTGGTGAGGTGCTCGGCCTGGTGGGCGACAACGGAAGCGGCAAGAGCACGTTCGTGAAGATCCTCTGTGGCTTCCAGCGCCAGGACGCGGGGAAGATCTTCGTCGAGGGGAAAGAGGTGGAATTCCACTCGGTGAAGGACGCGCGGCGGCAGGGCATCGAGACCGTCTACCAGGACTTGGCCCTCATTCCGGCGCTGAGCGTGTACGAGAACCTCTTCCTCAACCGTGAGGTAACCCACGCGGGCCCGATTCGCTGGCTGTCCAAGAAGAAGATGCGACGGATGGCGCGGACTTATCTCGACGACATCAACGTCCAAGTTCCGAGCGTCGACGCGCTCATCGAGAACATGTCCGGTGGTCAGCGACAGGCCGTGGCGCTGGCAAGAGCGACTCACCAGAACGCGAAGATCCTCCTCCTCGATGAGCCGCTCGCGGCAATGGGCGCGAAGGAGTCTGCGCTAGTCATCGACCTGGTCAAGGACCTCTCACGCAATCGCGGCGTCTCGATGGTCGTCATCGACCACAACTACACGCACCTGTTCGAGCTGTGTGACCGGTTGAACATATTGCAGGAAGGGCTGATCACCCTCGACCTGAACGTCGCCGACACGACGCTCGAGGACCTGACAGAACTCATGGTCACCGAGTACCGCCGTCGCATCAGTCAAGGCGCACAGGAGCTCAGAGCCTGACGCGGCCAAGACTGCACGCAAGAGTGTTCCTCGAAGGGCCCCAGGAGCGTTCTCGAAGGGCTCAGCGGGCCAGGCCCTGAGCGAGCCTGTAGTAGGCCTGGTTCCAGCGGAGCTCCCGCCTGAAGCTCTCGGTCGTCGTGGTGTGATCGATTCGGACCAGCTCGACGCCGGCGATCTCGGCGAAGTCCTCGAGGGTCTCCATGCTCACCGCCGTGCTCAAGGCGGTGTGGTGCGGGCCACCGGCCATGAGCCACGACTCCACGGCCGTGTAGAAGTTCGGCGCCGGCTTCCAGACCGCCCGGGCCACGGGTAGCCGCGGCAGCGGAGCGTCCGGGGGCACGATCTCGATCTCGTTCGCGACGAGCCGGAAACGGTCGCCGAGGTCCAAGAGGCCGACCACGAGCCCCCTGCCCGGCGAGGCGTCGAACACGAGCCGAACCGGGTCCTCCCGGTTGCCGATGCTGAGCGGGTGGATCTCGCAGGACGGCGTCCGCGCGGCGATGCTCGGGCAGACCTCCAACATGTGGGCGCCGAGGGTCTTCGGCTCCCCGGGACCGAGGTGGTAGGTGTAGTCCTCCATGAACGAGGTGCCGCCCGGCTGTGTCGCACCCATGACCTTCAAGATCCGCACCAGAGCCGACGTCTTCCAGTCGCCCTCGGCACCGAACCCGTAGCCGTCGGCCATCAGGCGCTGTACGGCAATGCCCGGGAGCTGGCGAAGTCCCCCGAGGTCCTCGAAGTTCGTCGTGAAGGCGGTGAAGTTGCCGCCCTCCAGGAACGATCGCAGGCCCGCCTCGATGCGGGCGGCGTAGCGAAGCGACTCGTGGCGCTCACCGCCGGGCGCGAGCTCGGGCACGACCGCGTAGCTGCGCTCGTAGTACCCGACGATGGCGTCGACCGTCGCCGAAGAGGCTGCCTCCACGGCGGCGACGAGGTCGTTCACACCGTAGGTGTTCACGGAGATCCCGAGCCGGAGCTGGGCCTCGACCTTGTCACCCTCGGTCACGGCCACGTCGCGCATGTTGTCGCCGAAGCGGACCATACGGAGCTGGCCTGCGGCGTGCCAACCGATGGCGGCGCGTGCCCAGGAGGCGATTCGTTGGCGGACGACCGGGTCGCTGGCATGGCCGGCCACCGTCTTCCTCCGCAGTGCCATCCGGGTCTCGAGGTAGCCGAATTCACGATCGCCGTGGGCTGCCTGGTTGAGGTTCATGAAGTCCATGTCGATCGAGTCCCAGGGCAGGGAGATGTTCACCTGCGTGTGCAAGTGCAACAAGGGCTTCCGCAGGGCATCGAGCCCGGCGATCCACGCCTTTGCGGGCGAGAAGGTGTGCATCCAGGCGATGACGCCGATGCAGTTGTCGGCCGAGCTCGCCTCGATGCAGGCCCGACGTATCTCCTCGGCCCCGATCAGCACCGGCTTCCAGACCAGGCGGACGCTGATCTCGGGCCCGGCGTTCAACAGGGCGACGATCTCGCTGGACTGCTCAGCCACCTGGCGCAGCGTCTCGTCTCCGTAAAGCGACTGGCTCCCGGTCAGGAACCAGCATTCGAGGGTGTCATCGGTCTCGTGCACGTGATTACTTTCTAGATAGGTCGTTTGCGAGGCGAGCATAGCTATCGCTGCCGGCCGGCGAGGAGTCCGTGGTCGGTCTGTCCGCAGATGTCGCTCGGCTCGCGTTGACGAGACGGGCGGCCAAGGGAGCGTGAGAAGAGATGGAGCATCCAACGATCAGCGCGGTGCCCGCCGGGATGGAGGGCGTAAACCTGTACACGCTCTCCAACCACAACGGGATGGTCGTCAAGATCTTCAACTACGGCGGGATCATCCAGTCGGTCTCGTTCCCCGACCGGCGCGGTAACTCCGCTGAGATCACGCTCGGCTTTTCGAGCCTGGCGGATTACAAGACCTACAACCCGGCGCCCGCCGCCGGAGACACGAGCGGTGCCGGCGTCTACTTCGGAGCGCTGATCGGCCGGTACGCCAACCGGATCGCCCGTGGCGAGCTCACGATCGGTGGGAGCAAGTACGAGGTGCCGGTCAACAACGGCCGCAACGCCTTGCACGGTGGGACAGCCGGTTTCGATCAGAAGCTCTGGACGCCGGTGACCTCATCCGGGCCCGGCACGGTCTCGCTCCAGCTCAGCTACCTAAGCGAGGCCGGAGAGATGGGCTTTCCCGGCACGCTGACGACGGTAGTGACCTACACCCTCGACAACGAGAACGGGCTGACGCTCAGCTTCCTCGCCACGACCACAGCGGACACCGTGGTCAATCTCACCAACCACACCTACTGGAACCTGGCAGGCGAGGCCTCGGGCTCCGTCCTCGACCAGATGCTCCACATCAACGCCGACAGCTTCACGCCAGTTGACACCGGCTTGATCCCGACCGGCGCCATAGAACCGGTGGCCGGAACTCCGTTCGACTTCGCGAGGCCGACTGCCATCGGTGAGAACATCAGGGGCGGACCGCAGTTCGCCGCCGCAGACAACGAGCAACTGCTCAGGTGCCAGGGTTACGACCTCAACTGGGTCCTCAACCAGACGAGCCCCCCGTCGCTCATCCTCGCCGCACAGGCTTTCGACCCTTCGAGCGGGCGAAAGCTCACCATCTACACGACCCAGCCCGGTATCCAATTCTATTCTGGCAACTTCCTGGCCGGGACCCTGACGGGAACGAGCAGTCGCACCTACCGGCAGAGCGACGGCTTCGCTCTGGAGACCCAGCACTTCCCGGACTCCCCGAACCAGCCGGGCTTCCCCTCCACCGTGCTAAGTCCAGGGGAGACCTTCTCCGAGACGACGGTCTTCCGGCTGTCGAACAGCTGAGCCGCCGGAGCCGCCCTGCGCAGAGCCTGCGGAGGCGGAATAGCCTCGGGACCGATCGGCAAATCCGCGTTCGTCCCTGCAAGGAGAGAGATGGAATACCGTCAACTGGGAAACTCCGGACTGCTTGTCTCGACCGTCACGCTCGGCACGATGGGCTTCGGCGGGACGGCCTGGGCGAGTCCCGTCGGCCACATCGACGTCGAGGGGGCGCGCAAACAGATCGGTCTGGCCCGCGACGCCGGCGTCAATCTGATCGACACCGCTGACGTCTACTCCTACGGGCTGTCCGAGGAGATCCTCGGCCAGGCTCTCGGCACCAGCCGCGACGAAGTGCTCATCGCGACCAAGGTGCGGTTCCCGCTGAGCGAGGACCCCAATGACGCCGGGTTGTCGCGCTACCACATCATCCGTTCCGCCGAGGCGAGCCTGCGCCGCCTGGGCACGGACCACATCGACCTTTACCAGGTGCACGGCTGGGACGGCCAGACTCCGCTCGAGGAGACCTTGGGCGCGCTGGACGAGCTGGTGCGCTCGGGCAAGGTGCGCTACATCGGAGCGTCAAACTTCTCCGCCTGGCACCTGATGAAGGCCTTGGCGGTCTCGGAGCGTACCGGCACGGAGCGCTTCGTCTCCCAGCAGATCTACTACTCGCTGCAGTCGCGCGACGCCGAGAGCGAGCTGGTGCCGGTGTCGATCGACCAGGGCCTCGGGATCCTCGTCTGGAGCCCGATCGCCGGCGGCCTGCTCTCGGGCAAGTACCGCCGCCACGGCGGGAATGCTGCCGAGGGCAGCCGGCACCTGAGCGGCGACTGGGACGAACCGCCGATCTACGACGAGGACAAGCTCTACGACACCATCGAGGTGCTAGTCGAGATGGGCACGGCGCACGGCGTGTCGGCGGCCCGGATCGCACTCGCCTATCTCATCGCCAAGCCGGCCGTCACCTCGGTGATCGTCGGGGCGCGCACCACAGAGCAGCTCGCCGACGACCTTGCCTCTGCCGAGCTCGTGCTCGGCGACGAGGAGATGTCGCGACTCGACGAGGTGAGCGCGCAACCGCTGCGCTACCCCTACTGGCACCAGGCCAGGAACGCCTCCGAGCGGCTCAGCCCGGCCGATCTCAGCCTGCTCGGCCCCTATGTCAAGCAAGGCGCCGATTAACCGTTGACGAGCTCCCGAGCGTCTATTAAGTTCAATCCATCAACGAAATGCTGAGGAGGTCCTCGATGCCGGCACCGACCCGTGAAGATCGTTTCTCCTTTGGGCTATGGACAGTGGGCTGGCAAGCCCGGGACACCTTCGGGGACGCCACGCGAGAGCCACTCGACGCCGTCGAAGCCGTCTCCCGCCTCGCCGAGCTGGGCGCCTACGGCGTCACGTTCCACGACGACGACCTCATCCCCTTCGGTTCGGACGACACCGAGCGCGTACGGCGGATCAAGCGCTTCCGCGAGGCTCTGGACGCGACCGGCCTCGTCGTGCCGATGATGACCACGAACCTGTTCTCTCATCCGGTGTTCAAAGACGGCGCCTTCACGAGCAACGACCGCGGCGTCCGCCGCTACGCGATACGCAAGGTCATGCGCAATCTCGACCTCGCCGCCGAGCTCGGAGCGAGGACGTACGTGTTCTGGGGCGGGCGCGAGGGCTCCGAGACCGACGCGGCAAAAGACGTACGGGCGGCTCTGGAGCGCTACCGGGAGGCGATCGAGCTCCTCGCCCGCTACGTCACAGACCGCGGCTACCACATCCGCTTCGCCATCGAGCCGAAGCCGAACGAGCCCCGCGGCGACATCTTGCTGCCCACCGTCGGCAGCGCCCTCGCATTCATCTCGACCCTCGAATGCCAGGAAATGGTCGGGGTGAACCCCGAGGTCGGCCACGAGCAGATGGCCGGGATGAACTTCGTTCACTCCATCTCGCAGGCCCTCTGGCACGGGAAGCTCTTCCACATCGACCTCAACGGTCAGCACGGGGCGAAGTTCGACCAGGACCTGGTGTTCGGTCACGGCGACCTGCTGAGCGCCTTTTTCCTCGTCGACCTCCTCGAGAACGGAGGACCGGGCGGTGGGCCTGCCTATGACGGTCCCCGGCATTTCGACTACAAGCCCTTCAGGACCGAGGATGCGGCCGGGGTCTGGGTCTCGGCGGTATCCAACATGGCGACTTACCTGCTGCTGAAGGAGCGGGCGGCAGCCTTCCGCGCCGATCCCGAGGTGCAGGAGGCTCTGCGGGCGAGCCAGGTCGGAGATCTCAGCACCCCCACCCTCGGTGGGGCCGAATCGTATCTCGATCTCCTCGCCGACAGGTCCGCCTTCGAGGAGTACGACCTCAAGAGCGTGGCCACGCACGGGTTCGGTTTCGCCCACCTCGACCAGCTCGCCGTCGAGCATGTCCTCGGCGCCCGCTGACGCGGCCGGCCGCGACACCGGCTTCCCGCCCGGCCTAGGCCGGCCCCAGCACTGGCCCGTCCCATGACGCTCGTGGCCGGGCTGGACTCGTCCACCCAGTCGTGCAAGGTCGTCGTCCGCGACGCCGAGACGGGCGCGCTGGTACGCAACGGCTGGGCACCCCATCCCGACGCGACCGAGGTCGATCCCGAATGCTGGTGGGAAGCGGTCCAAAAGGCCGTCGAAGCCGCGGGAGGCCTCGACGACGTCGCTGCGGTCTCGGTCGGCGCCCAGCAGCATGGCATGGTCTGCCTGGACGGGGCCGGCAAGGTCGTGCGCCCCGCCCTGCTGTGGAACGACCTGCGCTCGGGCTCGGCAGCCGAGGCCCTCGTCGCGGAGCTCGGCGCCGAGGGCTGGGCGAACGCCATCGGGAGCGTCCCCGTGGCGTCGTTCACCATCAGCAAGCTCCGTTGGCTCGCCGAGCACGAGCCGGACAACGCCGCCCGGACCGAGGCCGTCTGCCTCCCCCATGACTGGCTCACATGGAGGCTGCTCGGCTCGATGCTCGGGCACGGCGAGACGATCGAGTCGCTCGCCACCGACCGCAGCGACGCCAGCGGGACGGGTTACTGGTCCTCTATCACCGACGACTACCGGTTCGACCTGATGGAGCTCGCCTTGGGGCGCGTGGTCGGGGTCCCGCGCGTCCTCGGTCCTTCCGAGAGCCCCGGACAGGGCGGGCCCGTCGTCTTCGGGCCCGGGGCCGGTGACAATGCCGCCGCTGCACTCGTGCTCGGACCGACCTCGGGCGACGTCATCGTCTCGGTCGGGACCTCCGGCGTCGTGTCGGCCAGCTGCGAGGTCCTCATGCCGGACAGCTCGGGGACCGTGGCAGGCTTCGCCGACGCCACTGGGCAGTACCTGCCGCTCGTGTGCACGATCAACGCCGCCCGCGTCCTCGAGGCGGTCGCCCGCATCCTCGGCGTGGACCAACAGGGTCTCTCCGAGCTGGCCCTGTCGGCTCCACCGGGCGCGGACGGGCTGGTGCTGCTCCCCTACTTCGAAGGAGAGCGCACCCCCAACCTCCCCGAGGCGAC
Source organism: Acidimicrobiales bacterium (assembly GCA_052146595.1). Taxonomy (GTDB): domain Bacteria; phylum Actinomycetota; class Acidimicrobiia; order Acidimicrobiales; family Bog-793; genus Fen-455. Next base: position 24,338 of record JBKQMT010000009.1, read on the forward strand.
CGGTGAGCTGCACGGCCTGCGGCATAAGACGGCGACTCCCGCCCACCTCGCCCGCGCCGCCGTCGAGGGCTTGCTGTGCGGCCTCGCCGACGCCATCGAGGCCGTCGAGGCCCGCGGGGTCAAGCCCGAGCGTGTCCACCTGATCGGGGGAGGCAGCCGCTCCGAGGCCCTGCGGCGGATCGCCCCGACGATCTTCGGTCGTCCCGTGCTCGTGCCCCCGCCGGGCGAGTACGTCGCCGACGGGGCCGCCTTTCAAGCCCGCTGGGTGCTCGATCCTGACCACAAGCCCCCGCCTTGGCCCTCGGACGGCGAGCAGCGCTTCGACGCCGAGCCGGTGCCCGAGGTCCGGACTCGGTACGCGGAGGTCCGTGACGAGTACATCGCGGGTGCGCGCCTGGACAAGAGCTAGCCCCCATGGCCGGCGGCACCTTTGACTTTGCCCGAATGCCGAGCCAGGCGGGACGCTCGATTCCCGGCGTGCCAGCTCGCCAGCAGCTGCTGAAACGGCACAACCTCGCTCTCGTGCTCCGCCAGATCGCGGCGTCGCGGAAACTGTCCCGTGCGCAGCTGGCTTCGCGCACCGGGCTCACGAAGGCGACGGTGTCGACACTGGTGGACGCCCTGATGGACGCCGGGCTCGTCGTCGAGCGCGACCCGGAACGAGGCCTCATCGGCCGGCCGGGCAGCCCGCTCAGCCTGAACCCGCAGGGGCCTGCCGGCCTTGGCATAGAGATCAACGTCGACTACGTCTCGTCCTGCGTCGTCGACCTCACCGGCGCCGTTCGTTGCCGACGGACGATCGCCGGCGACAATCGGCTGCTTCGGCCCGAGGTCGTGCTGCGAAGGGCGGTTCGTGCCGCAAGTCGCATCTGGACCGAGGCCGAGGCCGCCGGGCTCACCATCTCGGGCCTCGGCGTCGGCGTACCGGGACTGGTCGACTTCGACGGCGTGCTCCACCGGGCCCCCAACTTGCTGGAATGGGAGGGCATCTCGGTGGCCGATCTCGTCGGTGAGATGCTCGGCCGGCCCTTGTTATCGGTGTATTGCGACAACGAGGCCAATCTCGCCGCTCTCGGCGAGCACTGGTTCGGTCGCAGGTGCGAGCTGCAGGATTTCGTCTTCGTGTCGAGTGAGATCGGCGTCGGAGCGGGGATAGTCATCGGTGGCGAGCTGTTTCGTGGCGTCCGGGGTCTCGGGGGCGAGCTCGGTCATGTCAGCGTCGAGCCGATGGGACCTGCGTGCAGCTGCGGCGGCCGCGGCTGCCTCGAGACGGTGGCCGGTCAAGAGGCGCTGCTCGAGTCCGTGGGCCTGCCGGTGAGGGCGGCGACCACCATCGGCCATCCCGCCGGATCGGTGACGGAGCTCCTGCGGCGTGCGCTCGCAGGCGAGCCAGCTACGGTTCGCGCGCTGGAGAAGGCGGGCACGGCGCTCGGGATCGCCCTATCTGCGTTTCTCAACGTCTTGGACCTTCCAGCTGTGGTCCTGGGCGGCTTTTACGCACAGTTCGCGCCCTTCCTGATCGGTCCGGTGACTGCCGAGCTGCACGATCGCGTCGTGAACCATTCCTGGTCGTCCACCGAGGTCGTCGTGTCCTCGCTCGGCGCCGAGGCCTCGGTCAGAGGGGCGGCGGGCATTACGATAAGGCGGATCATCGACGACCCCGCTGCCTGGTTCCCGGAGGTCCTGGCAAGGTCCTGAGCCCTGGCCAGCGGCCGTTCGGCCTGGCCCGTTCTCAGCTGGTCCGGTACGAGCCGTACCGCTTTGCCGATTCGACGAGGGCATGGATGTTCTCGGCCGGGGTGGTCGGCGCCATGGCGCAGCCCGGGCCAAGGATGAACCCTCCCCCAGGCTTGCAAACGTCGATCAGCTCGTGGCAGGCCGCTTCCACCTCTCCGGCCGACCCCAGGGCGAGCACGCCGGTGTCGACATTGCCTAGCAGGCACGTGGTCCCGAGTGCTGCGGCCTTCAGGCGGGCGGCGTCGGTCTTGTGGTCGATCTCGAGCACCTGAGCACCGGTCGCGAGGAAGTCGTCCGTGATCGGCCCGGTGTCCCCGCAGATGTGCAGGTGCAAGATGATGCCGTGCTCCTTGAGCTCGGTCACCATCTTGCGCTCGTGGATCCAGGGATAGCAGCGGTAGTGCCTCGGCGAGATCATTGCCGGCCCCGCCATCGGCTCACCGATGGAGGTGGAACGGCCGCCGCAGTCGATCAAGGCATAGGCATAGCGCGTGGCGACGCGCCTCGAATAGTCGAGAAGAGCGTGGATCAGGTCCTCCTCTTCGCCCGCACCCAGGTCCATCATGAACTCGCTCATGCCGCGGAGCTGGGCGGCCAGGTCCATCGGCCCCTGGTCTGCACGGGCGCAGATCCAGGCTTTGTCACCTATCTCGCGGGCGAGGATGCGGGTCGCCTTCAAGATCTCCGACATGGGGAAGGTGGCATAAGGATCCGGCACCTCGAGATCGGCCACTTGGGCCAGGGACTCAAGGAGGGGCCCGGCGGCTACCGGTGCCGTGTCGTCGCGATAGTGCACCTGGGCGCCGCACGCCTGGGCGTTGCAAGCGGTGCCGTTCTCCAAGAGGATCATGTCGTGCCCGAACTCGCGCCAGGCCACGAGCATGGCCTCGGCGAGCAGCTCCCCGTCACGAAAGACCTCTGACATGGGCAGGCCCGAAGCGCGGGCGGCGACCTGGAAGTCGTGCAGGTCCACCGGCACCCGGTCCGGCTCGCGCAGGTCGATGACAGCCCCCACCCGTTCGATCGAGTTCACGTCGCCACCACGCGGGCACGGCCGGTGACCGCCTCGACCATCGCCCAGAAATTCTCGAGCGGCGTGTCGAGCTGCAGGTGATGGGTGGGCGCGAGGATGAAGCCGCCACCGTCCCCGAGCGTCGCGATCCGGTCCAGAACCTCTTGGCGGACCTCGGCGGGGGTGCCGAAGGGCAAGGTGTGCTGCTCGTCCATCGAACCCCAGAAACAAAGCTCCTTGCCGTACTCGCGCTTCAGCCGGGCAGGGTCCATGGCGGCGGGCTGGACCGGGTTGAGGACGTCGATCCCGATCTCGATCAGCTCGGGGATGACGGCGTAGACGCAGCCATCGGTGTGGTAAGCGATCTTCAGGTCCGCGTTGATGGCCTTGAGGCGCTCGATGATGACCGCCATCTTCGGCTTCAGGAAGCGCCGCCAGTGGCGGGGCGAGATGAGCATGCCCCGCTGCTGGCCGACATCGTCGCCGAGCCAGATCATGTCCACGCCCATGCGGACGAGTCTCTCGGCCACGGCGAGGTGGTAGCGGTAGGGGATCTCGAGGATGGCGTCGGCCAGATCAGGGTCTTCTATGAAGTCGGTGAGCAGCTGCTCCAGCCCCCGCAACGCCCACGCCGTCTCGAAGATCGTGGTGACGGTGGACCCGACGATGAAGTACTCGGCCCCGAGCTGTGCGAGAAGCCTCTCGGCGTCGCTGTAGAGCTCCGGCCGGTCGGGATCGGGCGGCTTGTAGCCTGCGATGGTGTCGGCGTCGGCGTCGGCGAGGGGATGCCCGCGCGGCTCGGTGTAGTGACCCGCGCCAAAGGGCGTCTTGTAGGACACCGACTGCCAGCCCACCCCCCACTCGTCGACGTACTGGCTGCCCTCGCCGTAGTAGGAGTTCGCCCAGCCCACCGAGGTGATGAGGAGATCCTGTTCCAGGCCGATCTCGAGGTCGTACGGATTGCCGGCGCCATGCGGATTGTGGGCGCCGGGCACCGCTGAAAGGCTCAGGTCCGCGCGGAGCCGGTCGGCGAACTCGGGTGTGAAGCTGGCCTGCCACGGGCAGCGCTCGGGCATCTCGTGATCCAACGCCGCGCGCACCCGCTCGCGATGCACGCTCGGCGCGCCCCCCGATCCGTCAAGGGTCACTAAAGCACCGGGGCATCACGTAGGAGATGCCAGCACGCCGAGGCGGATCTTCTTCAGCTCGTGCAGCCACTCGACGTGGGTCCGGCCGAGCTCGTCGTGCAGCGAAGCGAAGACGGAGTAGATCTCGTCGTAGGTGGCGTGGTCTTGCGACGACGGCTCGTAGCGACGCGACACCGCCGGCCTGAGGTCGCCGACCGCCGTCGCGAACTCGTCGTAGCCGCCCCGCAGGGAGCCTGCCGCGAGCGCTCCGCACAGGGCGGCGCCGCGGGCGGGGATCTGGCTCGAGTAGGGGATGGCGACCGGCAGCCCGGTCACGTCCGCGAGCAGCTGCATCATGAGAGCGCTCCGCTCGGCGATCCCGCCGCAGGCGACGATCCCGTCGATGGCGACGCCGTGATCGACGAAGTTCTCGATGATCCGCCGTGTCCCGAAGGCGACGGACTCGAGCAACGCCCGGTAGATCTCTGCCGGCGTCGTCGCGAGCGTGAGGCCGGCTATGACCCCGGACAGGTCGGCGTCGCCGAGGATCGTGCGGTTGCCGTTCCACCAGTCGAGAGCCACGAGCCCGCTCGCGCCAGGGGCGATCTTGGCCGCCGCCCGTTCGAACTCCTCGTACCAGCTCGCTCCGGTGCCCGAGGTGCCGCTTTGCAGACCGAGGAGCCGACCTCCGAACCACGCGAACATGTCGCCCACGGCTGCCTGTCCGGCTTCGTAGCCGAAGTACCCGGGAAGGATGCCGTCCTCCACGACGCCGGTGATCCCCGGCATCCGGATCTCCTGCCGGTCGATGACCAGGTCGCAGATGGAGGTGCCCACGACCATCAAGAACACGCCAGGATCCTGGACACCGGCTCCGGGGACGGACACGAACGAGTCGACGTTGCCGACCGCCACGGCCACAGACGTGCTCAGGCCGAGGCGGGCCGCCACTTCGGTCCCAAGCGTTCCCGCGCGGTGGCCCGGGGCGAAGAAGGTGGTCCCCAGTTTCTCGCTCGGGTCGGGGAAGCCGGGATAGGCGGCCTCGAAAAAGGCGCGCGACGGCAGCCCTTCGCTCGCCGACCAACACGCCTTGTAGCCCGCCGAGCAGCTGGCGCGCACGAGCGAGCCGGTGAGCTGCCACACGATCCAGTCCGTCGCCTCGACGAAGGCGCTCATGGCGTCGTAGACGGCGCGGTCTTTCTGCCAGATCTCGATGAGCTTCGGGAAGTACCACTCGGAGGAGAGTCGCCCTCCGTAACGGGCGAGGAAGCTCTCGCCGCGTTCGACCGCGACCGCGTTCAGGCGGTCCGCGACCGGCTGGGCGGAGTGATGCTTCCAGAGCTTGACCCAGGCGTGGGGGCGATCTCTCCACTCCTCGAGCTGGCAAAGCGGCGTCCCGTCCTCTGTCACCGGCAACGCTGTGCAGCTGGTGAAGTCGACGCCGATGCCGATCACCTCTTCCGCCACGACATTGCCGGCTGCGAGCGCCTCGGGAATCCCGCTGTAGAGGACCTCGAGGTAGTCGCCCGGGTCTTGCAGAGCCGTGTCGGGCGGAAGCTCCTCGCCGCTCGAGGGGAGCCTCTGATCGATGACGCCGTTCCGGTAGCGGACTTCCGCGACGGCGAGCTCCTCACCGGTGCTTACGTCGAGGAGGAGCACACGGCCAGACTCGGTCCCGAAGTCGACACCGATCGTCACCCGCCGGCCGCCCGGCGAGGCGGGCAGGCTCACGCCGCAGCCGCCGCTGTGCGGCGCCCCGGGGTTCGCCCAGCTTTCGCAGGGATCTCAGGCTTCGCAAGGGCGCAGCACGCTAACGCAAAGGGGGTCATGGCGTCATTATGCCGCTTCGCCGTTGCGCCGCGCCTATGCGCTCTTCGAGGTGACGGCGCCGGCGCCGCGCAGCCAGTGCCAGCCCTTCGCCACCCGGCGACCGTGGCGTCACGAAGCCGCCGACAGCGGGGGGAGCACAGCCTCTATGGCTTCGTCGAGCCTGCCCTGGCCTTCTAGGAAGTCGAGCACGGTGTAGCGGGGCCGGATCCGGTTCGCCCATCGGAAGGACGCTCTCAGCGTCGCGGCGTCAAGACCGAGGAACCCGGGCTGAGGCGGGATGCTCGCCACCGACAGCGCCTCGGCGACGAGGGGGAACACGTCCATCGCCTCGCCGACCTGGTCTTGCACCGACTCCCAGTCCGAGGCCGTCTTGGGCCATGCACATACGTGCTCGGCAAGGAACCGGCGCCGTTCTTCCACGACGGCTTCGACCTGCGCCCCATGGCCGGCGAACCACGAGTCCACCTCCCCGTCGAGGGTGACCGGCCGGGGTGGGATCAGCGCTCGTATCGGCCCGCCAAAGGCGTACCGCTCCAGGTCCATCGCGAAGTGGGTGGCGTATCCCACCTGGAGGCCGTGCGAGGCGTGAGGGCGTCGATGGTTCGCGGCGAGAAGGTCCCAGAAGTGCGACACCTGGTGCTCGCAGCCGCTCGCGGGCCGGGAATTACCGACCATCGCGATGGCGATGCCGGATTCGACGAGCCCCCGTAGCAGCCCCGAGACCGCCTCCGGAGAGCCACCGAGGATGTCTGTGACATGGGTGGCGGCCCCGACGAAGGACTCCGTCATGCGGCGCTCGACCTCGGGGCAGAGATACTCGCCGTAAAGGGCGTGGGACGCCCGCCAATCGGTGCCTGCGGACGCCTTGCCGAGCAGGTCGCCGATGCCGGCTCGAGTCATGTCGATCGGTGCAGCGGCGATGGTGAGAGGCTCGGCGAAGATCGCCACCGGGGAAACGGCCGGGTAGGTCGTCTTCATGCCCCCGAACTCCATGGCCGCGGCGCTCGAGGCGTACCCGTCCATCGAGGCCGCAGTAGGAACGCTCACGAAGTCACGTGCTATGCGATTCGCGACGTACCGGGCGAGGTCGGTGATCACCCCAGAGCCGACCGCGAAGATCGAGTCGCTCTCCCCTTGCTTCAGCGCCGCCTCGAGGCGCGACACGTTCCTCTCGTCGGCGAGCAGGCCGCTGCGCTCTGGATAGCAAAACATCGTGACGCGCATATTCGCGCTCGACAGCTCCTCGACGACGCGCGATCCCGCCACCTCCTCGGTGTTCGCGTCCATGACGACGAACGGCCGCGACCACCGGCGGCTCACGGCGTAGGCGACGAGGCGCTCGAAGGCACGGTCGTCGATCACGACCTCGTCGATCGGGACGTGATGGACCGCGCCGCAGACACAACTGTCCTCCGGCGGGGACCCCGGTTCGATTCGAATGACCATGGACCTCACTGCCCTGAGAGCAACTCTCGCTGGCCTAGCAACTCTCGCTGGGAGCAGACGGATTCAGCGACCCGACGCCGGCTTGCAGGATCCGCTCCGGGCAGCAAGAGGATAGGTCTTGGCTCGGGACCTGCCGCCTTCGTGGATCGTGGCATGCCATCTGACACAGACAACCGTCACTCCTCATCAGCTGCTCAGCTCTTGGTCCCGAGCCTGAAACGGCCGTCATCCCCACCTGGCAACTTCCAGGTGGCCGTTGGCGACGAGCCAGGCGAGCGAGCCCTGGACCGCCTCGAGCGACGAGTACGCCGGGGTGTAACCGAGGAGGCGCTTTGCCTTGTCGATGCTCATGGACGGACTGTGTGCAATATGGTCCCAGGTCGTCTGGGAGGCGGCTTCCGTCACGCTCTTTCTCCACGCCTCCCAGCCAAGGAAGGCGAGGCGGCTCGGTTGGCCGAAGAACTCTGCGATCGCTTCCGCATAGCCTCGAAGGGTTATCGCACGCTCGGATGTCACGTGGAAGGACTCGCCCGCGGCCACATCCGGGCGCTCGACAGCCAAAGCGAAGGCCTGCGCCACGTCGTCAGCATGCACGTGGTGAAGCGTCTCCATCCCGAGGTTGGGAAGGGTCAGCTCTTCACCAGAAGCCAGGCGTTCGAATACGGACAACTCACCGTTCGCCGCCGGGTTCACCGGCACCCAGCCCTGTCCGACGATGTGCCCGGGGTGGAGCAGAGCGACTGGCACTCCTCCGCTCCGGCTCTCCTCCAAGAGGAGGTCCTCAATCGCCGCCTTGGCCTTCCCGTAATGGCCGAAGGGCCTGCGGGGGGCGTCCTCGGTCGTCGGCACCAGAACGCTCGGGCCGTGCACCCATATGGTGCCGCAGTGCACGAGGTAGGTCCTCTGGGGTCGCAGCGCCTCGACAAGCTGCCGGGCCGAGTCGACCTCGAAGCAGATCAAGTCGATCACCGCATCAGCCTCAAGCTCGGCCACTCGCCGACCGAACGTGCCAGCAGCTTCCTCGGCGTCCCGGTCGACCGTCTCGTTCACCACCTCTGCCCAGCTCGGGTGTCCACCGTAGCGAGGAAGCCCATGGCGGCTCAGGGCTATCACCTCATGGCCCGCCTCCACGAGCCGCGGAACGAGACAGCCACCTATGTGCCCTGTTGCTCCGATGACCACTATCCGCATCCGACCCCCGATCTTGAGCACCCGCGCGGCCAACGTTAGTGAGTCTTCCCGGGCCCCACACTGCGGATCCCGTTGGCCGAGCTGACAAGGCCCAGCTCATCGCTGGAGGCGCCAAAAGTGCGGGCGACGGTCGCTTCGTTACCCGAGCCGCAAGGTGATGAAGGCTGTCTCGTGGTCAGGGAGAAGGTTACGGGAGACCTCTACGAACCCGTGGCGAAGAGCGAATCGTAGGCCGTCGATATTCGACGCCAGAACGATGGTCTCAACTGCAGCCCCACCGAGGTCGCGTGCGGCCTCCATAGCCTCGACAAAGAGCTCCTGGCCGTAGCCGCGTCCGCGATGCTCGGGCAATACCCGGACAATGACCGTGACGTTGCCTACGTCGTCGAGAGGTCTTACGGTTGCGCACCCGATCAAGCGGTCACCGGCGTAGGCGACCGTCAGGCGATTGCAGCCGACCCGTTCTTGTACCTCACCCCGAGTCAGCGGTGCTGTGTGGATCACGACATTGTGCACGTGCCGCCAGTCCTCGATAGTGGCCTCCGTCACTTCCACGATCGTGAGAGCCGAGGCAGATGCAGGTGCGGGCAGGGGGCTTGGTGAGTCGGGCATGATGCTGAACATTCCATCACGCGCGATGCGGGCGACCTACCGATTCGACTGGGAGCATCAGACCGGGCAGCGCTTCGACTCCCTGCTCGAGGCCGAGATCCTTATCGAGGACTGGCGCATGGACCACACCGCCAACCGACCGGCGCCGGCCAGCCGCTTGACCGAGCCGTCGGCACAAGCTGCAAGCGGTACCAGGAGAGGGGAGATGCGGGATCGCTCCCTCCCACCGAGCTACGAGTCCTGCCCCTCGACACCGAGGTGTCAGCACACCTCGGGGATGTTTCTCTGCACGAGCAGCCCATACAGGGGTTCCGGCACCGGTGGACCTTTTCGAATCCCTAGTCTCCGTCGAGACGTGTACGCGGCCGACGAAGCTCCCTCTCCCAAAGGGTCTTTCGCCTCTACAGGCGAGCCTACTCACAGAGGCTAGGCTGGTCGATCGTTCAAAGAAGCGCATCGATACAGCGTACGTATATGAAGGAGGGAATACCATGTATATGGATTTAAGGAGAAGGGTAATCCTCGTGCTCGCTTCGGCCGGCATTGCGCTCGGTACCGCTGCTTACGCTAGCACCGCTTCGGCCACAACGATCCTGGCACGCTCACAATCATCGCCGCGAAGCCTAACGACCTTGAAGGTAGCTCTTGTCGCGCCGAGCGCGACAAATGACCTCAACTGGACGCAGAGCATCTATGCAGCGCTCGAGAGCCTCAAGAGTTCCGAACACCTGCAAATCGCCGTCTCAGAAAACGAGTACGAGACAACTGTCGCGGCTGACATTCTCGAAGAGTATGCAGCCAAAGGTTATAATCTTGTTATCGCTCACGGTTCGCAGTACGGGTCTACTATCGAGCAGTTAGCACCGAAGTTCCCGAAAGTCTCCTTTGCTTGGGGTACCGCGGGTGCGACTTTCGGTCTTCGTAATGTTTTCGCCTACGAAGCCGCCGCCAATGAGGGTGGCTACGTTCAGGGCTATATGGCGGCGGAGCTGAGCAAGGGTAATGTGCTCGGGGTATGTGGCCCGATCGCAGCCGGTGACGACAAGCTCTATATCGACGGCTACGCTGCCGGTGCAATGGCCGCAAAGAAGTCCATGGTGGTCCACAAGGTCTACACTGGCTCCTACAGCGACGACAGTCTCATGGAAACATGCGCGAAGACGTTCGTAGCAGATGGCGTCAGTGTTCTTTCCGCCACGACACAATCCTCCGTCGGCGCCCTCGGCGTAGCCCGCAACGACGACCTGCCCTTCTTCGGCAACGACTGGTCGATGGCGAGCCTAGCTCCGCACAATGTCGTCTCTTCGGAGGTCTACAACTGGTCGCCGATTCTGGAGAACATGTTCACAGACATCCGAGGCGGCACGCTCGGCGGGGCGACCTTCGTCATCGATCTCGGCAACGGCGGTGAGAAGATTGACTTCAACTCCCGTTACGCCCTTCCTGGCCCGATAAAGACGCAAGGGAAGAAGCTGATCGCCGAGATCACCGACGGGAACATCACTCCTCCGCAGTAGACGAGCCAGCCGCTGGGCCACGCCCTTGGCGGGTGGAAAGGCGCTCGTCGCTGGGCCACGCCCTTGGCGGGTGGAAAGACTCGTCGAGGTTTGAGACTCGAACAGGACCGCCTGACAAGCGCGCGGGCTCTAGGTGGTCCGGACTTCCGCGTTGGGCGGCTAGAGGTCCTGCTCGAGGACCACGTGGCCTTGGTGGCTGTCCTGTGCGCGGGGACGCGCGGTTGCCGCCGGCTCCGACGCGACGGCCGGCGAAAGACCGGGGAACGGCTTCAGTTCTGCTGCGGCAATGACAACGACGCAACTGGGCCAAGACTGCTACCAGGGCTTTTCCGGTGGGGCTACTCAGACTCGAACTGAGGACCTCAGCATTATCAGTGCTGCGCTCTAACCAGCTGAGCTATAGCCCCGACGAAACGGTCACGCTACACCAATCACGTCGCGAACCCTGAAGCGACCTAACTCAGATCAACGGATCGGCAGCCGGGGCTGGGCAGCAGGGGCCTCGGTCTCCTGGGGTACCTTGGTCACCGCGGCAACCGTCTGGCCGTCGTCGAGGTTCATGATCCTGACACCTGTCGCGTCCCTGCCTTGAGCTGCGATCTCCCGCACGGAGGTGCGGATCATCACGCCTGCTGAGGAGACGACGATGATCTCGTCCTCGAGGGACACCATGAGGGCTGCGACGACGGCTCCTCGCCGTTGGGTGAGCCTGATGCCCCGCACGCCTTGACCGCCCCGGGTCTGGGAGTTGAAGTGGTCGAGCTTGGTGCGCTTGCCATAGCCGGCGTCGGTGACGATCAGGAGGTCCACTCCGTCGCGAGCCACGTCGCACGACACGACTTCGTCGCCTGCGCGTAGGCGCATCCCCCGGACACCGGCCGTGCTGCGGCCCATGGGCCGAACCTCGGACTCTGCGAAACGGATGGCCGTGCCGTGCCTGGACACCATCAGCAGGTCGTCGTTCCCGCCTGTGCGGACGACCCGGACGAGCTCGTCGCCTTCGTTCAGGTTGATGGCGATGAAGCCCTCACGCCGCGACTTGTCGTACTCGGAGAAGGCCGTCTTCTTCACGTGGCCGCTCTTGGTGGCGAACACAAGGTACTCGTCGGGATCGAATGTCCGGGTCTCGACGATGGCTTGGATGCTCTCCCCCGGCTCCAGTGGGAGGAGGTTGACTATCGGCGTTCCCCGGGCGTTGCGCTCCTTTACGGGAACCTCGTGCGCCCGCAGCCGGTAGACCTTCCCCCGATTGGAGAACAGGAGCAGGTGCGAGTGCGCAGTCGTGTGGAGGACCTGGTCGATGAGGTCCTCCTCTTTCAGCTTGGTGCCCTGCACCCCGCGGCCACCGCGTGCCTGAGCCCGGAAGGCGTCGGCTGGGACTGCCTTTATGTAGCCCGCGTGGGTGAGGGTGACAACGATCTCTTCGTCCTCGATGAGGTCCTCTACGAAGAGCTCGCCCGGATCGTGAACGATGCGGGTACGTCGTGGTTCGGCGTGTTGCTGCTTGATTGCCTCGAGCTCCGAGGAGATCACGGCACGAAGCCGGGCAGGGTCGCCCAGGATCGCCTCGAGCTCCGCAATCGTCTCCCTCAGCTGGGCCATCTCGGTCTCGAGCTCACTGCGGCCGAGCCGCGTCAGCCGGCCGAGGGTCATGTCGAGAATGTGGTTTGCCTGTTCTTCGCTGAAGGAGAACGGCTCTTGCATCAGATTCGTCCGCGCCTCAGGACGGTCCGCCGAGGCACGTATTCTCGCGATCACCGCATCGAGCATGTCGATGGCACGAAGCAGGCCTTCGACGATGTGGGCACGCGCCAGTGCCTTGCGGAGCCGGAATTGCGATCGCCGCGTGACGACTTCCACCTGGTGCGCCACATAGGCGGAAAGAGCCTGGGCGAGATTCAAAAGCCGCGGCACGCCGTCTACGAGAGCCAGCACGTGCACACCGAAGGTGGACTGGAGGGGCGTGTGCTTGTAGAGGTTGTTCAGCACGACGTTGGCGTTCGCATCCCGCTTCAAGGTGATGACCAGGCGTGACACGCGTCCGGCCGAGTCGTTCTGCACACTGCTGATTCCCGTCAGCTCACCAGAGTCGATGGCGTCGGCGATCTTCATCTCTATGCCCGCCACCGAGGTCTGGTACGGGATCTCCGTGACGATGATCTGGTCAGCGCCCGAACGCGACTCGGTGATCTCCGCCACCGCGCGCAGCTTGACCGAGCCGCGTCCGGTCCGGTAGGCGTCAATCAGCCCAGCCCGCCCGAGAATCAGTGCCCCGGTAGGGAAATCGGGTCCCTTGACGAAACGCATCAGCTCGTCCGGCGTCGCCTCGGGGTGCTCGAGCAGGTGCAAGGTCGCGTCGATGACCTCACCGAGGTTGTGGGGCGGAATGTTAGTGGCCATGCCGACGGCGATGCCCTGGGACCCGTTGACCAAGAGGTTCGGGAAGCGCGCGGGCAGGACGACGGGTTGAACCTCGTTGCCGTCGTAGTTGGGGATGAAATCGACGGTCCCCTCGTCGATGCCGTCGAGCAGCGCGAGCGCTAGCGGAGCGAGCCGGCACTCGGTGTAGCGCATCGCGGCGGGGCCGGCGTCGGGTCCCGGAGCACCGAAGTTCCCGTGACCGTCGATGAGCGGATGCCGAAGGCTGAAATCCTGGGCCATGCGGGCCAGGGCGTCGTAGATCGCCAGGTCGCCATGCGGGTGGAAGCGCCCCATCACGTCGCCCACGACCTTGGCGCACTTGGCATGGGGTCGGTCGGGACGCAGCCCAGTGTCCGACATCCCGTAAAGGATCCGGCGGTGGACCGGTTTCAGGCCGTCTCGGACGTCGGGGAGCGCCCTCGAGACGATGACCGACATGGAGTACTCGAGAAAGGAGCGCTCCATCTCCTCTTGGATCTCGATCGGCTCGATCGCACCGACCACGGCGCCGCCGTCACCGGGTGCATCCGAGTTGTTCCCGTTACCTCGTGCCATGAACCGCACTGCCTCCGCTACTTGTCTTGAGAATCGGGCCCTGCCGACCCCCTACCGGCCGGAGCCGCGCCGAGGATCAAATATCCAGGAAACGGACGTCTTTTGCGTGGGTCTGGATGTAGCTGCGGCGCACATCCACATCGTCGCCCATGAGGATCGAGCAGATGTCGTCCGCGATCGACGCCTGCTCCATCGTGACCTGCAGAAGAGACCGGAGACCGGGGTCGATTGTCGTGTCCCGGAGCTCGGTGAAGTCCATCTCACCGAGGCCCTTCAGGCGTTGGAATTCCTTTGTGTGATTCGGGTGCTCGACGAGGAACCGCGCCCGCTCGACGTCGTCTTTCAGGTAGACCTTGGCGTTGCCGACCAGTGTCGAGTACAGCGGGGGCTGGGCGACATAGACATGGCCCGCCTCGATGAGAGCCTTCATCTGGCGCATGAAGAACGTCAGCAGCAAGGTGCGTATGTGTGAGCCGTCGACGTCGGCGTCGGCCAAAAGTATCACTTTGTGGTAGCGGATCTTGGCGAGGTCGAAGTCGTCTGCCACCCCGGCACCGATCGCAAGGATCAGCGCCTGGACCTCGGCGTTCTTCAACATCTTGTCGACCCGGGCCTTCTCGACATTCAAGATCTTCCCCCGGATGGGCAAGATCGCCTGGGTGCGTGGGTTGCGGGCGTCCTGCGCGGTGCCGAGCGCTGAGAGTCCTTCGACTATGAACAGCTCGGACTCGCGCGGGTCGCGCGACGAGCAGTCGACAAGCTTGCCCGGAAGACCCGCCCCGTCCAGAGCGTTCTTGCGCCGTGTGAGGTCTCGGGCTTGGCGCGCCGCGACACGGGCGCGTTGGGCGAGGAGTGCCTTCTGGACGATCTGGCCGGCTTCCTTCGGATTCTCCTCCAGCCATTCGGCGAGTTTCTCGTTGGTGGCTTTCTCGACGAGCGACCGGATGGAAACGTTGCCCAACTTCGCTTTCGTCTGGCCCTCGAACTGTGGATTCGTCAATCTGACTGACACGATCGCGGTGAGTCCCTCACGGATGTCCTCCCCCGTGAGGTTGTCGGCAGACTCCTTCACAAGGTTGCGCTGCCGGGCGTATTTGTTGATGACGTTCGTGAGGCCTTTCTTGAAGCCCTCCTCGTGCATGCCGCCTTCACCGGTCGCGATGCCGTTCGCATACGAGTAGATGCTCTCGTAGTAGCCCGTGTTCCACTGCAAGGCGACCTCGACCTCTTGGTCAGGCTCGGCCTGGACGAAGGAGGCCACCTTGCGGAAAAGGGGCTCCTTGGAGGTGTTGAGGTGCTTCACGTAGTCGACGATCCCGCCCGTGTAGCGATAGGTCTCTTCGGCCTGATGGCTCGGCCGTTCGTCTTTGAAGCGGATCTCGAGACCGCGATTGAGGAAAGCCATGACCTGCAGCCGCTCGAGCACGGTCTGTGCCCTGAACTCCGTCTCCTCGAAGATCGTCGGGTCGGGCCAGAACGTGACTATGGTGCCGGTCCGACCTCGGGGTGAGGGACCGACGACGCGAAGTGGCTCTACGGGCTTGCCCCCGTCGACGAACTCCATCCGGTGGCGTTGACCGCTCCTATCGATCTCGAGCACGAGATGGGTCGACAAGGCGTTCACGACCGACACCCCGACCCCGTGCAAGCCACCGGAAACCTTGTAGCTCCCGCCCCCGAACTTGCCGCCGGCGTGCAGGACCGTGAGCACGACCTCTGCCGCCGTCTTGTCGGGGTAGCCCGGGATCGGGTCGACGGGAATGCCCCGCCCGTTGTCGGCCACCCGGCAGCCGCCACTGGCGAGGAGGGTGACGTCGATGCGGGTGCAAAAGCCTGCCATCGCCTCGTCGACGGCGTTGTCGACCACTTCCCAGATCAGGTGGTGAAGCCCGGTCGGCCCTGTCGAGCCGATGAACATGCCTGGTCGCAACCGGACGGGTTCCAGACCCTCGAGCACAGTGATGTCCTCCGCCTCGTACGAAGCGGGCGTCACCGGCATAGAAACCACGTTGTCGTGCTCCTTCTTGTAATCCGCGTCGTCAGGTTGGTCGGTGTCGTCCTTCTGACCACTGTCCAAGCCCATGGGCGCGACCTTCCACGATGGTGGGCGAACAAGGCCGGAGAATGACCCTTTGACCGATGCGGGTACGGCTCCCGACGATGCCTCCAGTCTACCTGCGCGGCGCTGGCTCCACACGGACGCTGAGGCGTTGCGGGGCCGCTTCTCCTAGCTTTTCCGCCAGACGGCTCAGCACCGCGGATCCGGCAAGTTCAAGCTCTGTCGCCCAGGCAGGGTGCTCAACCGAGACGACGAGCTCGCGACCGCGCACGAGCCGAGGATGAACCTGACGGGCGATCTCGGGACCGACAACCTCCTCCCAGCAACCGGCAACACGGCCGAGGACGAGAGCGTCCTCCATTCCCCGTTGATGCAACAGCTGATCAAGAGCAGCCCCTATGGGCACGGCTGGGGACGTGTCCGTCTCCCCGTCCCACGGCTGGGTGGCGATAGGCTCGCCATGGGTCGGTGCTGACCCCACCCGGTGACTCTTCACTGCTGGAGCCTACCGCCGACCAGCTTGGCCACGAGCTTGGGAACCGCCCCGGGGGGCAGCTCGCCCGCAGTGGTCAGGAGCGCCTGACCTGCGGGCAGCTCGCCTACGAGTGCCCGGGCCGTTCCTTCGTCCAGCTCGGAGAAGGCGTCGTCGAGGAGCAGTACCGGCGCGGCACCTGTGATCTCCGTCATGAGGCGGTGGCTCGCGAGTCGAAGCGAAAGGGCGACACAGCGCTGGCGTCCCTGTGAGAGCCGGGTGCGGGCGTCAAGCCCGCCCGCTTCGAGTTCGAGCTCGTCACGTTGCGGACCGACGGTCGTGGTCGCACGGCGCAGGTCCTCGACTCGCGAAGCGACGAGGGCGTCGCGCAACGTCCCCTTCCAGGAGCGCTCATAACGCATCTCGAGGCGGCCGGCCTCGCCAGCGAGGACCAAGAAGGCTTCGGCGGCATGCGGTGAGAGAGCAGCCACAATCCCCGAGCGGGAAGAAGCGAGGCGCTCACCGACCTGGGCCAACCGCTCGTCCCAGATATCCAGCGTCGTCGCCGCGTCCGAACCCAGACGGCCGCCGAGCTGGCGCAAGAGGGCGTTGCGGTGCCTGAGCACACGGTCGAGCGCGGCCCGGTCAGCGCCGAGGCGGGGATGTGACCCGGCAAGTACCTCGTCAAGGAAGTCGCGCCGGCCGGCCGGCGGGCCCTTGACGAGCACGAGATCATCCGGAGTGAACAATGTCGTCCGTAGTACTTCGAGGAGCCCTCGTGTGCCGGGCACTCTCTGCCCGTTGTGCCAAGCCCGGTCGCGCCGGCCGGTCAGCACGTCCACCTCGATCTCCACCTTGCGCTTTCCGACCAAGACGTCGCAGCGCACCTTCGCCTCGCTTGTGCCTTGCCGCACAACTGCCTCACGGGGCACCCCCCGAAAGGACTGAAGTGTGGAACAGTACGCGATGGCCTCGAGAAGGCTCGTCTTTCCGGCGCCGTTCTCACCTTGCACCACGGTCAACCCGTCAGGTGACGGGCGAAACTCGACGGTTTCGAAGTTGCGGAAATCGTGCAGCTCGAGCCGCACGACAACCGTCTCGTCCATCTGGGAATCTGAGCTCTCAGGACACCTTCACTGGCATCAACAGGTACCGGTACTCGTCCTCGCCGTCACCTCGCACCAGGGCAGGCTTGCCGGGATCGTTCACCTCCAGGACGAGGGTGTCGGACCGAACCGCTTCGACCCCGTCCAAGAGGTAGCCCGGGTTGAACGCCACAGTCAGATCGTCGCCCTGGAAATCCCCTTCGACGCTCTCTTCGGCCCGGCCGCTCTCGGGTGTGAGCACGGTGAGATCGACCCCACCGTCGTGGAGCGCCAGGCGTACCGGTGTCGTGGCGTCCTTGGTGTCTCTCACCACGAGACGGACCCTTCGCAATGCGGCTTCGAGATCGTCACGCGGGACACGGAGATGATAGGCGTAAGACGGCGGGATCAGCCTTTCCACCTCGGGGAATTGACCCCGCAAGAGTCGCGTCGTGACCCGGACGTCATCGAGCTCGAACACCGCATCGAGGTCGCTGTAACGAAAAACGATCATGCGGTCGCCGTCGGCCTTGGCGGCCGCCAGGCGTTGCACCTCCGCTAGGGCCTTTGCCGGAACGAGGACCTGGCGATCGGGCTCGACTACTTTCATCCCAGCGAAGTCGCGAAAGGCGAGCCGGTACGAGTCGGTGGCAATGAGCCTGAGTCCGCTCTCGGTCGCGACCATCAGCACCCCTGTCAGCTGGGGGGCGCGCGAGTCGTCGACGAGAGCCGCCCGGACGACTTGACGAAGACCATCCGCAAAAAGAGAGGCCGGGATCTCGATGCCTTGCTGCTCAGGCACGCCGAGACGGGTTATCTCAGCGCCGACGGCAACTCTCACGACGAACTCTGCCCGTCCTGAGGAAAAGCGCACCTCTTCGTCGCCGGCGACAACGGACACGGCGCCGGGGTCGAAGGAACGCACGATGTCGACGACCAGGCGAGAGGGCACGAGAACTGAGCCATCGGACTCGCCTAAAACCTCGCAACGGGCTTCAATCACGAGATCGGGATCCGATCCACACACCTCAAGGTGCTTCCCGCGTAAGACAAGCCGTAGGCCGGCGACGCCAAAGCTGGGTCCGGAACGGGCGCTCGTCGCCCTCGACGCGGTCACGAGGGTCTCCAGAAGCGTGTCTCGATCGGCACGGAACTTCACGGAATGCTCTACTCCTTCCTAATTAGAGAAAAAGACAACAGGAGTAGTAGGTCCTGGGGATTGTTGATAACCCAGGCTTCGTCCTGTTCGGGAGGGTCGTGCCCTCAAGGCAGTTATCCTCTGATCGCACAGCCTGTCGCCCACGGCCGGTGACGCCTGGGGACGGACAAGAGGCTCATCCCCTGACGACAAGGACGTTATCCACAGATCATAAACCGTTCTTGATCTGGACGCTGAGCTCTGTGACTTGGTCGTACACCTGGCGGCGCTCCTTCATGAGCCCAGCGATCTTCTCCACGGCGTGAATTACCGTGGTGTGATCCCGATCCCCGAATTCTCTGCCGATGGCGGGGTAGCTGAAGTCGGTGAGCTCACGGAACAGGTACATCGCGATCTGGCGGGCGATCACGAGGGGACGTCGCCGACTGGGACCGATGAGCTCGTCGACACTGAAGCCGAAATGCCTGGCGCTGATCTCGATGATCTGCTGGGAAGTGATCTGTCGTGGCTGATTGGAGGCCACGAAATCCGCCAGGACCGATTCGGCGAGCTCACGGGTCAGCAGCTGACGGTTCAAGCTGGCGTAGGCAGTCACGCGGATGAGCGCTCCCTCGAGCTCACGAATGTTCTCCTTGACCTTGGTGGCGATGAAGTCGAGTACATCGTCACCGACGACCGCGTGCTCGTGTTCGGCCTTGGTGCGCAAGATGGCGATGCGGGTCTCGAGCTCGGGGGGTTGGATATCGGTCGTCAGGCCTGACAGCAGTCGGCTGCGAAGCCTGTCCTCAAGGGTCGCGATCGCCCGGGGGGCACGATCGGAGGTGAGCACGATCTGCTTGGAGGAGCCGTAGAGCGAGTTGAACGTGTGAAAGAGCTCTTCTTGCAGCGACTCCTTCTTGTCCATGAACTGCACGTCGTCGATGAGCAACAGGTCGCATTCCCGATAACGCCTGCGGAAGGCGCCCATGTCGTCCTTGGCACGAAGCGTCTCGACGAACTCGTTCATGAACGTCTCTGTCGAGACGTAACGGACGCGCATGCGCGAGAAGTTCTCGTGCACGTAATTGCCCACGGCTTGCAGGAGGTGCGTCTTTCCGAGCCCGGCGGCGCCGTAGACGAACAACGGGTTGTACGAGCGTGCAGGCGCCTCTGCCACCGACAAGGCGGCAGCGTGGGCGAAGCGATTGGAAGGTCCGGTAACGAAGGTCTCAAAGGTGTATTTCGGGTTGAGCGGGACATCGTCGGCGCCCGGCGCGTCCTTAACTCTTGCCGGCGCCGGCTTGCCATTGCGGGCGACGACGTTCAGAGCCGGCGCGCCGTAGTCAGTTCGCCGCCCTTCTTCCCGGTTCGGTGCGAGCTCCTCGGGTCCCGGGTCGTCTATCTGCACGTCGAAGCGGAATTGGACCTCTTTGCCCGAGCTGTCGAGGAGGGCATCGTGGACGAGGCTGTGAAACCTCCCCTCGAGACGGTCGCGAACCACCCCGCTCGGCACCGCGAGCACCAAGGTCCCGTTCGCGACCGCGACAGGACGTATCGGCGAGAACCAGGCCCGCCATGTTGCCTCGGATACCTGCGAGCGCAGGGCGTCCGAACAGTCATTCCACAGTTGCTGTGCTTCTGTCACCAGCTCGAGGCCCTCCGGTCGAGAAGTTCTCCACACCGGCATCCACAGGTGTGGACGGCGGGGCGAGCTCGCAGGGTGTGTGGGAATCGTACAGCGCCGGCGCGACGCTTGCCTCGGGGCAACCGGTGGCCCCGAGACGGATCGTGCGCTAAATTACTCGGGCCGGTCCCTGCCGTCTGGTGGACCCGTGTTCTCGCGCGCCAGATGCGGAGGTGGATCTTGGCGGGTCGATTGCACCTGCTTCACCGGCCCATGCCGCGTCGGGAGTCACCCCAGACGTGCGTCACCGGTACGAACGAAACGAGGCTGAGATGAAGCAGACCTTCCAACCAAACACCCGCAAGAGGGCGAGAAGGCACGGCTTTCGCCATCGAATGTCAACGCGCGCCGGTCGCGCGGTCCTCAAAGCACGTCGCCGCCGCGGGCGGGTTCGGCTGTCGGCTTGAGCCACGTTGCGACATCGTTTCGACTCCCGACGACAATGGGCATTGTGCGGCCGGTTCTTGACGGACGAGCTCAGCGCCCACGCCCTCAGCCGGTACGGGGCCGAAGGGCGTTTGCCCAGCTGAGACGTTCGAGGCGACGCGCCTGGTCGGGACCAGTGCGGGTACAGTTCTTACCTGCACAAGAGAGCGATGAGGTTTGGCGATTCGCTTTTGCCGTGCCACGGAAGGTGGGGACCGCAGTCGAGCGCAATCGGTTCCGTCGCCGCTTACGGGCGGTCATGGCCGAGGCGACGGCATCGATTCCTGCGGGGGCCTACCTCGTGGGCATTGACCAGGGAGTTCGTGATCTCCCGTTTCAGGAGTTGAGGACAAGGGTGATCGAAGCGATGCAGCGGGCAAGCCAGGTGGCCGCCCAATGACGTCCGTCCGCACCACGCCCGCGCCGGTCGCACGGGCATTGCTCGTGTTGTTGCGCGCTTACCAGGCTTTGCGAGCCGGCCGGCCATCACCTTGCCACTTTGTCCCCTCATGCTCGTCTTACGCCATGGAGGCCATCGAGCTGCACGGGTCGCTGCGGGGAACCTGGCTGGCGATGAGGCGCGTCGCTCGGTGCCGCCCGTTCGGCAGCCGGGGCTTCGACCCGGTCCCGAGCTGAGGTCCGAGATGTTGTTTGCGGCTGCCACCCATACCGCCAAGGCGGGCACTTCCCTGATCGGCACGATCCTGCACCCGATCTTCGTCCTCATCGGGTATGTCCTCGCCTTTTTCTACGGATTGATCCCGAACTACGCCGTCGCGATCGCGCTCTTGACGGTGACTGTGATGATCGTCGTCTTCCCCCTCACGCGCGCCAGCGCCCGCTCGATGATGCGGATGCAGCTGCTGGCGCCGGAGATGAAGAAGATCCAGAACCGCTACAAGGCCAAGCCGGGGATGCCGACTGCGGAGCGTCAAGAGCTGCGCCAGAAGATGAACGAGGAGGTGATGGCGCTTTATCGCGAGAATGGCGTGAACCCGACGGGGGGTTGCCTGCCGATGTTCCTCCAGTTCCCGGTCCTGATCGTCCTCTACGACGTCGTTCGCGGCCTCTCGAAGACGGCCGATGTGCTCAACGCTGCCGGACACAAGATCATCGTCCACGGCAAGGTGCTCACCCAGGCGACGCCGCAGAACATTCCCAAGACGAGCCGGATGTACCGCGACCTCATAAGAGCCCACGGCGAGATGCACGTCCTCGGCATCAACCTCGCCGACTCGGTCCGCACCCATCAGCCTCATCTCGTCGACGTCATCCCTTACGCGCTGCTGGTGCTCATCGCCGTTGGCCTCCAGTACGTCTCGATCTGGCAGGTGACCAACCGCAACCCGGCGGCCTCGCAAGCGAACCAGCAGATGCAGCAGATGCAGAAGTACATGCCGCTCATCTTCCTCGTGCTCTACATCGCGCTTCCTGCCGGAGTCGGTGTCTATTTCATCGTCTCGAGCTTGTTCCGCGTCGGGCAGCAGGAATGGATGTACAAGCACGACCCGACGATCGTCGCGGCCATCCGCGAGCTCAGTTCTCGAAAGCACGCGGAGCTCACCACCGCTACGGGCCCTGGTGGCACCGCTGTTGGCAAGAGTGCGGGCGCGGGCCCGGAGGGCACCGCCGGCAAGGGCTTCCTTGCCCGCATGCGCGAAGCGGCAGCGGCTGGAGGTTCAGCCGAGCCAAGCACCGGGCCGGCGAGACCAGCGCCGCGGCAGAGGACCGCAGCGACGGGCGGGCCCAGGCGCGGCACGACGAATGGCTCGAAGCCGACGACGAACCAGAATGGTTCAAGGAACGGGTCCAGCGCCCGCAAGCCGGCCCAACGGCCGTCCGGCTCCGGAGGCTCTGGTGGGGGGACGAAGTCGCAGCCCCGCTCCAGGGATAAGCGCCCGCGGAGGGGCCGATAGTCCGTGGAATGGGTCGAGACGGTCGGGAGGACGGTCGAGGAAGCCGTAGAGGCGGCGCTCGAGCAGCTTGGCGTAGCGGAGAAGGACGCCGAGATCGTCGTCGTGGAAGAGCCGAGATCCGGAATGTTCGGCCTGAGACGAAGCAGTGCCAGGATCAGGGCCCGGGTGCGCCCGATTCAACCCCGTGCGAAGCGGCCTTCGCACCGACCCCGAACTGCTGTGGGCGGGGCCGAGCGTGGGCATCGTCGCCAAGCTCAAACGAGTCGTTCCGAAAGTACCACCACCAAGCCGACTGAGAGATCTGAGGGGGAGGAACGCCGCGGGAAAGGGGCTGGTGGGTCTGCAGGCACCTCGCGCGCCCAGGGCCGCCAAGCTCAAGGAGCGGCTCAAAATGGCTCACGGACCTCTCGTACTCGGGCCGTGAAAGAACCCGGGGACGCAACGGATCCAGGTGCCGATGCCTCCGGGAGTTCACCCGCGGGCGGCCGGCGACGTTCACGGAGCCGGGGACGAGGGGGTCGCGAACGGCTCTCTAACGATTCGGAGTCGACGGCAGATAAGGCTTCGAGTGGCGCTGGTCGCGGGAGTGGATCACCTAAGGAGGCGGAAATGAGCATCGAGACCCAGCAACAGCTCGCGTGTGACTTCGTCAAGGAGGTCGTCGCACGCTTCGGGATCGACGCAACCACAAGCGCGCGCCGGACTGAGGACGGCGACATCTACATAAGTGTGGACGGCAACAACCTTGGACTTCTGGTGGGCCCCAAGGGCGCGACGGTGGAGGCCCTGCAGGAACTGACACGCACGGTCGTGCAGAGACACACGGACGAGCACACAAGCAGGATCGTCGTCGATGTCGGCGGCTACCGCGAGCGCAGGGCCGCAGCCTTGCGCCAGTTCGTCCTCGAAGCCGCCAGTGACGTGTTGCGCACCGGGGTGCCCGAAGCGCTCGAGCCGATGTCACCGTCTGACCGGAAGGTGGTTCATGACACCGTCAACGAGCTCGAGGGCCTGGAGACGATCTCGGAGGGCTTAGAGCCACGCCGCTACGTCGTGATCCGCCTGTCCTCGGCATCTGCAGTTGACTCGGCAGAGGACCCCGAGGACTACTCGAGCGAGCCTGCAGACCTGAGCTGAACGTCAAGAGGTGTCTCAGAACTCGCCCTACGGGCGAGGGACCTGAAACATGACGGAGCTCGGAGCCGGCGGCTCCCCTCTCGCCGTCGTTCTGTTGGAGGCACAACGGAGGTCCCTGGTCGGCAGACTGCCCATAGAGACGCAGATCGCTCATTCAGAGGCTTTCCTCCGCGCGCTGCTGCTCGAGGCAGTGGACGGCCCAGTTCTCGAGCTCGGATCAGGTGGTGGCCTGCCCGGCCTCGTGCTCGCCGTCGAGGATCAGGACCTCCGACTCGTCATGGTCGACTCCGGCCGCCGCTCGGTCGAGTTCCTGTCCTGGGCTGTCGAGAGGCTCGAGGTTGCACCGCGGGTGGAAATAGTCAGGGCGAGGGCCGAGGAGCTCGGACGCGAGAGACGGTACCGGGGAAGCTTTACGGCAGTGGTCGCCAGAAGCTTCGGACCACCTGCCGTGACGGCCGAGTGCGCGGCACCGTTTCTTCAGGTCGGCGGCCGATTGATCGTTTCCGAGCCCCCGGAGGAGAATTCTCATGCCGGTGCGCACAAAGCGGGCACTCGTCTGGTGGCGGATGGTTGGCCGGCCGCGGGTCCTTTGCCAGGAGCCGATCGTTGGCCGGCAGAGGGATGTGCCGAGCTCGGCCTGGCACCGGAACTCGTCTTGCGCGACCCGTTCGGGCTCGCCGTGCTCAGACAGGCCGCCCCCTGCCCGGATCGATATCCCCGCCGGCCAGGGATCCCAGGGAAACGGCCGCTGTTTTCTTGAGGCGACCCTCGAGCTCCAAGCCTCGATAGTCTGTGGCGATGTCAGCAGCCAGTTTCGAGCTCGTCTGCGAGATCGAGCCTTCCACTCGGCCGGACCTCAAGCACGTGAGGCACCAGATCGGCGTGCTGAGCTCGATCGCGGGCTCATTCCTCATACCGGACAACCACATCGGCAGGGCGACTGTCTCGAGCATCGCCGTCGCCCATGAGGTCGAGCAGATGGGCGGTCGGTCGATCGCCTGTTTGAACGCCAGGGACCGTAATCTGCTCGGTTTCCAGCGTGACCTGTTGACGGCGGAAGCCTATGGAGTGGACCAGTTCCTCTTGGTACGTGGTGACGAGCCGCGTGTCGGAGGCCGTACGAGCGAGCTCACGGTCCAGACAATGTTGCGCGAGGCCAGGGCCTTCGATCTCACGACCGGGCTCATGAGATCCCGCAGGTTGCGCCTGGGGGCCGTCGCGAACCTTGGCCAGCTTCCTGCATGGAAAAGAGAAGCCGACTTCTTGTTCTTGCAGGTTGGCTTCTCACTCGAGGCGCTGTTGCGCTGGCAGGAGCGAGAGCGGCCCGAAAACGCCATCTATGCCGGCGTCATCGTTCTGGCCAGCACGGCGATGGCGCGTAGTTTGGCGAAGACGATCCCTGCCATAGACATCCCGACCCAGCTCGTTGAACGGGTGGACCGCGACCCGAAAGCCGGGATCGAGGCCGCTTGCGAGCTTCTTTTGGCCATCCGAGGCACAGGGGTCTTTCACGGCGTGCACTTGATCCCGGTGTCCTGCTATCGACTGGTGGCCGCCCGGCTGGAGCAGCTGCTGAACGAATCGTGACCGGTCGTCGTGCCGAGCGGGCCTGTCCGCCTTCAGAGGTTCGGCGCTGGCGCGCGCGTTATGCTCGCCTTGAAGCTGCCTGACACCGACGAGACCTCCAGTCGTTCGGGTCGCAGATGTTTCACGTGGAACACTCCCCTCGAACCGAAGGTGTGATGAACGACGACGAGGATGACGACCGAGATCAACCAGTCGAGCACGAACGTCCGGTAATGGGCACAGTGGCAGGATCCGAGGATCCAGGCACACCTCATCAGATCCACGAAGGCGCGGAGACACCCGCTGAAGGCCCGGTGCGGCCACTGCCCAGGGTGATCGCAGTCGCCAACCAAAAAGGAGGCGTCGGCAAGACGACGACCACCGTCAATCTCGGTGCCTCCCTCGCCGACCTCGGGTACCGAGTGTTGATCGTGGACCTCGATCCTCAGGGCAACGCCACGACCGGCCTCGGGATCGAGGCGAGGAATTTCGATTTCTCGATGTACGACGTGCTTCTCCGCGACGTGCCTCTGGAGGACTGCGTAGAACCGACGAGCATAAAGAACTTATTCCTCGCCCCGGCAACGATCGATCTGGCTGGAGCGGAGATCGAGCTTGTCTCCGCCTTCAGCCGCGAGCTCCGCCTGAAACGAGTCATTGCTCCGATAAGGGAGGACTTCGCCTACGTCCTCATTGACTGCCCACCTTCTTTGGGCTTGATCACGGTCAATGCCCTTGCGGCGGCGAGCGAGGTGCTCGTGCCGATCCAATGCGAGTACTACGCCCTGGAGGGTCTGGGCCAGCTGCTCAGGAACGTCGAGCTGGTGCGGGCCAACCTCAACCCTGAGCTCGAGGTGTCGGCCATGGTCTTGACCATGTACGACTCGCGGACGAGACTGGCCGACCATGTCATAGCGGAGGTGCGCACGCATTTCGGAGCTGCCGTCTGCAAGAACGTCATCCCGCGAACGGTCCGCATCTCAGAGTCGCCGTCGTTCGGCGAGCCCATCACCGTGCATGCCCCGGCCTCGAGGGGTGCCATCGCCTACCGAGAGCTCGCGAAGGAGGTCAGCGGTGGTCCGGCGTAGCGGATTGGGCAAGGGACTGGGGGCGCTCATCCCGTCGACATCGGTGACCTCTACCGGGTCCATGCTTCGGGAAGTCCCGCTCGCCCGCATCCGGCCGAACCCGTTCCAACCTCGCAACCAGTTCGGTGAGCAGGGCCTATCTGCACTCGTTGATTCGATCAAGGCCGTCGGCATCCTCCAACCTGTGCTCGTACGAGAGGTCGGTCCCGAAGACTACGAATTGATCGCCGGTGAGCGTCGGTGCCGGGCAGCCCGGCGGGCGGGCCTTCAGTCGATTCCGGCCCTGGTCCACCAAGCCGACGACGCCATGAGCCTCGAAGAGGCTCTCGTGGAGAACTTGCATCGCGAAGACCTCAACCCTCTCGACGAGGCTGGTGCCTACCAACAGTTGATCGAGGAATTCAACCTGACCCACGAGGAGGTCGCGCGCAGGGTGGGCCGATCGCGGGCTGGGATCACAAATGCGCTACGGCTCTTCCAGTTGCCGCCGACGGTCCAGCGCTACGTGCGCGACGGTCAGCTCAGCGCAGGGCACGCCCGAACCTTGCTGGCCACGCCGGACCGGATCCTGCAAGAGCGGCTCGCCGGTGAGGCGATCCACGGCGGCCTTTCCGTCCGAGCACTAGAAGAGCTGGTCCGCCAGGCTATGCGCGAGGCACAGGCCGAAGAAGGCCCTGACGGGGCGGGTGCACCCGATGGTGATCAGGCCGCGGCGCCCGGGCTTGCGACACCAAGGGCCGGGCACTCGCTTCGACCGCCGGGCGTTCACGACCTCGAGGAGCTCTTGGAGGAAAGACTGAACACTCGGGTCAAAGTCGATATGGGCGGGAAGCGGGGCAAACTTGTGATCGAGTTCGCCACCTTGGACGATCTGGAACGTATTTACCGCGTCATCATCGGAGAGACCTACACCTGAGATCGAGGTCTCTCGCCCGAGACGCCCTCGTTCTCTCCGTTTTCCACAAGATGTGAAAATAATCACGAGCCGTCGTCACTTTCGGTGGTGAGCATTATCCCTGTTCAGGGCCATTTGTACGCCGATCTCTCATTCTGAGTTTACTTTGGCGTTACCCTCTAGACCTCTACTGTTGGTCCAAGTTGATCCACAACCTGTGCATGAGGTTGTGGACACTTCACTCCCGACTCATGCCGAGCCAGCCTTCCAGGGCCTCCTGGACTGCTGCTCCGAGCTGCGAGGTCTTCATCGCCACTTGACGAGGCGACCCGAGCTCAAGCACCACCGCCGGCATGGCCGTTCGCCGTAGGATCACGTCGGCCATCCCGTGGGCGCCAGCGTTACCGAGACCGAGCCGTGCGGCTGCCGTGTCCACAAGCAGCTCGGCGAGCTGGCGACTCGCCAGCGACTCGTAGCGAAAGCCACGGTAGAAGTAGGTCGTGGCGTCACCGTGCCTTGGTTCGAGCCGAAGGCCGACATAGCAGTCAACCTTCGCCGTGTTCGCGGCGAGCGCCTGGGCGAGCGGATCGGGGTCGTGCAGCTCGAGGGAACGAGCCCCCGCTCCGATGAGCGCACGGCGAACCGCGGCGACACCGGTGGCAAAGCCACCTTCCTCGCCGACGGCGATCTGCTTGTAGGCGAGCGTGGCTGGGGCCGCGGCAACCTTGAGCTGCTCCCTCAAGGGCGTCACGAGATCTGCCCCGCCCTGGACAGGGGCGACGCGGGTCAACTCAGCGAGTGTCAGCGGACCGCAGATCCCGTCTGTCACAAGGCCAACGTTTCGCTGGAACTCGGCAAGCGCGAGATGGGTGCCTTCGCCGAAGATCCCATCGACGCCGCCGGGATCGAACCCGAGCCCGCTCAGCCTGCGCTGCACCTCGGCGACGTCGTCACCGTGCAGCATCGGGATGCGGCGGTACAAGAGCCGGTCACCCAAGTGAAAGCCAGCCTCGACGAGGCTCGACCACGTCTCGCGGTCGCAAACGCCGTCATCGTGAAGACCGCGCTGGGACTGGAACTCCTGCACCGCAAGCGCGGTCCCGGTCGCATAGACCCCCGGGCTGTCAAGGCCATGGTCGAAGCCGAGCCGGCAGAGCCGTTCTTGCAGGTCGGCCACTGGTTCGCCGGCATCGCCCTCACGAAGTGGCAGGAGATCGACTCGAGGCGTGACTGCCCGTGCGCGGCTCATTGCCCCGGGCACCGCAGCCGGTCGGTCATCTCGCACATGGTAGGAGACGACGGGCACTGCCCGGTAGCGCCCGTCCTGCGGGTCTTTGCCCTATGTTCAGCCGTCTGTTAGAGAAAGGGCTCGAACTCCGACAGGATCTGGGTCTTGCTCCTCGCTCCGACGATGCGGGCTTGGGCCTCGCCGTTCCTGAACAGCAGCAGTGTCGGGATGCTCATCACCTGGAACCGCTGCGCAGTGCGGGGATTGTCGTCGACATTCAGCTTGGCCACCTTGAGCTTGCCGCTGTGCGCGTCGGCGATCTCGTCGAGAATGGGGGCCACCATCTTGCAAGGTCCGCACCATTCGGCCCAGAAGTCGACCACTACCGGGATGTCCGAGAGGCCGACCGCTTCGTCGAAGGTGTCGTCGCTGACGGTGATGACGTCGTTCATTCCATTCTCCTTGTAGTCAACTTTCGGTGAGCGATGACAGGTATCGCTCCGCGTCGATGGCGGCCATGCACCCGGAGCCGGCGGCCGTGACGGCCTGCCGGTAGATGTGGTCCTGGGCGTCGCCACAAGCGAACACTCCCGGCACGTTGGTCCTTGTCCCTTCCCGGGTGAGGAGGTAACCGGCCTTGTCCATCTCGAGCTGCCCGGCGAACAGCTCCGTGCTCGGGGCGTGCCCGATGGCGACGAAGACGCCGTCGGCGGCGAGCTCCGACTCCTCGCCCGTGTTGACATCACGCACCCGCACCCCGGTGACGCGGTCGCCACCGAGTACATCTGTCACCACCGAGTCCCAGCGAAACGTGATCTTCTCGTTCGTGAACGCCCGGTCCTGCATGATCTTGGAGGCGCGCAGCTCTTTGCGACGGTGCACGATGGTCACCGAGTCGCCGAACTTCGTAAGGAAAAGCGCTTCCTCGAGGGCGGAGTCGCCGCCGCCTACGACGACGATCTGCTTGCCGCGGAAGAAGAACCCGTCGCAGGTCGCACACGTGGAGACTCCATAGCCGAGCAGGCGGGCCTCGTTCTCGAGCCCGAGCATGAGGGAACGGGCGCCTGTGGCGATGATCAGGGTCCTTGTCCTCAGCGTCGGCTCAGGCGCGGCGGGATCACCGATCCACACGGCGATCGGCACCGAGTCCACGTCGACCCTCGACGCCCTCTCGGTCAGGATCTCGGCGCCGAATCGTTCCGCCTGGGCCCGCATCGATACCATCAGCTCAGGACCCAGCACACCGTGGGTGAAGCCCGGGAAGTTCTCCACGTCCGTCGTCAACATGAGCTGACCGCCCGGCTGGTCGCTAGAGGACGAAGGCTCACCTTCCAGGACGAGCGGATGCAGCTCGGCCCGTCCTGCGTAGATGGCGGCCGTGAGGCCTGCGGGCCCCGAGCCGAGGATCACCAGGTCGCGTGTCGCGCCGGACTCCATTTGTGTCGCTTTCTCTTCGTGCCCGGCCGGTCAGGTCCGGCTGTGGCGCATCCTGGAGATAAACGTCCCGGTGAGCACGAAGATTCCACCGATCAACAGGTAGCTCGCCCACACCCTTTGATCGAAGACCTCGTTGTCCAAGAGGCGGACGAGGCCGATGGCGAGCGCCACGACGACGAAGACGACCACGAAGATGGCCAAGGTGCCGAAAATGGCCGCGCCGACGAAGGTCTGCACCGGCCGGACGGTGTGGTCGCGGATGAGCTCGACGACTTGCCCGAGCTTCTCGGTGAGCTGCGCAGCCCAGTCGTCTCGGGGGGTCTGCTCAGGAGACATGCGCGATAGGTTAGCGGGCCGCGGTCTGCGCGAGCCGGTAGCAGATGCCGATGCATCTCGGCCCGGCGTGGGTCCCGATGACGGGGCCGAGGTAGTTGACGAGGATCTCGTCTCGGGGGTAGACGTCCTCGATCATGCCGAGGAAGGTGTCGAGGTCCGGAGCGGCGGCGTGGACGACGGCGAGCCCTTCCAGCTCACCGGCGTTTCTCAGCTTGTTGGCTAGGTACTCGAGCGAACCGCCACGCGTCCTCTGGCGTGATTCGGCCACGGCGACTCCGTCTCGGATCTCGACGATCGGCTTGATCGACAAGATCGAGCCCAAGAGGGCCCTTGCCGTTCCGATGCGACCACCCTTGCGGACGTTGTCCATGGTGTCGAGGGCCCCGAAGACGCGGATTCTCGGGACGACCGCCCTGGCGGCAGCCTCGGCATCACCGAGATCGCCCGTCGCGGCTGCGACCTGGGCAGCTTCGAGCACGATCATCCCCTGGCCCAAGGTCACGGTGCGGGTGTCGATGACGCGCACCTCGACCCGCTCACTCACTTCATCCGCGCCGGCGCACGCGGCTTGGTAGGTCGAGGAGAGCTGGGACGACAAGGTGAGGCATACCACTCCACTGCAGCCGTCGTCGGCGGCCTGCGTGAAGTTCTCGGCGAAAGCGCCCGGCGACGGTGCCGAGGTCTCGGGCAGAGCGTCTGTCATGGCACAGCGCCGCCAGAACTCGGCAGGGTCGATCAGGCGCATCTCCTCGGGCCCCCACTTTCCGAGCCGGACGTCGAGGGGGACAATCCTGATGTCGTGCTGCGCGGCGAGGCTCGCGGGAAGGTCAGCCGCGCTATCGGTTACGACTCTTATTCCTGCCATCAGCTCTTGTTCCTGCCATCAGTACCCTCCTCAAGTCTCGCGCGCCGTCGCCTCGAAGTCTGCCAGCCGACAAGGCTGCCGGCGAGTCCGGCAGCCAAGCCGTAGGAGACGACGCCCGCGAGAACGGCGGCGGCGACGCGCTCGAAGAGACCGAGGCCCTGGTCAGATCCGACACCTGCGAGGACAAGAGCAACGACGAAGGCCATGACGAGCGAGCAGATCACCGTGCGGGCCACGTAGCGGCCCACGATGAGGCCACCGAGACCACCTACCCGGGCCCGGAGGACGATCAGGGCCGCCACCGCAGCCACTGAGTAGGCGATCGCCAGGGAAAGGGCCAGCCCCTTTCCTCCGAGCGCGCTGCGCAAAGAGAAGGCGAGCAGGATGTTCAGGCCGTTCTCGAGCAGGTAGAGGAAGAAGGGCGTTCGCGTGTCGCGCATCGACTGGAAGGCGAGAATGGCAAGCAGGTAGACGCAGAACCCGGGCAAACCGAGGGCAAGGAGTTCGAGCATCGTCGCGGTGAGGTGTGCCCCGCTCGAATGGTGCGCGGTCCCGGCCCCGAGTGAGATGAGCGAGATCGCCGGCCGGGCGAGGAGCAGGTACCCGACGGCAGCCGGGATGACACCAGCCAGGGTGCGGCGGAGCCCGAGACCGAACTGATCGGCGAAGCCCTTCTTGTCGCCTTTGGTGAAGCGCGAGGCGAGCACCGGCGCCATCGTGGTCATGACCGAGACGGCGACGATGCCGAACGGCAGCTGAAAGAACGTCGACGCGTACGTGTAGGCGGTAAGCGTCGCCGCCCCGATGCTCACCGCGATCGCGGACACGACAAAGACCGCTATTTGATTGGCGATCACGAACCCGAAGGTCCAGCCGGAGAGGTTGACGATCTCGCGCACGGCCGGGTCGTCGGGTCGCCACCGGGGACGTACCCGCAAGCCGCAGGACAACAAGCTTGGGACGAGGGCCACAGCCTGGACGACCACGCCGAGTGTCGTGCCGATGCCGAGCAGCAGCAAGAGCCTGTGGTCGCGGCTGACCTGGACGAGGCTGTGAGTATGGCCTATGTCGGCGAAAGCGAGAAGGATGCCGATGGCGACCACATTGTTGAGGATCGGGGTGAAGGCCGGGGCGGAGAAGCGACGGGCGGTGTTCAACACAGCCGTCATGAGGCTGATCGCACCGTAGGCAAGCAGCTGGGGAGCGAAGAGACGGAGGAGGAACGTGGCGACCTGACGCTCGGTGACGATCCCGGGCCCGTGGCTGCCGACCGTGTAAAGGTCGATGATGTAAGGAGCAGCCAGGAAGAACACGACCGTTGCGCCAAGGAGAACACATGAGGCGAGGGTCAGAACGGCCGAGATCGATTCGATGGCCTCTGCCTTCGAGCGCGTCGCGAGGCGTGAGACGAACACCGGGACGAAGGTGGCCGTGAGGATCCCGCCGAGCACGAGGTCGTGCACGATGTTCGGCGTGTTGTTGGCGAGGTTGAACGAGTCGGAAAGGCTCGAGTAGCCGAGGGCGTAGATAGCGACGAGGATGCGCAACAGCCCCGTGACGCGCGATAAGAGCGTGCCTGCGGCCACATAAGCCGTCGCGGTGCCGAGGCCCGGTCGGGAGCGCCCCGTACGGGCGCCACCATTCGCCATCGGTTGACCGGGACCACCACCGACGGTTGGGCCCGCCCCCCGGGCCCTGCTCAGCCCGGCAGGTGCGGGTATCCCGGGGAGTGTGCGTGGCAGGCGCCCTCTGTAGATGGTCCGACGGTCACCATACCCGTGGGCGCGGTGCGTTCTGCGCCTCACGAGGCGCGTTCCTGTACCGCTTCCGAAGTCCGTTGCGGCAGTTGGCCTGACACATGCTTGGCGCGACGCCGGTGGCGACGGGAGGCGGAGCGGAACCACCAGAAGAGGAGGAAGACCACGGCACCGATCGTGAGGGCGATCGCGACGTTCGAGATCGCCGTAGAACGGATCGTCAGCTCGACGCGTGCCAGCTGGAGATGGCCCACCGGTGACAAAAGTTGCAACTGCAGGCTCGAATCTCCCGAGGTACGCGTGTGCACGCGGACGATGAGGCTTGTCGTCCCGCGCCTTAACACGACGGCGATCTCGGGCGACGAGGACAAGTCCTGGCCCGAGACCACCAAGATGGCGTGAATTGGCGTCCTGGAGCTCGAGGTGATCGCGATCGGGAACCTCGCCGAGGCGGAGGTCACAGTCACGGTCCGACCGGCGGGCAGGCCCAGCTGTGATCCAAGCCTGAGCATCGTGACGTGCGGCGCCGACAGGTACGCCTGGCGGAGGCTCGGTGAGAGCCCCGCCGTCTCAGCGAGCAGCATGGCGTCCTCGAGACCGTGGATCATCCCGGCACCGGTCGGGATGACCGAGGACAATTCCGCGAGCTGGCTACGTGCTGCTTGCACCTGGCCCGAGGTGGCCGATCCGCCGCTTGGGAGGGCCGGGCTGGCGAGGGCGCGAACAGCAGCGGAGCAACCGTTCACGACGACAGGCGGTAGCTGGCAGTTTCCACGCCTGACGGTCGAGAAGAGCCGCCGGAGGGGCAAGGTGGTGACGATGGGGCTCAACCTGAGTCCCGTGAGCATGTCGCTGAGGAACTCAGGCTGGGGTACCCATGAGTCTGGAGCGACGAGGGCCACTCCTCTTGCCATCGGGTAGTCCGGCGAGTCGAAGTAGATCTCGGCCAGGTCAGCCAGCAATTGTTGAGCTCGCAGCGCCGGGCTCCCGGCTCCGGTGAGGTGCGCCGAGAGTCCCGGGTCGGCTTGTAGTCCCTCGACGATCGACCCAGGTATGAAAAACGGTGCCGAGAGCGTGTACGGCCACTGCACCACTGACGGTTGACGGCTTGTGGTCGATTCGAGGTTGGACTGGGCGACCACGATGTACCCGATGCCGTCTGCGGCAAGAGCCGCGAGGCCGCCCGGGCCTACCGGCGCCGTCGCGACGAAAATGTGTGAAGCACCGAAAGTGTGGAGCACTTTTTCGAACACGGCGTTGCCGTACTCGATCTGGCTTGCCAGGTCGCGCTCGAGGCCGGCCCGCACGAGCTGGGTCGGGTCGACGTCGCTGAAGGGGCCGCCGATGAGACTGTCGTGGCCCCCGTAGGCGATCTTTTTCACCAGCTTTAGGAGTTTCTTGTTCCCGGCGAGCGCCAGCAGCGTCTGGCCGTAGAGGTCAACTGACAGCGGTACCGACGACCAGCTCGTCTCTGCGCGGGCGATGGTCTCGACCGCGGCGAGAGTGGCGGCGGGCACGGACGGGCTCCCGGTCGCGGAGAGCGCGATGGAGGCCCCAACCGGCAGGACGAAGGAGAAACGGAGGCGCTTTTGCGACGCAACCGTCGAGGGGACGACCACGAGGTAGGTCGTGAGCGAGTCGATGGTGACCGGCTGCCCGCTCAGCACGTCGACGAGGGACACCTGGAGGGGGTAGACACCGCCGCAGCCCCCATAGCGCGGCGGGCAAGGGAGTTGGAAGACACGATCCGCAGGCGCCTTTGCAGGTACTTGATCGGAGAGCTCGGAGCCTCCGACGTAGAACTTCAGCGAGCCGCGGGCCTGGCGGATCGAGCGCAGTGAGAACGTCTTGAGGGCGAGCCGGTTCAGCCCGGCCAACTGCCCCGTGAGCGTCGCATCGAATTCGTCACGGCTCGCAAGCGCCGACTGGTCGGGCTCGGTGTAGAGCGCCACGGTGACGAGGAGATCTTTGGCGGCGACCGGCGAACGTACGTTCAGACTGAGTCGGACGGGAACCTTCGAGCTCTGCACCCAGGCGTTCTGCGACGTCAGGGTGATGACGCCGTGAGGGATCGGGATCCTCTGAGCAGCAGCGGGCCCCACCGGGCCGATGGGGCCCGTCGCGAGCAGCACGGCAAGAACTGCGAGCCCAGAACGCGCCGCGAGGCGCGCGACCGGCTTCAACACCGATCGGGCATCGCTGACCCATGAGGCGGACGGCAACGGTGGACTTGTCCTCCGATCGGACACGCGAGACGCAGCGAGCCTATCGGCGCGCGGGGTACTCATACAGGTAGACCAAGCGTGCCCGAGCTTGCGGCACGCAATATCGCTGCCACGCATCGAGCGCGGGAGCGGTACGGTCGTGGAATGGTAGTGCTGCTGGGACGACACGATGAATTCGCAGCACATGCCACAGGAACATGGCACCCTGAGCGTGCCGAACGGCTGGCGGCAGTCTTCTCCGGGGTGGAGGACTCCCCTGCCGCGGCGGTGATTGTGCCGTTCGAGCCACGTCGGGCGACACGAGCGGAGCTCGAGATCGTCCACGACCCTTCCTACATCGAGCGGATCGAGGACCACTGCCTGAGCGGCGGCGGGAATCTCGACCCGGACACCGTCGCCGCTCCCGCCTCCTTCGACGCAGCCCTACGGGCGGCCGGCGCGGGACTCGAGGCGGTGGAACGCCTCCGCCGAGGCGAGGGCGACAGCGCTTTTCTGGCCGTGAGGCCCCCTGGGCACCACGCCCTCGGGGCGAGGGCCATGGGTTTCTGCTTGTTCAACAACGTCGCGGTCACCGCCGGGCTCATCGCCGCCCAGGGCGAGCGGGTCATGGTGCTCGACTGGGACGCCCACCACGGCAACGGGACCCAGGACATCTTCTACGACCGCGCCGAGGTTCTTTACGTCTCGCTCCACCAGTTCCCCTTCTATCCGGGTACCGGGTCGCTGAGCGAGACAGGGGTCGGGCCGGGAAGGGGAGCCACTGTGAACCTGCCCTTCCCGGCGGGGACCTCGGGGGACGCCTACCGCTTGGCCTTTGACGAGGTGGTCGTACCGCTGGCCGAGGAATTCGCCCCGAGCTGGCTGCTCATCTCGGCCGGCTTCGATGCGCACCGGGCCGATCCGCTGACCGATCTCGGCCTGAGCGCGGGCGACTTTGCAGACCTGACCGCGAAGGCGGTCCATCTGGTGCCGCGGGGACGGCTCGTGGCCTTCCTCGAGGGCGGCTACGACCTGAGATCGCTCGCCCGCAGCGTCGGTGCCTGCGTGGCTGCGCTCGGAGGGGTCGACTACCGTCCCGAGCCGGCCTCTCGGGGCGGGATAAGCGAAGGCGCTCGCCAGGTCATCGCCACGGCCGGTCGCTACCACCGGGCCGCGCTCTCGCGGTGAACCGGGAGCCGACATCTCCGAGCTTCGTCCCCGAGCGCCTCCGCCCGGTGCTCGAGGCGACGCTGCCGATCGCCGAGCGTTTCCAGGCCGCCGGCAAGCGGCTCTTCCTCGTCGGGGGCCCGGTGCGCGACGGCATTGCCGGACGGCCTGGAGGTGGCGAACCGGGC
The DNA here is from genome assembly GCA_052146595.1 of Acidimicrobiales bacterium. Lineage (GTDB taxonomy): Bacteria > Actinomycetota > Acidimicrobiia > Acidimicrobiales > Bog-793 > Fen-455. The sequence continues at coordinate 60,434 of JBKQMT010000009.1, forward strand.
CTGGACGCCGACATCGATCTCACCACAGACGCCACCCCGGAGGAGATCGAGGCCCTCGTCTCCGACCTTGCCGAGGCTTTGTGGAGCCAAGGCAAGAGGTTCGGGACCATCGGGCTCGTGCACGCGGGGCGCCGTTTCGAGATAACGACGCACAGGGCGGAGGCCTATGTGCCCGACTCCCGCAAGCCCGAGGTCCGTTTCGGCAACGACATCGAGACGGACCTGTCGCGGCGGGACTTCACCGTGAACGCCATGGCTCTGAGCCTGCCCGAGCTCGTGCTCGTCGATCCGTTCGAGGGGATCGCCGATCTCGCCGCCCGCCGGTTGCGCACCCCGCTCGATCCCGAGGTGTCCTTCTCCGACGACCCTCTGCGCATGCTCCGGGCCGCGCGCTTCATTGCCGGCTACGAGCTCAGACCCGACGCCGCCCTCGTGACGGCCGTGGAGACGATGCGGTCCCGCCTCGAGATCGTCTCCAAGGAGAGGATCCGCGACGAGCTCGACAAACTGCTCCTGCTGCCGGTTCCGACCCAGGGCCTGTGGTTCCTCGTCCACACCGGGCTGGCCGAGGAGTTCCTGCCCGAACTTCCCGCCCTTGCCCTCGAGCAGGACCCCATCCAGCGGCACAAGGACGTCCTCGCCCACACGATCGCTGTCGTCGAGAAGACGGGCCCCGACAGGACCCTGCGCCTGGCTGCGCTCTTCCACGACGTGGGAAAGCCCTTGACACGCTCCATGGGCCCGGGCGGGGTCCACTTCCACCACCACGACGTCGTCGGGGCGAAGATGGCGCGAAAGCGCATGACCGAGCTCCGCTACCCGAGCGAGCTCATCGACGACGTCGAGCGGCTCGTGTTGCTCCACCTCCGTTTCCACACCTACAAGATGGGTTGGACCGACTCGGCGGTGCGCCGCTACGCGCACGACGCCGGCCCGCTGCTCGGCCGTCTGAACGAGCTGACCCGCTGCGACTGCACGACTCGCAACCAAGCCAAGGCACGCGATCTCGCCTTGCGCATGGATGAGCTCGAGCTGCGTCTCGCGGAGCTGCGCGAGCGGGAGGAGCTGGACTCCATCCGCCCCCAGCTCAACGGCGTCGCTGTCATGAAGCATCTCGGCATCCCGCCCGGGCGCGACGTAGGTGCCGCGCTCGAGTACCTGCTGCAGATCCGCCTTGATGAGGGCGTGCTCGACGAGGAGGAGGTCCTGCGACGGCTCGACGCCTGGTGGGCAGAGCGGTCCCGGTCGGGGGCTAGCGGAGCGGTCGGGGGCTAGCGGAGCGGTCGGGGGCGCCTTGCCGCGGCCATCTCGGTGGCTCCCGCGAAGTCCTCGAGCCTCGAGCTTCAGCTCCAAGTTGAGCGGCACGTGGGCGACCGGGGCCGCTAATCGTGGGACACGTGCTCTGGAACCTGGGCCCCATTTCTCCAGCGCCTTTTTTCGGCGCAGGGCCTTTGACGGTCGAGCTCCTGCCGCTCGTACCTGCGACATTCGTGTTCTGGCTGTTGTGGCGCGACTGGCTGGCTCGCCGCCCCGCCACGCCACGGTCGGGGGCAGGGCGGCGGGCACGGTAGCCTGGCATCGATGTCGAGCGTCCGGAGCGGTCCGCAGTCGAGTTGGGGGGTTGGCGGCTTTCCGCGTCCCGGCAGCATCGAGTACCGGCTGATGCGTGAATCGATCGTGAGGGAGTACCGGCGGGGCCGTCTCGGCCGCCTCGAGGTCTGCGACGCCCAGCCCGAACTGCTCCGGGTCGCGAGGAACCTCGGGCGGGAGACCGATACCGAGTGCCCCATCTGTGAGCACGAGCAACTCGTGCACGTCATGTTCGCGTTCGGACCGGGTCTTCCCCCCGGCGGGTTGCCCGTGACCGATCTTGGAGTACTGACCAAGACCGCCCGCAAGAGCAGCGACGTTGCTTGCTATCTGGTCGAAGTCTGTACAGGATGTTCTTGGAACCATCTTCTGAGTGTGTTCGCTCCAGGAGCCCATGACCGCTGATTGACCGCCGGCAGCCCAGAGCGCCGGACGGGAGGAGGTCCGAAGATGACAGTCTCGGTGACGGTGCCGGAGATCCGCGCCCGCAAGCGGGCTCGGGGCGCAGAGCCGATCGTGATGGTCACGGCCTACGACGCGCCTTTTGCCCGTGTCGTCGACGCAGCTGGCGTTGACGTCATTCTCGTCGGCGACACGCTCGCCGAGGTTGTCCTCGGAGAGGAGAACACCCTGGGGGTCAGCGTCGGCGACCTCGCCCACCACGTCGCGGCGGTGGCCCGCGCCCGGCCACGAGCCTTGCTGCTCGGTGACATGCCGTGGCTCAGTTACCACCTCGAGGCGAGTGACACTGTGCGGAACGCGGCACGCCTGGTCCGGGCCGGTGCCCAGGCGGTCAAGCTCGAGGGCGGGCGTCGCCGGGTTCCCGCCGTGCGGGCGATCATCGACGCGGAGATACCCGTGATGGGTCACCTCGGTCTCACGCCTCAGTCCATTAACGCCATGGGGGGCTACAAGGTCCAAGGCCGCGAGACGACTGCCGCTTCCGAGCTGCGCCAGGACGCCGACGCTCTGGCGTTCGCGGGCTGTTTCGCCCTCGTGCTCGAGGGCGTGCCCGATGTACTGGCCGAGCGTGTCACCGCGGACGTGGACATCCCGACGATCGGCATCGGGGCCGGCCCCGCCTGCGACGGACAGGTGATCGTCCTGCACGACCTGCTGGGGCTCACCGAGAGCGAGCCCGCCCGGTTCGTCCGCCGGTATGCAGAGCTGGGAAGTCTTGCCACGAAGGCCGTGAGCGACTGGGCCGCAGACGTCCGAGCGGGACGATACCCATCCGAGGCCGAGTCCTACCACGCATCGGCGGAGTTACGCGGGGCGCTCGGGCTTCCGTCCTGAGTGACACACCCGCCTGCGACGCTTTGCGCGTGGAGGACCACACGCGTCAGGCTCTGCCAGCCTCGGCTACCATGTCGATGTCCCTTGTACCCCTGCCCCGTCAGAACCGGGGCCCCGAACGCCGAGAGCGACCGGGTCCGGAGGAGGTGAGGCCGCAGTGCGGCCCTATGAAGTCATGGTTATTTTCGATGTCGGCCTCGAGGACGGCGACATCAACGCCAGTCTTGATCGCATCACGTCGCTGGTGCGCGACCGGGGGGGCAGTCCAGGTCGCTCGGAGCGCTGGGGCCGCCGGACATTCGCGTACGAGCTCAAGCACCGCAGCGAGGGTTACTACGTCCTTATCGAGTTCACGGCCGAGCCAGTCCTTGTGGCTGAGCTCGACCGGATGCTGACTCTTGACGACCTAGTGCTCCGCCACAAGGTGATCCGGCAACCGGACAAGCAGAGCGGGCGAGCCCTTCGCGCTGAAGCGAAGCGACGCCAGACCGCCGCGCGCAAGGCTGCCCGGGCCAAAGCGGCGAGCTGAGCGAACTGGAGAGAATGAAATGTCGAACGGGAACACCGTAACCCTCGTGGGCAACGTCACACGTGACCCTGAGCTTCGCTTCACGCCGAACGGGCAGGCCACGGCCAGCTTTGGCCTGGCGGTCAATCGCCGGTGGCAGAACCGCCAGACCCAAGAGTGGGAGGAAGCCACTTCCTTTTTCGACGTCGTGTGCTGGCGCGAGATGGCCGAGAACGTGAGCGAGACGCTGACGCGTGGCGCCCGCGTGATCGTCACGGGCCGGTTGGAGCAGCGCAGCTGGGAGACCGCCGAAGGTGACAAGCGGTCGAAGATCGAAGTCGTCGCCGACGAGCTCGGGCCGAGCCTTCGGTGGGCGACCGCGCAAGTGGTGAAGAACGAGAGGCGTGGACCTGAGGGTGGCTCCGGTGGCGGGGCCACCCGAAGTGCCACCCCACACTCGAGCGCTCAACCTGCCGGGCAAGCCGCTGGCGACGCGTTCGCGTCTTACGACGAGGAGCCCTTCTAGATGGCGCGCAACAACGACCGAGACCGCGGCACCCGCCGCGCACCCAAAGAGACCAGCCGGCGGACCAAGAAGAAGATCTGCATCTTCTGCAAGGAGCACGCCACCTGGGTCGACTACAAGGACGTGAACCTGTTGCGGAAGTTCATGTCCGATCGCGGCAAGATCCGCGCGCGGCGCGTGTCGGGTAACTGCGCCCAGCACCAGCGTGAGGTTGCTCTGGCGATCAAGACCGCTCGGGAGCTGGCTCTCCTGCCTTTCACGCAGCGGACGACAAGCGAGCGGCCCAGCGGACGCGGTGCGGGCCGTGGTGCGCCCGCCAGCCGCGGGCCGTCACGCGGCGATTCCGCCGAGGAACCGGAGCTGGACGTGCTGTTGACCGATACGGTGCTCGACGACGATCTCGAGGATTCCGAGCTCGAGGCTTCCGAGCTCGAGGACTCCGATGTCGAGGATCTGGTGCTGGCCGGCGCTGAAGACGAGGCGGGCGAGCAGTGAAGGTCGTGCTGCGTGCCGACGTGCCCGGTGTCGGAAAGCGGGGAGACATCACGGAAGTGTCTGACGGCTTCGCTAGGAACTACCTGGTGCCTCAGGGCCGTGCGATCCTCGCCAACGTCGGGATCGAAGACCAGGCTGCTTCGATGCGTCGCTCGCGTGACCTCAAGGACGCACGTAACCGGGAGGGCGCCGAGACGATTGCCCGCAAGCTCGTCCCTATCGTGTTCCGGATCGAGGCGCGGTCCGGCAGCGAGGGCAGGTTGTTTGGTTCCGTTACGGCTTCTGACATCGTCGACGCCGTCAACAAGCAGTCGGGCGTCGAGCTCGACCGCCGCCGGCTCGTGATCGACGAGCCGATAAAGACTCTCGGCTCCCACGAGGTGGGCGTGCGCCTTCACCCCGAGGTCGAGTTCCGTCTCACATTGGAGGTCGTGAGCTCGGCGAGCTGACCGGAGCTGTTCGGACGGCCAGCTCGGGGCGACGAGGGTGATGCCTACCTTCGGGGTGACGGGGGTAATACAGCCAGATGGGAGCCTGTGGCTGTGACGGCAAACGGGTCCCGGCTCTCCAAAGACGACCGAACCGGCCTCACAGGCGCCTTTGCTCCCGATGACCTGAGCAAGCTTGTCCACGCTCCATGCACAGGATTTGCCATATTTCCCGCGGGTAATCCACAAGATCCGGCCCTAGCGTCCCCCAGGGCCCTGAGTTCATCCTTGTCCTGATGACTGTTCTGCAGCCCCTGCCCGATGTGTCGCGGCGGCGGCGAACGGCAGGCCCGTCCTCGACGGTTGCGGGCACTTCGCGGGTACCGCCTCACAATTTTGACGCCGAGGAGTCCGTGTTGGGCGCGATGCTGCTCTCACGTGACGCGATCGCAGTCGTCGTCGAGGAGGTGAGCGCCGAGGACTTCTACAAGCCGTCCCACGCCCACATCTATTCGGCCATCACTTCGCTTTATGCCAACGGTTTGCCTGCAGACATCGTGACGGTCCCTGAGCAGCTGCGCCGGGTGGGCGTGCTCGACGCCTCCGGCGGCGCGGCGGCTCTCATCGCATTGCAGGCCAACACGCCAGCGATCTCCAGTGCGGGCCGCTACGCGCGCATCGTGAAGGAGCACGCCCTCCTTCGCCGCCTGATCGGGGTCGCGCACGAGATCGCTGAGATCGGCTACGAGGTCCCCTCCGACGTCGCCGGAGCGCTCGACCAGGCCGAGGCGCTTGTGTTCGATGTTGCCCAGCGGCGTACCTCGGACTCGGTGCGCTCGCTCAAGGATCTGTTGACGGAGAGCCTCGAGCGTCTCGATCACCTGTACGGAAGGGGCGAGACGATCACCGGTGTGCCTACCGGGTACGGCGAGCTCGACTACCTCCTCTCGGGGTTGCAGCCGTCCAACCTGATCGTGGTGGGTGCCAGGCCGTCGATGGGAAAGACGGCCTTCGCACTCGGGCTGGCGGCGCACGCCGCTTCGAACCACGGCGTGCCGGTGCTGTTCTTCTCGCTCGAGATGAGCCATCTGGAGATCGCCCAGCGCGTGCTCGCGGCCGAGGCACGTCTCGACGTCAGCAAGCTCCGCAACGGGCGGCTGCTGGACAGCGACTGGCCACGCATCTCGAGCGCTATCGGCCGTATCGACACGGCGCCCCTGTTCATCGACGACAACCCGAACGTGACCATCATGGACATCCGGGCCAAGGCGCGCCGGATGCGGTCTTCGGACGGCATCGGCCTTGTCGTCATCGATTATCTGCAGCTCATGACGGGCCGGTCGTCAGCGGAGAACCGCCAGGTCGAGATCTCCGAGATCTCCCGAGGGCTCAAGATTCTCGCCCGCGAGCTGCAACTTCCGGTCGTGGCTCTCAGCCAATTGTCCCGGAATCTCGAGGCTCGGGCGGACAAGCGTCCGATGCTCGCCGACCTGCGGGAGAGCGGTGCCATCGAGCAGGACGCCGACGTCGTGATGTTCATCTACCGCGACGAGGTTTACAATCCCGACTCGGCTGACCGGGGGACGGCCGAGGTGCTCGTCGCCAAGCACAGGAACGGGCCGACGGGATCAGCTCACTTGGCCTTCATCGCCAATTACGCGAAATTCGGGGAATTGGCCAGGGTTTGAGGGGGAGGCATCAGTAGCTGAGGCTAGCCACCGGGATATGCAACAGATCGGTAGTCCCGCTGGCATGCTTCTTGAGGCAGGAGTGCTCAGGCTCAAGCCGCAGCGTGTGGCTCGAGAACCTCGCGCAGTGGCCAGTGGAAGTCCTCAGGAGCTAGGCCCGACCTGCCGTTTGCACGGCACCACGAGTCGTATTCGAGCGCCCAGGCGTGATGCCAGTAGACCTGAGACCGCGTCAGGTTCCCGATCTCGCACGCGGCGATAGCCGGATACCGCTCGGCGATCGCAAGGGCAATGGCGACGGTGGCATCAGCATCGCTCCCGGCGTCGTGCGGGCTGCGGAGACCAACCTCGTAGACGCGGCACAAAGCGTCCAGGCGCCGCTTGCCGGATCGGTAAGGATCGACTTGGCGGTCGATGACGAGCGGATCGACGAGCGCCCCCCATTCGATCGGCCTCAGCCGGAAGCTCCGGAACAGCATTGTGGCGATCGTGACGTCGAAGCTCGCGTTCATGGCCACTACCGGCACATGATCCGCCTGAGCCTGCTCGAGGACGTCGTGCACCATCGCGGCAGCCTCTCCGAGCGGGCAACCTTCCCGGCGCACTTTTCGAGTGGAGATCCCGTGGATCGCCTCAGCCGCCGGGGGGATCTCGCATCCGGGATCTACAACGAACACGTTACGCTGGCCATGGCTGCACGACTCCCAACGGACGAGAGCGACTTGGACCGGCAGGTCTTTGCAGGGATCGATCCCGGTCGTTTCAAGATCGAACCCGACCAGTGGGCCGTGGTTCCAGGTCATGTCGCGTACGGTAAGCGAGGGTTGTGTCACTCCAGGTGTGATCGGTCGTTGAAACCACGCAACAACCAGCGTGACCCCGCCACGACAATGGTCGAGATCGCACCGTTGTCAGAGCCGGTGAAGGCAAAGGGCCGCGATCCAGTTGCCATCGCCAGGACGACCCCGATCGTGCCTCCGTGGGCGAAGCAGACGACGCGTTCACCGGGATGGTCTTCGGCGATACGCCATATCGCCGGCCCCACGCGTGCCGCGACGGAAGCGTTGGACTCGGCACCGGGGATGACGTCCCAGCGCTCCTGCTCGGACATCTCCAGCACAAGGGGATCGCCCTCGGCGATCCGTTGACGGTAGATCCCCCTGTCCCACTCGCCGAGGTTGACCTCGGCCAGCGCGGGCTCGACTGTGGGCACGAGCCCGAGGCGCGCGACGAGCGGCGCAGCAGTTTCGGCGGTCCTGCGCAGGCTTGTGACATAGATGGCGTCAACACGGGTAGGCGCCAGGCGATCGGCTACACGGACGGCTTGTTCCCGGCCGAGCGCCGAGAGTGCCGGATCGCCCCTTCCGTCGACAAGGGGGAACGGCCGAGCAGGGTCGGCGGACTCGGACTCGCCGTGGCGCACGAGCACTATCTCGGTCGACCCGGGCGGCGGCTCGAAGCGGACCTGACGGTAGCGCCTCCCATCCGTGGTCGCCTCTTTCGCGCTTTCTTCTGGGGCGAAGTCCTGGTCAGAGGCCATTGAAGGACAAGCCTACGAGCCTCCGACGGGCGGCGGGGCGATGCTCGTTTGGCAAAGGCGGCAGCTTGCGCGCAATACTGGCACGATCCAATCCCGGCGTCGGGCTGACACGATCGGAGACTTTCGTGCGCCACGAGACAAGAACCTGGAAGGTCGAGTGGGTAGCCAGCGGGATGTTGCTCCTAAGCGCGTTCGCTCTACCGACCGGGATCGAGTCCTCCGGGGGTGCTGTAAGCCTGCACCCGGTGCGGGCCGCCGTTGATGCCGTCGACGTCGCGGCTCGCCCCGCGGAGTTGGCCGGCAGCCGCTTGAGCGCTACAGGTGGCGTCTCTCTCGTCGCCGAGCACGTGATCGCTCCTGCAGACAGCACCGACCCTCCGCCGGTCCGGTTCCCGCCCTGGTGGAGCGGTCCCTGTGACGACGACTACTATCCGGGGTCCTTTGCTCTGTCGAGCTGGGACGGCCTCACTGCCTGCGGACCAGGGCCGAACCGGGGTGGTTACGACTCGGGCGTCGAGTTCTTCCCAGGCGCCTGGGGAGAGCTCGAGTGGGAGTGCGTCGAGCTGTCCATGCGATGGCTCTATCTCGAGTACGGCGTGCGGCCTTACGCCGCCAACGGCTCCGAGGTCGTCTGGAACTACTCGCGCGCCGATGGTGGCGACCTTGAGCAGGTGGCCAATAACGGCAGGGCCGTGCCACGACCCGGAGACGTGCTGAGCATGGGGTCGATGTGGGGCGAGGGACACACCGCGGTCGTAACGGCCACGAACGTCGTTGCTGGCGACGGTTTCATCAGCATTCTCGAGCAGAACATGAACGGTGGAGACGGCACGAACACTCTCAGTGTCGCCGGCAACGTCGTGGAGCCGGACTACGGCATGCCGGTGACAGGGTGGCTGCAGGCAGTCGCGCCGCCGGCACAAGCCGTTGCGTCTGCCAATCCCGGTACTCCTGCGGCAGATCTCGTCCTCGACGGCGGGTTCAACCACGGTGGTCCCGGCGCCTGGCGGGAGGCAGCCCACTCGCGCTTGGGGGTCGATCTCGAGGGCGACGTCGACGTCCCTGGTAGGCCAGCCACGACACCCTACGAGGGCTATGGGTTCGCGGTCACCCGCACCTCGGCTCCAGGTGGTGGCATCTACCAAGACATTTCATTCCGCGTCCTAAGCGGCGAGAGTTTCTGTGCAGACGCCGAAGTCGTCACGGTGGGTGCGCATTCGGGGGCGAGGGGCGCCATGACGTTGTGGCTGATGAACGATTCGAGCAGCCAGGAGTCCAAGGCGAGCTTCGGGCCGCTCCGGGGCAATGACGAGTGGAGCCCACTTTCGACCTGTGTGACAGCCACCAGGCCACACTCGGAGATACGGATCCAGTTCTACGACGCCCCGCGCACGCCGCCGCTCGGCATCGACGCCGTCGATGTCCATCAGTCATTCGTAGTTAACGGCGGCTTCGACCAACACAGTGCAGCCGGTTGGCACGAAGCGGGGCACTCGTGGCTCGGCATCGAGTCGGCCGGCATGCTGGGTACCATCCCGTACGGAGGAGACGGTTTTGCTGTCACCAACACGTCAGTTCCCTCCGGCGGTGTCTACCAGGAAGTCTCCTTGCCGATGCGCGCCGGGGACAGCCTCTGCGCGGACGCCGAAGTCGTCACCGCGGGTGCCCACTCCGGGGCGCGCGGGAGAATGGCCCTCTGGTTGCTGGGCAAGTCCAAGAACCAGCTTTCGTTAGTGGCTTTCGGGCGTCTTGCAGGACATAGCCACTGGGCCGCCGTTTCCACCTGCGTGACGGCGACCGGTCCTCACTCGGGTTTCAGGATCCAGTTCGACGACGCCCCGAAGGCACCAGCGCTCGCCATCGACGCCGTCGACGTCCACCAGTCCTTCGTCGAGAACGGCGGTTTCGACAACGACGGCAGCGCCGGATGGCACAAGGTGGGTCACTCCTGGTTCGGGATCGAGAGGGGCGGCAGCCTGGCTACGAGCGCGTACGAGGGCGACGACTTCGGCGTCACCTCCACCTCCCAGCTCGGCGGCGGCGTATACCAGGCGGTCATGGTGCCGATCGGCACCGGTGAGAGCCTTTGCGCGGATGCGGAGGTCGTCACGGCGGGGGCCAATTCCGGGGCCCGGGGCCGGATGGCTCTTACCGTGTTCGGCAAGTCCGCGAGCCAGTCGTCCTCGGTCGCTTTCGGCCCACTTCCGGCCAAGGGCAGGTGGACTCCTGTTTCGACCTGCGTGACGACGGCACGGCCCCAGTCCGGTTTCAGAGTCCGCTTCTACGACGTCCCGGACACGCCGACTCTGGGCATTGACGCGGTAGACGTGCGCTAGGCGGCCTGGGGAGGCGCTTCAGAGCAGCGGGACGGCGAAGTCGCAGTCCGGCCCGTTTCCCCGGGGCCATTGGCGGGACGAGGTATGTGATCCGAACACCCTGCCTGAGGCGGGAGGCGGTCGCTGAGGCGGGAGGCGGTTGCTTTGGCGGGAGGCGGTCGCTGAGGCGGGAGGCGGTCGCTGAGGCGGGAGGCGGTTGCTTTCAAGCCTGGTTGGCGGCAGGAGCCCGGATGCCGTCACAGACGATCCCAATCATGTGACGGCAGGCCTCGTCGCTCAAGCCACCCTGCGCGGCCGCCTGGCAGGTACCCATGACGAGCCCGATGAGCTCGTCGACCGACATGTCGCGCCTGACGGCACCAGCCGCCTGGGCCCGGGCGAGCAGCAGGCTGATGCTTTCTTTCATCTCGGCGACTTTGTCGGCGCAGCGTGCCTTGAAGTCGACGCCGGCCGCACCCAAGGCGTCGAACAGGTCGTGCTTGACCGAGGCTTGGCGGGCGAACTGGTCCAAGTAGGAGAACAATGCCGTCTCGGGAGATTGCGCCGATGCCTCGGCCCGGGCAAGCGCGAGCAGGTCCTCGAGGCGTGTCAGGACGATGGCCTCGAAAAGGTCTTCCTTGGTGGGGAAGTGGCGGTAGACGGTCCCCACCCCGACTCCGGCCCGTTCTGCCACCCTGTCGATTGGCACGGACACACCTTCGACGGAAAAGACAGCTTCCGCCGCCTCGAGGACGCGCTGGCGGTTCACGACCGCGTCAGCGCGCATATGTCGCGTCTCAGCAGACCCCGACGCCTCAGCAGACCCCGACGCCTCAGCAGACCCCGACGTCGTCATCTTGGGCGCCCGGCCCCCTTGACAAACGGAACGTGCGTTCCGTAAGATGTTCGTTGAAGCGGAGTCATCGCTCCGAATATAGCGGACCGAGTCTGGCCCGAGCCACCGGAAGAGGGGGAACCCCGATGACCAACGACCCGAACGCGATCGACAGCGCACCTGGCACAACTGCCTCGAGCGTCGAACCCGACCCGCGCCGGTGGTGGTCCCTGGCCGTCATTGCCATGGCCCAGCTCATGATCGTGCTCGACGCGTCGGTCGTGATCGTCGCTCTGCCCTCGGCCCAGCGGGCCCTTCACATCTCGATCGCCGACCGGCAGTGGGTCGTGAGCGCTTACACGCTGGCATTCGGCAGCCTTCTCCTGCTGGGCGGGCGAATTGCCGACTACCTCGGCCGCCGGCGCATGTTCGTCATCGGACTCATCGGCTTCGGTCTGTCGTCCGCCTTGGGCGGACTGGCCCAGAACGCGGCCATGCTCTTCGGGGCCCGGGCCCTGCAAGGTGCTTTCGGCGCCATCATGGCGCCGGCCGCGTTGTCGCTGCTCACCACGACGTTCACCGAAGTCCAGGAGCGGGCTCGAGCATTCGGTGTCTACGGGGCCATCGCAGGCGGTGGCGCGGCCATCGGCCTCGTCCTCGGCGGCACCCTTACCCAGCTGGCGTCGTGGCGCTGGGTGCTGCTCATAAACGTGCCCATAGCGCTGGTAACCGCGGTCGCCGCCACGCGCCTGATCCGCGAGAGCCGGGTGACAGTGCGCGCCGGTTACGACATCCCGGGAGCAGCGGCTGTGACGGGCGGGCTGTTCTTCCTCGTCTACGGTTTCACCATCGCTGGTACGGACGGTTGGGGGGCGCCCCTCACCCTCGGCTTGCTGGCGGGAGCGGTGGCCGCACTCTCCGCCTTCGTGGCCATCGAGTGGCGCTCGTCCCACCCGCTGCTGCCCATGCGCGTGGTGCTCGACCGCAACCGGGGCGGGTCGTTCCTGGCCTCGTTGCTGGTGGGCAGCGCTCTTTTGGGAACGTTCCTGTTCCTCACGTACTTCCTCCAGGAGACGTTGCGATACTCGGCTCTCAAGACTGGTTTCGCTTTCCTGCCCTTCTCCGGGGGGATCGTTCTCGGTGCCGGCCTGGCGACCCGCTTCCTTCCCCGCGTCGGCCCTCGGGTCCTGATGGTGGTCGGTCTGTTGCTAGCTGCCTGCGGTTTGCTCTGGTTCAGCGGCTTGAGCGTGGGCAGCAGCTACTTGACCCATGTCCTGGCCCCCGAGGTAATTGTCAGCCTGGGCATGGGACTGGCCTTCGTCCCGATGTCCTCGACCGCTCTGATCGGGGTCGACACCGGCCACGCCGGCGTTGCCAGCGCCCTCGTCAACGCCACCCAGCAGGTCGGAGGCTCGCTCGGCACCGCTCTTTTGAATACGGTGGCTGCTTCAGCGGCGGCCAGCTATCTGGCAGCTCACGTCCACGCGAACCTGGCTCTGCAGAAGGCCGCTGTTCACGGCTACACGACGGCCTTCACACTCAGTGCCGCCTTGCTCGCGGCGGCCGCCGTGGTGTCGGGGGTGCTGATCAAGGCTTCGCGCCACCACGTGCAGCCTGAGGCGGCACCGGGAGATGCGGCGCTCTACCGCTCGGAGCTGGTGCCAGCCGTTGAGCCCGTCGCGACCGCTTGAGCAAGGGCGGTCGGATCGGCACACCCGACCCAGATCGCCCTAGAGGCTATGAGGAAAGAACGGTTGACGAGAAGGTTGCGTCATTCGGCTCTCAGTAGCAGCGATGTAGGCGTGCGGGCCGCGATGCGTCCGGGCACAGCCGCAACGATGTTTGCGAGAACGAGCGCCCCGACGGCCATGACGGCGATCAAGGTACCCGGGACAATCGGTGCTGGAACGGCGTTAATCTCGTGCGCGAAAAGGACCCACAGCGACCGGCCGATGATGATGCCAGCCGGCACGCCGATGATCATGCCGATAACGACGGCGACACTTGACTGCCACGCGATGGCAGCGGCCGCCTGGCGTTGGGTGAAGCCGAGCGTCTTTAACAAAGCGAGGTCATGGCGGCGGCGGCGGACCGACGCGACGAGCGTGAGGCCCAACGCGACGACGGCGCCGACTGCCAGTCCGATACTGAGGATTGAAGGGGTCGTCCCCATTGAGCGGTAGTTGACAATCCCGGCCGGGCGGAGAACTGGGACCACGCCTCCCGCTGCGCCAGCGTCTCCGGGTATCGCATCGATCTTGGTGGTGATCTCCTCAAGGGAGCGGTAGGCCGCAGTGGGGTCGACCCCGGCGCGGATGCGAATGACGACGGCGTTCGGACCCGGGATCGGGCTCTCTTGCGCGTTGAGGAGCGAGGCAGGAAAGTCGCTTGTCGCGACCAACGCCCCGGAACCCATTTCCAGGCCCTTGGAGATCGATGCCATGGTCGCGGTGCCGACGATGACGAGACGCCGTGGTCTGGACTTCCCAACGGAGAACGTGACGGTGTCGCCGAGTCTCCTGTGGAGCTGCAACAGTGTCGTTGCTCCGAGAACGACCTGGTTGGACGCATCAAGTCCGTGTCCGGACAGCAATGGCGGTGCCACCGCAGCGCCCGGTCGCTCTGCCAGCATCAGCACCTGCCGGCCATCGAGTTCGGCCCCGACGAAGTTAAGGCCTGACCACGTTGCGACGTCCGGATCCTTGTCGAGGAGCGCCGCCGTCTGATGTGCGGGGAGGTCTTCTTGACCGGCAAAGCCCGACAGCAACGCGTAGTTCCAGTTCCATCCGTAGAGCGCGGGGTGCGAGACGAGGTTGTTGAGACTGGTCCCGAAGGTGACCGTGGTCACGAGCACGGCCATGGCGAGCACCGCGCCGAAGATGGCCGACCGGACTGGGACGGCGTTTCGACCCCTCCCGGACTCGAGCGCGAAGCGGAGACCGGTCACCACCGCGATTGGCAACCCGGCGCCCGCTGCGGAACGTACGCCGGCAGGTTCTTGCTA
>JBKQMT010000010.1:0-6824 GCA_052146595.1 Acidimicrobiales bacterium
TCGCGCGCCGACATGGAGCGGCTCTACAGCGGCTTCGACATCTACGTGCTCGCCTCATATCGGGAAGGTTTCCCTCGCTCAGCGATGGAGGCGGCCGCCATGGGTCTCCCGGTGGTGGCGACGAACATCCGGGGTTGCCGTCAGGTGGTCGACCACGAGGTGACGGGCCTGCTCGTCCCGCCTCGCGACGCGAACGCGCTCGCCCGAGCGATACTCAGGCTGGCGGACTCGCCGGCAGAGCGCGCAACCATGGGAAGCGCGGCACGGAAGAAGGCGCTGCGCGACTTCGACCAGCAGCGCGTCATCGACGTCACTCTCGCGACTTACGACCGGTTGCTCGGCTGGGGTCAGTTGCGACCTGCCGCCCCAGGCATCGAGCTCAGGTTTGCCAGGCTTTCGGATGCACCCGCGATGGCGGCGCTGCATCGCTCCGAGCTCCCGGACGGTTTTCTTTCCTCGCTCGGCGATGCCTTTCTCGTCCGACTGTACCGGCGAGTCGTGCGCTCGTCGCGGTCGTTCGCGATCGTGGCCTCGACCGACGAGCTGGCGGTGGCGGGCTTTGTCGCCGGAACAGAGGACACCGGACTGCTGTACAGGCAGTTTCTCGCCCTCGACGGCCTCGTCGCGGGTGTGGCGGCGCTGCCGCAGCTGCTGAGATCCCCGCAGCGAGTCCTCGAGACGCTCCGCTACGGGTCCTCGGCGGCGAAAGAGCCGAGCGATCTCCCGCCGGCGGAACTGCTCTCGCTCGCGGTCGCCCCCGAGGCTCGCCGCCGGGGCATCGGCAGAGCGCTCGTCGGCTCGTTCCAGCTCGAGCTCGCGCGCCGCGGCGTCGCCGCCAGCCGGGTCGTGGTCGCCGCAAGCAACGCCGCGGCCATTGACCTGTACCGAGCGTGCTCCTTCCGTGGCGCCCAGAGCTTCGAGCTGCACCAGGGAGGCCGCTCCGAGGTGCTCGTATGGCCCTGACGCCCTGGTACGCCGGGCTGACGGCGTTCGTGGCTTCGCTCCTCGCCGTGCCACCGGTCGCCCGGGTCGCCAGAGCGCTCGGGATCGTCGACCGGCCGGGACCGCTCAAGGTCCAGACGGCTCCGGTGCCGTACCTCGGGGGCGTGGCCGTAATGGTGGGGATGCTCGCCGCGGCGTGGACGCGGGTCTTCGGGCGGGAGGTGACGATCGCGGCCTTGTTGCCCCTCGGGCTCGCCCTCGGGATCGGTATCGCCGACGATGCGAGGGACCTGCCCGTCGCTCTCAGGGTGCTTGGCGAGCTCGGGATCGGGCTCGCCCTCGCCTGGGCGGTCCCCTGCCGGCTTGGAGGCGCCGGCTGGGTGCCCACAGTCCTGCTCGCCGTGCTCCTCATGAACGGCGTCAACCTCCTCGACGGCCTCGACGGCGTGGCAGCCGGGGTCGTGATCGCGTCATCGGCGGGTTTCGCAGTTCTTCTGACCGGTGCCGGGCGTATCGCGGCGCTCACTTGTCTCGGGGCGGTGGCAGGGTTCCTCGTGCACAACCGCCCACCGGCGCGGATCTATCTCGGTGACGGAGGCTCGTACCTGCTCGGGACGGGGCTCGCGTTGCTGGTGGCGCTGTCATGGAGCAGCAAGGCCTCGACCGCCACCTCGGTTGCGTCCCTGCTCTTTGTCGCTCTGCCGGTCGCCGAGGTCGCCTGGGCGGTGGTCCGGCGCGGGCGCGCGCACCTGCCCCTGCTCGCTGGGGACCGGGGTCACAGCTATGACCGCCTCGCCGGGCGTGGATGGAGCACGCTCACTGTCGCCGCGGTCCTGGCAGGCATGCAGCTGGCGTTGGTCGCAGTCGGTCTCGCCGCGGCGCACTCCGGCTCGGCTGTCGCGGTTGTCGTCGTGGTGGTGGCGGCGACAGGCGTGATGGTGGGCGGCGCGGCGGCAGGCTTCCTCGCCCCGGTCGGCACGGAGCGCCTCGGGTGAACGACGGCCTCAGTCTCAGCGCGAGAGCGCCAGGATCGTCTCGATCACCCGGGACTGGTCAGCTTCGCTCAAAGCCGACCCGCTCGGAAGGCAGAGGCCGCGCGCGAAGATCCACTCGGCGACCTGGCCTCCCCTCGTCCTGCACCCGGAGAAGGCAGGCTGCAGGTGGAGCGGCTTCCAGGTAGGGCGGGACTCGATCGCGACCTGTTCGAGACAAGCCCGCACTTCTGTAGTCGTCGCTCCGAAGGCTGAGGGGTCGATGGTGATGCAGGTAAGCCACCAGCTCGGCTCGCCGGCGAGATCCTGCGGCATGAATTCGATGCCGGGCGCGCTCGCGAGGGCACGGCGATAGGAGGCGTTGATCGCTCGGCGCCGCCCGACTCGCCGGTCGAGGTCTTCCAGCTGACCGCGTCCCAGGGCCGCCAGGAGGTTGCTCAGGCGGTAGTTGTAACCAATCTCGCCGTGTTGATAGTGGGGAGTGCGATCTCTCGCCTGGGTGGCGAGATAGCGAGCCTTCTCGGCGAGGGCCGCGTCGGAGGTGACGAGCATTCCGCCGCCGCTTGTCGTGATGATCTTGTTGCCGTTGAACGAGAAGATCGCAGCTACTCCAAACGAGCCCGCAGGCTTGCCGCCATAGCGAGCACCCAACGCCTCGGCAGCGTCCTCGATGAGCGGCACCTCGTAGTGCTCGCAGATCGCTGTGATTGAGCCATAGTCGGCGCACTGCCCATAGAGATCGACAGCGACGACGGCTGCAGGACGCCGACCCAGGGCCGTCAACTCCCGCAGCTCTTCTTCGAGCAGCTCCGGGTCGAGGTTCCAGCTCGCCGGTGTGCTGTCGATGAAGACGGGACAGGCCCCGAGGTAGGTGGCGGCGGCAGCGGTGGCGATGAAGGTGAGCGTGGGGACGATCACCTCGTCGCCCACTCCGACGCCCACCAGCTGCAGCGCGAGGTGGAGCGCGGCCGTCCCGCTCGACAATGCAACCGCATGTGGGAGGCCGACGTACTCCTGCATCTCTTGTTCGAAGGCGTCGACGTCAGGGCCGAGCGGAGCGATCCAGTTCGAGTCGAATGCAGCCAGCAGCAACTGCCGCTCGCGCTCGCCGACGTCCGGAGGGGACAGGTAGACTCGTTCCATCTGCGCCGAGACGCTATCAACTCGCCTTCAGGGGCGACAGTGTCTCACCGTGGCTACAGGGCCAAATGCTCATGGCCGGCATCAGGGGGATATCGAGCAAGAAAGCCGCGAGGGGGTTCACGATTGGCCGAGACCCAGTGTCGAGGTGACGAAAAACACTTTGCACACAATGGGGTGGCGCCAAAAGAGGGGGGTCGGCGAAGAGTCCTGATCGTCGGCACGCGCACCCTCTACCTGCAGGCACTGTGTGAACTGCTCGACTCCACCCCGGGGCTCTCGGCCTCGCTGATCTCGCCCGCAGCGCTGAGCGAGCTGCCTCCAGATCCCTCGCCTGAGGTCGTGCTCCTCGACTGCGAAGCGTCCGGCGACGGGTTGGAACAGCTCGGGGCGACGATCGGGGCGATCCATGAACAGGCGCGGATCGTGCTGCTGAGCTGGCGAACGGCGCGGCACAGCTCCAAGCAGGCGAGCGCGCTGCACGTCGCCGGCTGGGTAAGCATGAGCCGCCCCGTCGCCGAGCTCCTGCGGATGCTCGGTGATGGAGGGACGAGCGCTTCCGATTCCCGGACCTCCTCGTCTCGCCGGCACCGCCCGCCGCGCTTCGCGCCGGATGTCGAGTCGCCGCTGTCCTCGCTCAGTGAGCGTGAGCTGTCAGTGCTGCGACTTGTCGTCGACGGTCGCTCGGCCGACGAGATCGCCGCCATGCTCGGCATCTCCCGCCACACCGTGCGGACGCATCTGCAGAACATCATGGCCAAGCTGCTCGTCCGCTCCAGGATCGAGATGGTGAGCGTCGCGAGAAGCTCCGGCATGCGACCTACTCCCGTTGAACCGCCGAGTTGACCGATGGCGCTGGACACGGCCACGGTCGTCCTCGGTGGCGGGATGCCCGCCGCGCTCGAGGTGCTCGACTTCGCCCTCGGCCGGCGACCGGGTGTCGCCGTACTCGGCTGGGACCTGAGCGTGCCGGGAACCGTCGAGAAGGTGGCGACCCGTGGACCTGACGTAGCGGTGGTGTGCGCAGACATTCCTCATTGGGACGGCATCAAGGCATGCACCGAAATCAAACGACTCCGCACACCGACACGGGTGATCGTGATCGGCCTGGAGGGGGATCATGCCACTCTCCTCTCGGCCGTGAAGGCGGGAGCCGACGGCTACGTGACTGTCGCCGACTCGGTCGACGACCTGGCCGGCGCGCTTCACCAGGTGTGCCGCGGAGAGTCGCGCATCCCCTCGTCGATGCTCGGCTCCTTGTTGCGGGGCTTGATCGAGCTCCGGCGGGAGGATGACGCGGCACTCGAGCGCTTCGCCAGCCTGGGCAAGCGTGAGCGCGAGGTGCTCGTAGGGCTTGTGGCCGGACTCGACCAACGCGCCATCGCGGCCAGGGCGCACCTGTCGCCACATACCGTCCGCACCCATACCCAGAACATCTTGACCAAGCTCGGTGTCCATTCCCGTCTCGAAGCAGCCACGTTCGTTTTCGAACATGACCTGTTCAGCCGGTTCGGCATTGAGACCGAGGAGTCGAGAACAAGCCGGAGTTGCGAACAATGACCGAGCCAGTTGCTGACACGAGCGTCCGTCCCCGCCAGCTGCCTGGCACGCGCGTCGAGCAGAAGGGGGGCCGCGTGGTCGTCTGTGACGCCGACCGGAAGGTGATGCTCGCTCTCAACGAATCCGCCGCCGCCCTATGGGAACTGTGCGATGGCAGCACTACGATCGAGGAAATGGTCATGGCGATCTGCGCGGTCTCCTCCATTTCGGCCGATCGCGCCCGCGACGACGTGGAGAGGACGCTTGCCGAATTCCAACGGGCAGGACTCCTCGCGTTCAATGGATGAGCGCGCCGATCACGGCCGGGCGGTCCGGATGCGGCACCTACGTCGCGATCCTGGCGCTGACCTACCATATGTACAGCGCCTGAGCAGCGCGAGAACGAGCCCCGTGGAACCCATCGACTATCTCGGGATCATCCGCCGTCGCTGGCCCGTGCTCGTCGTCGTCACGCTGCTTGGCCTCGGGGTTGGCTACGTGACGGCAAGGCCGGCTTCGGCGTCCGTCCGCCTGGCGACGAGCTATCAGGCGACGGCGATCCTCGGGATCTCCTCCACCTCGACTGACCCGACTGGGCTTTCCCTCGACGAGATGGTGTTTCTCGCAACGTCCGGGCCGGTTCCCGCCATGACGGCGAGGTCGCTTGGCGACAGCGGCGGCGCCGCCGACGTCACCCGCCACGTGCAGGTGAGCGCGAATGATGCTGTCAGCGTGCTCGAGGTCTCCGCCTCCGAGCCGAGTGCCGACCGCGCGGCCGAGGTGGCGAACCGCTTCAGCAGTCAGCTCATCAATTTCCTCAACAACCAGCTGCTCACTACCTATGACGCCGATCTCTCGACGGACCAAACCCAGCTCAACGACCTCTCCGCGATCGTCACCAAGCTGAAAGCAGAGCCCACCTCCACGCTCGTCGCGAGCGAGCTCAGCCAGGCGCAGGCTTCGTACGCGCAGCAGTACGTCTCCTACCAGCAGCTCTTGCTCGCCGGCCCCAGCCACACCAGCCTGCACACGATCGACCCCGCCCTAGCGGGCGCCGCCATCTTCACCGCCGGGAGCAGCTCGATCGTACCGAGCAGCAAGAAGGCCCGTGTGGCCCTCGGTGGGTTGGCCGGACTCCTCGTCGGGCTCGCTCTGGCGCTCTTATGGGAGCGCTTCGACACCCGCATCCGCACCCGCGAGCAAGCCGAGAGGGTCTTCGAGCTTCCGGTCATCGGCGTGATCCCGAAGATAAGCCGGAGCCAAAGCAAAAGGGGCCTCGTCGTCACCGACGATCCGGTCTCAGCGGCAGCGGAGTCCTTCCGGATGATCCAGACTGCCCTTGCTCTGTCGGGACGCGGGAACAGCCGGCCCGAGACCATCCTTCTCACTTCCCCCTCCCGTCTCGAGGGGAAAGAAGTCGTGGTCGCCAACCTGGCGGCCAGCTTCTCCGAGGCCGGGAGCTCCGTGGTCCTCGTCGCGGCGGATTCCTTCGACCTCTCCCTCCCGGCCCTCGTCGGGGGATCGATCGCGTCGTCCCGGCTCAAGCGAGGTCGCTCCACAACGGGAGGTGAGACATCTGACCCTGCGGCGGCGGCAACCCGCACCGTCATCCAAGGGGTCTCGCTGCTCATGAACGGGGTTCGTCCCGAGATCGGGAACGGCCAGGCACAGCGACACATCGACATGGTGGCAACGGCCCGCCGCCTCGCGGACGTCGTCTTGATCGACACGCCCCCGGTACTCATCACCCACGACGCCGGCCGGCTTTCGCCGCTGGTCGACTCGGTGGTGCTTATGTGCGAGCTCGGTGGGGTGACGGCTCGCGAGGCCCGCCTCGCAGTCGATGCGCTGCGCCGAGTCGGAGCCCCGTTGCAGGGCGTGATCCTTGTCCCCAAGGCTCACATCGCCACAAGGCTGCTCGGGAAAAGTCCTCCCAGCGGTAGAGGCCATGCCCGGAGAGCCACTGCGGGCCCTCGTGTCTCGGCTTACAGTGATGGCGGCTCGGCTGCTCCATCTTCGAGCCCCCCGGCATGAGTCGGCTTGTGTCGAGTGGGCCCAGCTTGTGTCGAGTGGGCCCAGCACGAGCGATGCGTGACCGGTCCGACGAGCCGGTAGCTGGTGCTGTTGCCGAGGAGCCGCCCCTGCACCGGTGGGAGCGCGCAGCCGGGACGCTCTGGCGAAAAGCCGGTGAATCGGTGATCCTGCTGCCCG
>JBKQMT010000011.1:0-15045 GCA_052146595.1 Acidimicrobiales bacterium
GATGCAAAGGTCGCCACGGATCCTCCCGTCGGCAGCTACCTGCTCCGCAAGGCGCTCGTACCAGCCGTCACCGAAGGTGACGGGCTGACCGACGTCGAGGTCGACCCTTCTTCCGACGAGCAAGAAACGGGAAAGCCGGCTCTCGGCAAGCGCAACGGCCTCAGCAAAAAGCGGCGGGAGAATGATGTCCGCGTTGATGAACATGAGCACACGACCCTTGCCGTGCTCCCGGCCGCTTCGAATGATCCCAGAAAGCAAGGGCGTGCCGAACTCGTTGCGCTCCAGGTCCAGGATCCGCACAGCTCCTACGTCCGTGGCCGCCTCCTGGTATCCCTCCTCGTCGCCCATGAGGAGAATCTCCGGACGCGGTTCCAGCAAGGACCAACTCCGCAAGGCATTGCGTTGAATGATCGCCGAATGACCGGCAAAGGGCTTGGCGGTCGTGAACACGGTGAGCCCGACCTGCGCGGGCTGATCAGCTTGCACTTGGCTCCTCTCCCGGCTCACGCGCTTCTCCCCGCACCCGCTTTCTCACGATGCCCCGTGCGAAGCCCAAGCCCCAGGCGGCGTGCATCGTCGGGAAGGCGGCGAGCAAGGTCGGAACCGCAGGCGGGTCGCTCACCAGCTCGAGCGCACCTCGGGCGAGGACGACGGCGGCATAGGTCGCCAGCACCTGGCGTCGCCACGGGCTCGCCAGGCCAGCGAAGAGCGCCGGGACGGCGAGCTGGCGGTACGAGAGCGAGCCGGGGTGCTTGCGGATCGTCCGGGCCCGGTTGTGGCCGTAGCGGTAGAACTGACGTGCGAGCGGTCCGAGCCCGTCGCGGCCGAGGTAGAAGGACTTGATCGACGGGTCGAGGTAGACACCGCCGAAGCTCTGGGCTCTCCAGGCAAGCTCGGCGTCCTCGTTGCCGCCCGACCATTCGTCATAGCCACCCATCTCGCGGATCGTGCTCGCCCGAAAGGCGCCTAGATAGACGGTGTCGACAAAGCGCGGCTGGCCACCCTCGCGGCGGAAGGCGGCCGGCCCCGCCCCGAGGCGGGAGGTCATCGCCGCCACGATGCCGCGCTGGCGGGCGTCGTGGGCCTCATATCGCATCTGCCCGCCCACGATCGCCGCCCCCGAGAGCTCGAGGGCCGCCACGCAGCGCTCTACGTAATCCGGGGCCAGGGCCGTGCGCGCGTCGACCCGGACGATGACCTCACCCGAGGCGCCGGCGATGGCGGCGTTCAGGCCGGCGGGGCGGATTCGCCTCGGATTGTCGACGACGACGACCTTCGCGTAAGCGGACGCCACCGACCGCGTCTCGTCGGTCGAGCCGCCGTCGGCCAGGACGACCTCGACGATGGACGGATAGGTCTGCCCGGCGACGGATCGTAGGCAGCGCCCGAGCTGTGACGCCTCGTTGAAAACGGGGAGGATTATCGAGACCGTCGGAGCCGGCGCCGCGCTGGCGACGGCGGATTCGTCGCCATCGTTGTCAACAGATTCCGCGAACATCGCCGATCCCATGTCGTACAAGCTTGCCAGGTGAAAAAGGCTCTGCTGACGATGCCGCCGCCGAGGCACCGCCGCTGAGGTACCGACCGCTACCACTACCGAGGCCGCCGCCGGGTGGCCGGCGACCTGCGGCGCGTTCCGGCTACACGAGGGGCCAGGGGTAGGCCCGGTAGTCGTCGCGTGGCGAAGGGAACCGGCGCTTTCGCAGGAGCGCCACCGCCCTGCGCCTGAGGGCGGCGCACTCGTCTCCCTGCAGCAACTCTGCGACCGCCTCCGGTACCGTCTCGACGAGCGACTCGCAGGCCGAGAGCACCTCGGTGGGCAACGCCTCGCCGGCGAAGTCCCACATCACCGTGCGGAGCTTGCCCTGGACATGGAAGCAGAGTCCGTGGTCGATCCCCCATATCCGGCCCTCCTGGTCCTTGAGGAGATGGCCGCCCTTGCGGTCGCCGTTGTTTGCCAACAGGTCGAAGGCCGCTATCCGCCGGAGCTGGGGATGGTAGAGGGGCTCGTTCAGCAACGTGAAGTAGTGCTCGGCGAAGTCCGCGTCGACAAAACGCTGCACCGAGCCCTCGCCCTGCGGCCCGTCCGGGCGCAGCACCGTCTCGGGCACGATGTCGAGGGCGAGGGCGGCGGAGAGCTCGTAGGCGGCAACCTCACGGCGGAACAGGCCGCCCGGGTAGTCCCAAAGCGGGCGCTCGCCGCGCCCGGGCTTGTAGACGGCGCGCTGCTCGGTCTCGCCCCGGCGCACAGTCGCGAGAAACGAGTAGTTCGAGCTCCACGGCAGCCTGCCCAGGACCTCGATCTCTCCTTCGGCCAAGAGCTCGAGCCATGAAGGCCCGCTCAGATCAGCGGCGGGCGGTGGCCGTTCGTCCTCGGGCACACGTGGCCTCTCGCATCAAGCGGGTACCCGCAAAGTGGGCAGGGAGGCCGACCGGCCTCGACGAGCTCAGTGCCGCGAATGGCCAGCGCCGCGGCCTGCTCCCGAGTGATCGACACCCGCACGCTCGCCCCGGCCTCGGCGTCCTCCTCGAGCTCCAGGTTCTCCTCCTCCTCCTCCAGCCCGAACAGCGCCTCGACATCGACCTCGGACTCGGTGGGGTCGATCTCGTCGGCGACGAGGATGATGCGGTCCAGCTCGTCGTCATAGCTGACGCCGAGCGAGCGGACCACGAAGTCGGGCTCCTCGAACGGTTCGAGGGCGAGCTCGGTGCCCGACGGCAGTTCCCCGGGTCGCTCGAGCTCGGCCAGCATCCGGCCCAGGAAACGCGCCAAGGCGGACACTTGCGCCTTCTCCAGCTTGAGCGTCTTCAACAGGAGGCCCTCACGCACCTGGAGGAGGAACACGCGCTCGCCCACGGGACCGATCGTCCCCACCGTCACCCGGTCAGGGTGGGCGAGCTCGATGTCCTCTGTCACCGCGTCACCTCACGACTCGGCGCCAGGCCGGCCGGCCCGCCCGTCACGCCCATGGCCAGCACGGCCGGGCCCCCGGAGCCGTAGACGACAGTCGAGATCGAGCAGGGCACGACCACGATCCGCTGGAACAGGTCGAGCGGCACCCCGAGGACGCTCGCGAGCACGACCTTGATGCAGTCGGCGTGCGAGACCGCCACGACGACCTCGCCGGGATGGGCCTCGCAGATCCTCCCGACCGTGTCTGCAAGGCGCGACTGCAGTTCCACGAACGACTCGCCCCCGGGAAAGCGGAAGCCCGACGGCCAGTGCTGCACCCTCTGCCACTCGGGGAGCTTGCGCAGCTGGGGAAGCGGCTCGCCGGTCCAGCTCCCGAAGTCGCACTCGATGAGGCCGCGCTCGGCGACCACCGGCTTTCCCACTCGCTCGGAGATGACCATCGCCGTCTCCTGGGTACGCTCCAGGGGCGAGGCATACAGGGCCGAGACGGGCATGGACGACAGCGCCTCGCCTGCCTTGGCGGCTTCCTCGCGCCCCTGGTCGGACAGGTGCAGGCCGCGGGCGCGCCCGGGGAGGACCTTGCCGGTCGTCGCCGTCGTGCCGTGGCGGACAAAGCACACCACCGTGGGGCGAGGTGGTTTGCGACGAGATGACGGCACGACCGACACCGTAGCCTTTGGCTCGTGCGATCGGCCGCCTGGAGCCTCGAGGGGATCAGTCGTGAAGTGACGAGCTGCAGGCGTTGCCCCAGGCTAGTGGCCTGGCGCGAGCTCGCCGCGTCCAACCCGCCGGCCTCGCACGCCGCCGAGGCCTACTGGGCGCGCCCGCTGCCGGGCTTCGGCGACCCTGAGGCAAGGCTCGTCATCGTCGGGCTCGCCCCGGCGGCCCACGGCGGGAACCGCACGGGACGGATGTTCACGGGGGACCGCTCCGGTGACTTCCTCTTCGCCGCCTTGTGCCGTGCCGGCTATGCCAACCAGCCGCTGAGCCGCTCGGTCGGCGACGGCCTCGAGCTCTCGGGGGCGTATGTGACCGCGGCGGTCCGTTGCGCCCCGCCGGCGAACAAGCCGACCCCGCTCGAGCGCGACACCTGCGCCGGGTACCTGGCAGGCGAGCTACGGGCGCTCGGCGGCGCCCGCGTGCTCCTCGCCCTCGGTGCCTTCGCCTACGAGGCGATCTGGCGGCTGGCGGAAGGGGGCGGGGGACGAGAGGAGAAACGGCAGCGTTTTGCCCATGGCCTCGAGCTCCCGCTTCCGCCCCTCGCCACGCCCGGTCCCCGCACGCTGCTTTGCTCTTACCACCCCAGCCAGCGGAACGTCTTCACCGGGCTGCTCAGCGCCGAGATGTTCGACACGCTCCTCGTGCGTGCCCGCGAGCTGGGCGCATAGGCCTCGCGGCCCGGTCTCAGGCGCTTGTCACCGGGATCCTGCCCGGAGCCGGGTCGGCGTCCTCGGGCCAGCGCCGGCGGCTCGCCCGGGAGAGCTTGCGAAGCAGGGCCACGGCGTCGGGATCGTCGTCGAAGGCGGAGCGCACCTCGATCGCTCCCGCGGCGTGCATGGCCGAGATCAGCTCCCGGCCCTTGTCGGTGCGGACCATGGTGATCGTCCAGTGGGGAAACGCCCCGATACCGCCGGTGGAGATGTCGGCGTGCTCGGCGGCGAAGTCGGGGCAGTGCTTGCAGCCTTCCCGGGTCCACTGATGGGCCTCTTTGAGCGGGACCTCGTGGAGCGCGCCGTCGCGTGTCCAGACCTGGAAGATGCCCTTGATGTTCATCTTCACGATGTCTTCGCGAGCCAAGCCGTAGCGTGCCTCGAACAGCTCGGGGAAGATGGCGTCGTCGAAGGACTTCGAGCACAAGAGCCCTATCGTCAGCACGAAACGCCGCGCCACCTTGCCCGCCTTGCGCGCCGACATGATCGCCGGCGCCGAAGCCTGGCAGCCCATGCCGACAAGGGCGATCCGCTCGGCGCCGGCCTCGGCCGCAGCCGCGTAGGCAAGCGGGTTGGCCGAATAGGTGTAGCGCGAGCCGGCCGCCGCCAGCACCTCGGCGCGGGTACGGGCCACGCCCGGCACCGCCTTCCACGTCTTGCCGTCTCCCTCCAGGTTCGAGACGAGAGCTGCGTCGATGAGGTCGTGCTCGAGCGCCCAGATCAAAAGCGCCGAGACGAGGGCTCCGTCCTGGCCGGCCGCGAGCACCTCCGGGTCGGTGGCCCGGACGAGGATCACGTCCTTGGCGATGCCGTAGAGCTCGTCCTCCTGGCGCTCGCGAGCGAAGAGGAACGTGTCGACCTCCGGCTCCCAGGCGCGAAAGCGCGGGCAGGCCCTCGTGCAGAGGGTGCACCCTTTCTCGCCGTGGGTGCAGTCGTCCGCCCCGCCCATCTCGGGAACGTGGAAGGGGTGGTAGACACCCTTTTGGTCGTCATAGCCGAGCACGTCATAGGGGCAGACGACAACGCACGCCGCGCACCCGGTGCAAAGACCGGAAGTAACGACCTCCCGGTAGAGATGTGACCAGTGCGGCTTTTCGGGAGGCATGGGCAAATTCTATCCACCCCGTGCCGAAAGCGCCTTTCCAGCAGAGCCTCCCCCGCGACCTCTCTGAGTGGTATTAGGCGCCGTGACTCGCGGCGAGGGACTCGGCTCCGGTGTCAGGGGCCGCCCGGCGCCGTAGTAACCTCGAAGCATGCTCGCGCGTCAGAGCTGCTGGTTTTGATGGAACTTGCGATCATCGGACTGGGTTCGTGGGGGCTGAGCTTCCTCGAGCGCATCGTCACCGGTTCGCGCTCACAGTGGGGGCAGGTGCGGGTCCACATCGTCGAGCCGGGCACGCCGGGCTCGGGTGTCTACGCGGTTGACCAGCCCGACTACCTGATCCTCAACACCCCCTGCGGGCAGGTCTCGCTCTACCCCTGGCAGGACGTCGGGCCGCCGCCCGCGTACGCCCTCGGGCTGTACGAATGGGTCACGGCCGCGGGTTATCGCTGGGTGGGCGACACCTGCCGGATCGGCCCTGAGGGCCGCAAGATAGGCCCTGACGACTACGTCCCACGCCGGCTCATGGGCGAGTACCTGCAGTGGTTCTACGCCACGCTCGTCGCCTCGGCGCCGCCGAAGGTCGAGATCGTCCACCACCGCACCGAGGCCGTCAACATCGTGGCCGGGCCGGCGGGCCACGAGCGCGTCTTTCTCGCAGACGGGGATCAGTTCCTGGCCGATCACGTCATCTTGACCTCGGGTCACACCGGCAACATGGAACCGCCCGCCAACCCGGCGCTCGTGACGCGGCCCTATCCGGTCGGACGCTACGTGACGACCATCCCGGGCGACGCCAGCGTCGCGGTCGAGGGCATGGGGCTCGTCGCGACCGACGTCGTGATGGCCCTCACGATCGGAAGAGGCGGGACCTTCACTGAAAGCGGTGACCGGTTGCGCTATGTGAGATCCGGGGACGAGCCGATGCTCCGGCTCTTCTCGCGCAGCGGGTTCCCCTACTGCGCCAAGGCGGTGGCGACCGTCGACGAGAGCGACGATTACGAGGCCGTCGTCTGCACGAAGCAGGTGATCGGGGCGATCCAGGGCGGTGCCGGAACGGGCCGCCCGCGCCGCCAGATCGACTTCCGCTCGACGATCCTGCCCCTCATCCTGACCGAGATGCAGATCAGGTACTACTCGCAGTCGGCCTTGCTCTGCAGCGGCCGCGCCGCGTCCGACGAGGTGCGCAGGCGGCTCGGCCGAGCATGGAGCGACGGGTCGTACGGCACCGTGATTAGGGAGCTCTCCGCCAAGTACGGCGAGTTCGACCCCTCATGGCATTTCTTCGGCCCCCATGGCGACTGCGTGTCCTCGAAGGACTACGAGTCGTTGATCTACTCGATAGTCGAGGCCGATCTCCGCGAGGCGCTACGAGGCGGCTCGGCGCCGGTGAAGTCCGCCTACGAGGTGCTGCGCCACGTCAGGGACCTCATGCGCACCGTGATCGAGTTCAAGGGCCTGACGTTCGAGTCCTACATCGACTTCCGGGACAACATCAAGACCAGGGTCAACCGCCTCGTCGCCGGCCCGCCGGCGCTGCGCTCCAAGCAGCTTCTGGCGCTGATCGAGGCCGAGGTCGTCTCGGTGCCGCTCGGGCCTTCGCCGGTGATCAACCCGAGCGCGACCGGAGGCTTCAAACTTTGCTCGAGGCGCTTCGAGCAGCCTCACTCCGAGCACGTGGACTGGCTCATCCACGGTCACCTGGAGAACCCGACGATCTGCCGCTCGACTTCCAGCCTGCTCCGGAGGCTCTGGCAGGACGGAAGGCTCCAGCCGCTCAGCTACGGCGAGACAGAGGTCGGCAGCGTCGCTCTGAACGAGGCGTTCCACCCGATCGACGCCTGGGGACAGCCTGCTTACAGGATCTGGGTGTTCGGCTCGCTCGCAGAGGGCGTGCGGTATTTCACCCACTACGTCCCGTCACCGAAGAGCCGCCTGCGGGCCTTCCTCGACGCGCAGCGGTGCGTCGAGGAGATCATGGGCTGACCGGCCAGGCACCGGTCACCGCTTGCGCGCCCGCCCACTGCCCCGCCGCCTGCTGGCCGGTTGTGGTTGCCAGGTCGCCCCGCCACGGCCAAGCCGTCACTCGTAGACGACGGTGATGTCCTCGTGCAAGAAGCGGTCGATCTCTAGCAGGCCCTCGTAGTCCGGAGACACCCCGCGGACCTCGTAGAGGTACTGGCGGGTCCCGTCCCAGGAGTTGATCGTGTCGCCGGGAGCTCTGTTCACCACGACCGAGTTGACCCCGGGAAGCTCGGCCAGCCGGTCGAGCCCCTCGACACTGACTGTTCGCCGCCCAGGCTCCGCGGTCTGGAACAAGAAGCGCCAGCCCACCTCGGAGCAAGGGATCGGCCCGTCCAGTTCCACCGCCTGACCGAGGGCGACACGCGTCAAGAGCCGCATGATCGACTCGCCGCTCGCCTGCAACAGCATGTCATGGACTCCTCCGCCGAGCCTGCCGTTCACCTCGAGCACCCGCGGGCCCTCGGGACTGAGCTTGATCTCGGTGTGAAAGCCACCGGTTCGGACGCCGAGGGCAGAAAGCGCGGCCGTCGCGACCTCCAACACGGCTTCCTGCTGAGTAGCTGAGAGGTCGGCAGGGATGAAGAAGCCGGTCTCGCGAAAGGGCTTGGCCAGCGGGAACCGCCCCGTCACCGCCAGATGGGCGATCCTGCCGCCCGCAACGAGGCTCTCGACCGACACGTAGTCACCGAAACGCTCGCTCTTGGGGAGGCCGGGAATGTACTGCTCGACCATCATCCCTCTCGTGGCGCCCGCTTGCGGCGGGAGCAATGCGAGCTGGCGGACGAGATCGCCGGCGTCCGATACCGGCATCGTGTACTGACTACCGCTGCCGCTGCGTGGCTTGAGCACTGCTGGAAACTCGACGAGCGCAGCAAGCGCTTCGACCGCGGCCGGATCGCGGCCGGCCGGGACCTGCCAGCAGAGCGGGGAGGGAACGCCGGCACTTCGGAGCGTCTCTCGTTGCAGGAACTTGTCCACGAGGTTCCAGGCCACCTCTGGGGTGTGATAGTCGAGACCGAGATCCGCTGCTATGAGGGAAAGAAGGACGATGTCGTCGTCTCTGTAGGTCACCACCCCGTCGGGAGAATGCGCCCGTACCGCAGCGACTGTGTCTTTCGACGACAGGCCCGCAGTGTCCACGACAGCGCCGAGCTTCCTCAACAGCCGGGCGGTGGTGGCGTTGTCCCCAACGGTCTCGTCAATGAGCCAGAGGATGTCGCACAGGCCTGAAGCCGCCTCGGCTATGTGGAACGTGGGCGCCGAGCGAACACCGTGCCCGACAAGGAGCAAAGGCATGCGGGAATCGACCGGGCCCTGGGTCACAGCAAGGCTCTACCAGCCGGGAGACCAAAAAGCAAGGTTGCACGACACAATCTCAACCAGGACCGTCTGAGGCGGTCCGGCAGGCTTTAGAGTATTCCGGCGGGTGGCCACACGGCCTGAGAGTTGGGGAAGATCTGATCTCATTGGTTATCGCCTTGGCCGGCGACAGCGCTCGGACTGCGGTAGAGGACAGAGCCTACGGGCGCTGGCGCAGCGGGGACGGCCCGACTGTCGACATCGCCTTTGTCAACAACATGCCGAGCCCAGCCTTCGACGCGACCGAGCAGCAGTTCGTCGGCCTGCTCGAGAGCGCGGCCCGCGAGTTGGGCGACCTCACCGTGCGCGTCAGCCGGCACGCTCTCGCGGGTCTGGATCGCACCGCGGAAGTCGAGCAGCGCCTCGCGCGCGACTACCGCCCGATCGAGGTCATATACAGCGAGCGGCCGGACGGCCTCATCGTCACCGGGACCGAGCCCCTGGCCGACGACCTCAGGTCCGAGCCGTACTGGGGAGCTCTGGCCGAGCTCATCGGTTGGGCCGAGGGCGGTGCCGCGTCTGCATTGCTCTCCTGCCTCGCAGCGCACGCAGCCGCGTTGTTGTTCGACGGCATCGAGCGCGAGACACTCGCGGCAAAGTGCTCGGGGGTCTTCGTCCAGGAGGTCCGGACGGGCCATCGCCTCACGGAGGGTCTCGGCCGGCTGGTTCACATGCCACACTCGCGGCTCAACGACCTGCCGTCTGCCCTCCTGCAAGCAGGTGGGTACGCCAACCTGATCGAGTCACCGGAGATGAACTGGACGGTGGCCGTGAAAGACCGCGGCTGTTGCACCTTCGTGCTCGTCCAAGGTCATCCGGAGTACTCGACCTCCAGCCTTTTGCGTGAGTACCGCCGTGACCTACAGCGCTTCCTGCGCGGCGAGCGCGGCGCCCTCCCCGCCATCCCGGTCGGCTATCTCGACCCCGACAGCCATCGGCTCCTGGAAAGCTTCGCGGCCCGGGCACTCGCCCAGCCACCCGACCCGGAGATCATGAGCGAGTTCCCTTTCGAGGCAGTGGCGGAGCACCTCGTCAACACCTGGCAGGACTCGGCCACCCGCCTTTATGCCAACTGGCTTCGGCTGATCCAGTGCAGGAGGCGGACCGGTGCATGACGAGACGGTGGCGATCCACGGTGGCTACACGCCAGATTCGACCCGAGCCGTCGCCGTGCCCATCTATCAGACAATCGCCCACCAGTTCGACGACGCCGCGCACGCGGGAGCGGTCTTCGACCTCGACGTTCCAGGGTTTCACTACAACCGGCTCAACAACCCGACTAATTCGGTGCTGGAAGGGCGCCTTCAACAGCTCGAGGGCGGGACCGGGGCCCTCGTGCTGAGCTCGGGGGCCGCGGCGGTCAACTACTCGATCTTGAACCTCGCCTCGGCCGAGGACAACATCGTCACGACACCACAGCTCTACGGGTCCACCTACACCCTTTTCGCCCATGTGCTGCCGGGACAGGGCATCGAGGTGCGCTTTGCCGACGACGACCGCCCCTCGAGCATCGAGCCGCTCATCGACGCCTCCACCAAAGCCGTCTTCTGCGAGTCGGTCGGCAACCCGGCGCTCAATGTCGTCGATCTCGAGGCCGTCAGCGATCTCGCCCATCGTCACGGCGTCCCGCTCATCGTCGACAACACGATCGCGACGCCCATGTACCTGAAGCCCATCGCCCACGGCGCCGACGTGGTCGTGGAGTCCTTGACGAAGTTCATCGGCGGGCACGGAACCACACTCGGCGGCGCCATCATCGACGCGGGTCGTTTCCCCTGGAGCGAGCATCCCGACAGGTTCCCAATGTTCAACCGGCCCGAACCCGCCTTCCACGGAGTCGTCTACGCCGAGCAGTACCCCGAGGCCCCTTATGCCGTGCGCTGCCGCACGGTGAGCCTCCGCAACACCGGCTCGACACTCTCGCCGCTCGGTGCCTTCCTCCTCCTGCAGGGCCTCGAGACCCTGGCCGTGCGTCTCGAGCGCCACGAGTCGAACACCCGGGCCATAGCGCGCTACCTGGCCGCCGACCCGCGCGTCGAATGGCTGAGCTGGCTCGGCGACCCGGGGTCTGCGTACTACGACCTCGCCCAGCGCTACTTGAAGGGCCACTGCCCGTCGATCATCACCTTCGGCGTCGCCGGTGGATATGAAGCCGGGATCAGGTTCTTCGACTCCGTCAAGCTGTTCAAGCGGCTCGTGAACATGGGCGATGCCAAGTCGCTCGTCGCCCACCCCGCATCGACGACTCACCGCCAGCTGTCTCCCGAGGCGCTCGCCCTGGTCGGCGTGGCGCCCGAGACGATCCGACTGTCCATCGGCATCGAGCACGTCGACGACCTGATCGCCGACATAGACCAAGCCCTGAGCGCTGCGTTGTGAGGTTCACCACGGCGTGCGTAGGGGTCCTGGGCCAATGAGCTACGCCGAGAGGAGCGGGGCGGCGCACGGGCAAGGTGCAACGCGGCCGAAGCTGGCCGTCGGTGTCGATCTTGTCCGGGTCGACGAGGTGCAAGCGGCCCTGGCTCGTTTCGGCGACCGTTACCTGAGCCGCCTCTTCACGCCCCACGAGGTGGCCTGCGCAACCGGTGACGGGGAGGTGCGAGCTCGTCACCTTGCGGCCCGTTTTGCCGCAAAAGAAGCCGCGATGAAGGCCCTCGGGCCGGGCGACCGGCTTCCGGCCTGGCGTTCGATCGAGGTCCGCCAGGAGCCGGGCGGCCGCTGCACGCTGCAGCTCAGTGACTACGCGGCCGAGCTGGCGAGACGGGCTGGCCTGAGCGAGTTCGCCGTGAGCCTCAGCCACGAGGGCGACCTCGCCACGGCCGTGGTCTTCGCGCTCGGGCAGGCTGACGCGTGACCGGCGAGTTCCGCGCGGCTCTGCTCGCGAGCGGTCTCCTCTTCGATGCCGGCGTCGAAGGCCTCTACGCCCGCTCGGGAACCTTCGAGAAGGTGGTCCGGGGAATCGACGACCTTGTCACCTCGGCCGGTGCCGACCAGCATGCCCCGGCTCTCCACTTCCCCCCGATCATGCCGAGAGTCGTGTTGGAGCACAGCGGTTACCTGAGCTCTTTCCCTGACCTGCTCGGCTCGATCGACGTCTTCGAGGGCGATGATGACCTGCACGTCGAGCTCATGGAACGGCTCGAGCGAGGAGACAGCTGGGCCGAGTTGCTCACGGCTTCTGACCTGACGCTGTGTTCGGCAGCCTGTCATCCCCTCTATCCCCTGTGCTCGGGGCGCCTTCCGGCCGGCGGTCAGCGCTTCGAGGTGTTCGGCCACTGCTTCCGCCATGAGCCGAGCCTCGACCCGGCCAGGATGCAGGCTTTCCGCCAGCACGAGTTCGTGTATGTCGGCGACCCCTCTGCGGCCTTGGCTCATCGCGACCTGTGGCTCGAGCGCTCGGCGGACCTGTTGTCGGAACTTGGCCTGGCTGTCGACACAGTCGTCGCCAGCGACCCATTCTTCGGACGGGCCGGTCGCATCCTGACCTCGAGCCAGCGCGCCGAGGAGCTCAAGTACGAGGTCGTCTGCGCCATTCAGCCGGGTGCCGTGGCAACGGCTGTGTCCTCGTCGAACTATCACCTCGACCATTTCGGGGCCGGGTTCGGCATCGAGTCCGCGAGTGGGGACGTGGCCCACAGCGCCTGTGTGGGCTTCGGCGTCGAGCGGATCACGCTCGCGTTGCTCGCCACGCACGGGCTGGACCCCGACAAATGGCCGCTAGTGGTGCGGAGCCAGCTCTGGCCGTAAGCCATCGGAGAGGCATCTGAGCCGATTGCTCCAGCCCGCCGACGCTAGAGGGCCGCTACCCAGCTGCGGTCCGAGCGCCGAGCGGAACCGTCCTCGCCCCCTCGGGCACCGGGCGGAACTTGGCAAGAACATGGCCAAGGACCAGATCGGTGACATGCTCACGGTCCCTTATTGGGAACAGGCCGTGGTCGAGGGTGGGGATCACCTCGATCTGCAGGCGCGCTTTGCGCTTCGCCCCGCGGACGGCGTCGAGGCCCGACTGCAAGAACGGCTGGATCTCGTCGCGACCACAGATCAAAAGCACGTCAGTGCCCGCGTCGATCAGATCACCGACGCGCTTGCCGGGCCCATTGCGGAAGTGTCCGACGAGGCGCCGCGAACGCAGGATGACGGTCCACTCGTAACGGCCCAGTGTCGAGGCGAGCGTCGGGAATCGTCGCTTGACCCACACGACGGCCGGCGATGGACCCGGCGCCTTCACGCGCGGGCCTGGCGGCAGGCAGAGGCGGCGCCGGGCGTCCATCGCTCCCCCCGATGCCATCTCGGGGGGGCGGAATATCAAGGAAGGATTCATCGCGCAGACCCCACGCGGCGAGAGGCTCAATGCCGCCTCCAGTACCTGGTAGCCGCTGGAGCAGAGCCCGAACAGGACTACGTCGCTCGGGTCGTCGGGTGAGACGACCTTGGCAACCTCGAGAACGTCATCGATCGCGAGAATCGAGTGAACCGGCTGAACGAGCAGCCCGTCACGGGCCGGGCTGTCACCGAACCCGCTGACGTCGACCCTGATGCACCGGAACCCCTCGGCCGCGAGACGACGGCTGAGCTGAACCCAGAGGCGGCCGGGCCCGATCCTGTGCTCGTTGGCGACGCTCACGAAGACGCAGACAGGCCCTGACCGTCCTGTGACCCTCTCCGTCTCGATGCCGAACAGTGCGGCTGGGCCCAAAGTGACTGCTCGCTCCCGGATGAGCACACTGTCGCCACGCGCCTCGCCCGAGCCCGGTCCGCTTGGGGGGATCCCGACGACGACCTCGCAACGGCTCGGTGACGCGATCGCCGAGCCATTCCGAGGCATCACCTCGTCCAGCCACTGCGCGACAGTCGCGATCCCGTCGCTGGGAACGATCGGCCAGTCGTCGTGCACGTCCAGCAGCTGGGGTTGGCCCTTCACTTCCCTCCGCTCCACGTGAGGCAAGTCGAAGCGCTCCGCCAGCTTGCGGTCAGCGACACGTTCGGATCGCGTGAGGAGCAGCACCTTGTCGGAGAGCCGTCCCAGCTCGCCAGAGTCCGGCTCTCCTTCGAAAAGGTCCAGGGCGGTTATCTCGTTGGCCATCTCAGGCGACACTTTGAACCCCGGCAGATCAAGGGCGTCTGTCTCTTCGTCGGCGACGCGCACGCCGGCAAAGAGGGCGAGCGCCCGCTGCTCGCGCAGGAACGATCGCCCCGTCGGACAGGGGTCCCACAGAACGACGGCGTCGACGGGCCCCAAGTCGCGCTGGACGCTGGCAAAGTTGGCCCCGAGCCTCATGCCGACGAGCCCGACGTGAGGGGCCCCCGTCGTACGCGCGAACTCGACGGCAAAGCGAACGTCCTGAGCGAATCCCCGCTCGTCCCGGTCGTCGGCGCTTCGCTCGAACGAGTCGCCGGTCGAGCGGTAGTCGAATCTCAGCGCGGCGAAGCCGAGTTGCGTAAGGCGGTTTGCGAGCTGGACGAAGGTCGAGTGTGAGTACGCGTACTCACGTCCGAGTGGCGGACAGAGGACGATCAGCCCTCGCGTCCGTGCGTCAGGTGTGTGCAGAGCCCCGAACAGCAGTGAGTCCTCCGGCCCGAACCAGACCGGCACCGGTCTCGAAGGAGACACCGTCAATCACCGGAGGTCGTCGCCAGCAGTTCGGTAATCGCCTGCTGGATCGACGCAATGGACTCGAACGTCTGCTTTCGCAACATCTGCTCGGGGAACTCGACACCAAAAGCATCTTCGAGAGCCAGCATCACGCTGACGCTTGCATGGGAGGTCATTCCCAGCCGGAAGAGGTCATCGTCATCGCTCAGATCATCCACTTCGACGACCAGCCGTGCGTTCTCGCGCAGTACCCGCCGTATTTCCTCAGTAATCTGGAACTCCTCCTCCTCCGCAGCCCCTGCGTGCTTGGTCCGATGATACCGACGTCTCGAGGGGCGCGAGGACCTGGACGGGGTGTGGTTTCGCGATCGTGGCCACGGGAGCTTCTCCTTCCCGGGACACAAGACGGCTCGTGGAGTGGAGGCCGGGGCAGCCGTCCTCGAGCCTTGGGCCGCGGCCGGTCAGCACGCGACCGCCTGCACGACGACCTCTAGCCGAAGGCGGCCCTGTAGGCGGTGACGGTGAGGGGCGCCACCGACGGGTCGAGCGGGTAGACGTTGTCGACGTCGGCGTTGAAATAGCTGTTGTAGGCGACGTCGTGGCTGGCGATGAAGTTCGCCAT
>JBKQMT010000012.1:0-8043 GCA_052146595.1 Acidimicrobiales bacterium
CAACGCATAGCGCCACCTACTGCGAGAAGCTGAACCACCTCCACTACGTGATGCAGTTTCAACCGGCGAGCCATTTCTGGGCACTCCAAGGCGCAGAGAGCGGCGTCTTCCTTGTCCTGGCCGGCATCTTGCTCGGGCTTACCGTGGTTGCCGTCAGGAGATGGCGAACCTAGCCGGCCGGGGTTTCGTGTCGGGGTCGCATGGAGTGGTCAAGGAGCACCCGGCCGTCGGAGTCCAGGATCCGAAGTGTCACATCGTCGTCGAAGTGGAAGCAGACGACGAAGACGCTCACCGGCGCCTCTAGAGCGCGACGCGTCACACCATCGCGGTCAGCTAGCTCGACGGTAGTGGAGGCTGTCCCGACGATGCCTATGAAGCCGGCTAAGTCTCCGAATCGAAACTCGCTCCGAATCGCAGCGTGCCTGGCCGGAACATCCAGGCGGCTCAGAGGCTCTGGAAGTGGGCCGGATGCACCTCCGTCATCACCTACCGGCTCCCAACCGGCGAGCGATCGCCGGAAGAGCCTGTGGCTGTCGTCAACGTCGCGACCTGAGTCGCCATCCTCGCCTTGGTACAGGCTTCGAAACAGGACGACGCCGACCTGCGGACCGACCCAACACGCGACGGGCACCGCGTCTCCGTCACCCAGCTCCGCAGGCAAGGGCACCAGACCGTGATCGAGCACCCAGCTGCCCCAGTCGTCCGCGTCTTCCCATCCGAAAGACTCCGGCGGCTCTCGCCTATCTCCGGACTCCACATTGCAAGTCAAGCACCAGTTCAGTCATCGCCAACCCTTCCCACCTCTCAACCACCTCCGCCACCACCAACCTCCGCCATCACCAACCCAACTTCCTTCCAAGCTTCATCCCGGACTTCACACCTTCGGCACTTGAGGAATAAGGGCCCTATCAACGGTCGAAGTTGAGTTGAAGGCACTCACCATCCAGAGGCGCTGCCGCGCCGGCAATCTGGATCAAAGGTCCGCCGGGGAGGCGGTACTGAACGATCACGCAACCCGAGTCGGAGGGGACGTAGCTTCGAATGCGTCGCTCACGTTTTGCCGGGCCAGTCCGGAAACGAGTGACTGGAGCTGCTATCGAACGCCGAGGCGTACCTTTGTTGATGTGGTGCTTCGACTGCGTGACGGCATAGTGCTCGGTCAGGCAACCCAACGGCTTCGGGAGTGCTCCGGGCGACTTCGGGGAGTGACAGGCGGTTCGGCAGGTGCGGAGACGTTAACTCACCGAAACAATTACTTGTCTGAGCTTGAGGCGGTCGAGGCTCAGCTCCGCAATCTATTCACTGACCCAGCGGTGTGGAATCGCCTCCACGGAGCTGAGTACTGGGCGATCCGGTCAGCAGGCCCGGAGACGCCTCGCCCCATGCAGCTGATCAACGGCGAGGCCGAGATCCAGGCACAGCTCATCGACAAGTTGGTGGAGCGATTGCAGTGCTTACAAGCGAGGCTGGCAGCCGCCCCAGGTCAGATCGCCGTGCTCGACACTCACGTTCTCTTGCACTTTCAGCCTCCCCAGAGCATCGACTGGCGGGTGGTTCTCGGCAAGGAACGTGTGCGGCTGATCCTGCCGCTTCGAGTAGTCGAGGAACTCGACATGTCGAAATACCGCGAACGCGAAGACATTGCAGATCGCGCGCGGCGGATGCTGAGCCAGCTCTGGACGCTTCTCGCGCCTACAGCCGGAGGTCCGGTCCCGTTGAGAGAGGGCGTGACGATCGAGGTGCCAGTCGACGACGAAGCGCGTGAGCGGCCCCCGGACGCCGACGAGGAGATTCTGAGCGAGTGCGCGCTCCTGCGAGCCGTGAGCACTCCCGTAACGCTCGTCACGGACGACACGGGTTTGTCAATCCGCGCCGTGGCGCGAGGAATCGACGTAATCCCGATGCCCGAGGCGTACCTTCGGAGGAAACCGAAGATCGACACCGACGACGGAGTTAGTGTTTCGGGTTCGCGAACGAACTAACCGTCGCGCCAGCGTGCTCGGTAGCGCACCAGAGCTGCCGACTATTCACGCCGCCTTCTCTTTCGTGCACGGGCTCGGGTGAAACCTGCAGCAGGTACTATCTAGACAGCCCTCCAGCGAGGGTAGACGAGCTGAGACCTGGGCCAGCGTCGCGGGGAGCTCCCCCGGCGGTGGCTTTTGTACATTGCCCGGTCACGGGTGATGCGCGTGAGATCTACTTTTCCTCTCAGCTCGTCGCGACGATCTGAGGCTGAGGAGATGGTATGCAACTCGCCCTGGAGATCACAGACGAGGCTCAGAAGCTGATTCGTCGACACGAGCGCTACGCCAAAGACCTCTCCGACGAGTTCAAGCGGCGAAACCGACGGACTGGGGCCACTAGAACACCGGTGGTTCGTAGGCCCGGCTGCTGGTTGCTCGCATCGGGTTTCGATCCTTATCGGGTACGGGCCCGAGCCCTTCCCATCGCGCAAGCGGTTCGCGCGACCCTCCGCGAGCGAAGCTACCAACCGCGAAATGCCGCCTCTTACGAGGTTCCGAAATCTGACAGGACGATGCGACTCGTCTCAGTGTTTCAAGTTGCTGACAGTGCAGTTTCAAGACTCATCTTTCATAATCTGCTAAGGAAGAACCGCCAGCGCTTCTGCGGCTATTCCTTTGCGTACCGCGCCGACTTGACCGTACATGACGCCATTCAGCATATCGCAGCCGACATACGCGATAAACCGCGCATCTTTGTCGCCGAGTATGATTTTTCCAAGTATTTCGATTCTATTCAGCACGACCATATCTGGCGGATACTGGATGAGCAGCGATTCTTGATAACGGAGGTGGAAGAGCACGTCCTGCGCGCGTTTCTCACCACTCCAACTCTTACAGCACCTGAATACTCAGAATCGGGTGGGTCCAGGCGTACCCGCGGAGTGCCGCAAGGCACCTCGGTATCATTGTTTCTTGCCAACGTGGCAGCTTGGCCACTTGATCGTGCCCTTGAACGCCTTGGGGTTGGCTTCGCGCGGTATGCTGATGACACATTGATTTGGTCGCATGACTATGCGCGTGTCTGCGATGCAGTCGACGCTCTCAATGATTCGGCCGCGGCGATAGGTGCCGAGTTGAACCTGCGTAAGTCAGAGGGGATCAGCATCCTGGCGCCCGGAACGGCTCCGGTTGAATTCAAAGCCAAGAGTTCCGTTGAGTTTGTGGGTTATTCGTTCTCTGCACAAGGGATCTCAATTCGCTCGTCCTCTGTTCAGAAGATAAAGCAACGAATATCTCATCTCGTCTATTGCAACCTCCTTGAGGCCCCATCGCATGGAGTCATCGTGCCTGCGAGGTTCCGTCCCCCGGTAGACCGCGACTACGTTGTGCTTATATATCAGCTTCGCCGCTATCTGTACGGGGACCTTTCTGAAGAGAAACTGCAGAAGTTCCTGCGCAGAGTTGTGCCGAGAGCGCATTACAAGGGTGTCATGGCCTTCTACCCTTTAGTTGAACGAGAGGATGTATTGCGATCTTTGGACGGTTGGTTGTTGCACACCGTCCACACTTCGTTGTGCCGGCGAGCAAGGCTATTGAGCTCAGCGGGATTCAGCGACTTGCCGGCGCCGCATGGACTCCCCGTAGATCAGCTCCCCGTGTTCCGGGCTAGAAGTACTGATGGCACAGAGCTTGATCTAAGACTCCCGAGCTTTCTCCGCGTCGGGCGGTTACTAAGACGGGCAGCCCAGGTCCACGGTCCAAACGCCATTGCTCACCCCAAGTCGAACCAGTACTACTTAGGGTATTGACGTAGCAATACCTCAGGCAGACAAGATTTGGGCAGCGATGGTCGAGAATCTCGCGTCTCGGTCCGCGCAGGCGCCAGGAGTGGATCCAAGGATCACGAGTGCCGCTCTTCGCCGAGACCCTCCACCGGCCGTGCCGTTGACCGACCTACGTCTCGCATAGCCGCTGCCGTTCAGCGTTCGTCTACCACGAGCAGGATGTTCTTTGTGGCGCCGCGCTCGACCCATTGGACGGTCTAGCAGAGGCCGCAAGTCCAGCCAGCTTCGATCATCGTCCCTGCAGGATCGAACGCAACGAAGCCCGTCTCGTTTGGCCGCTGCTGGCGGGTACGTTCACCCAGGCCAGATCGATTCCGATAACGCGCATCGCCGCAATTATCTCCGACAGGCTTGACCACTGTCCCAAGGGCTCGCCCGACTCAGTGAACCATCGGCTTCCCGCCCCCGGGAGCAGCTGGTCAACCCACCGCCCTTCGGATCCGGGCGTCCGGGATAAGGGCCAAGGCCAGCTCGCGGTCGACATCCTCGACCCCCACTCGCTCAGTCTCGAAGACGCCTCGGGCAGGCAGCCGGCCTGGCCCCACGCTGACAAGCACGCCCTCGAGTTCGGACGGATCGAGTTGATCATCGTCGACGGCCGGCAGAGCCGCCGCATCGACCTCAAGACGAGGTCAAACGGGCGAAAGGTCCGGCCGTGCAAACCCATGCCCACCTGCGCCAGCTCTTCGACGACCCCAGAGCCTTGGCCCCGCTCTGGTTCGCGAGACTACTGTCGCCTGGTGCACCGATTTCCGGTAAACATCTGTCACGCCCTGTTCGTATGATCGAACACATGTTCGTGATTAATGTGACCGAGGCGACTGGGAGGTCCTACCAGCTCCGTCCGTTCGCACTCTCCGGCCGACGGCTGCTCCCGACGTCCGCCGAGGTCCGCTCCGGGGACCAGCCGTGGTGACCGAGGCCGACGTCAGACGCTCCCTGCGCACGCAGGTCCTAGCGGCAGCCCCGGCGTCAGCCGAGGTCGTTTTCGAGTTCTGGGTGCCCCAGTCCAACGAGCGTGCCGACCTCGCGGTCATAAGTACGACCATGGACGGGTTCGAGATCAAGACGGAGCGGGACACGCTTAAGCGTCTGCCTCGCCAGGCAGATGCCTACGCCCGGGTGTTTGACCGCTGCCATGCGGTCCTGGCCCAACGCCATGTCGACCTGGCACTGGAGATCCTGCCCGCCTGGTGGGGCGTCCAGGTCATCAGAGATGGTCCATCGTTTCTGACGCTGCGCGAGGCGGAGCCCAACGACAGAGTCGATCCCCAGACCCTCGTCCGCCTCCTCTGGCGCGACGAGGCATACACCACTCTCTGCGAGCTGGACACGGTTCCCGATCCACGCACCGGCCGCTTCAAGCTGTGGGAAATGCTGCTCGCGATCCTTGACTTGGACTCTCTCAGACAAGTGGTTCGGGACACTTTGCTCTGTCGCGATGCCGCGCAGGCACGCATCCCCTCGCAACGGTTCGCCGTCACCTGATTCGTGTGAGCTGGTCCACGACGAGGCGGAGGTGGTGGGATGTTCCGGCGCCTCGCCATCGGTTCTGATTGCCGGGCGGTCCGATCCCGCCAGCGCACTCGACAATGATCGAATCCCCCCAGGTGTAGTCAGGGCCGGCGAATTTCGGTTCTGCCACGATCTCCTGGCACAGGTCCCGGTACTGCTCGGCGCCTCTGCCTGAAACCACTGGCCCAATCCCGCGGGGCACGAGAGTGAATTCGTCGAGGGTATACCGGATATTGGCTCGCATTCCCGGTCCACTTTCTTCACCCTCCGAGGGCGGGTCGGGATGCTGTACGGCGTAGTCGCCGTAGGTCGGCATCCGTTGGGGCCGTCTCGCCCGCAGGGCGCTCCACAGATCCCACTCGCGGCGCGGCAGCTTGCCGACCGTTCCCTCATCGACCACACCTCCGCCGAGCGACCGATGCATCGCGGTGCCGGCGAGCACCACGCTGCGCCAGTCGCCGAGAGTGATGAGGTCGTCAATGTCATCCTGGAGGTACTCAGCTTCGACGTCAACGTCGGGTTCGAGGAAGCCGAGATCAAGCACGAGATCTACGCCGAGGACGTCCACCCCGACGGCGTCGAGCGCCTCCTCGAGGAGCGTCTGCGGGCCACGGCCGTCGGCAGACGCCGACGCGAGGATCGGGTAGCGGATGGCTACGCCGCGTCCGTCGCACTCGGCCGCCTCACGGATCTGCCGGACGGTCGACTTCGGGTCACTCAGCCGGAGGACCGGTACGAATCGCATGCACCGATTGCGCGCCTGGCCGTAGATGGCCTCCAGGACCGGGCACGTCCCGTCTCGGGCTCGGGCACGATCGGTTGCGCGAAATCGCAGAGTGTCAAGGAAGCATGGGTGAGCGCCGACGGCGTCGGCCACCTTCTTGACCCACCCGCTGACCTGGTCCTCGCTAAAAGGCTCGGTCTTTCTTTTCTTCGGCCCCAAGATCTCTATGAGCGGGGTCATGTGCTCCCACGTCTGTGGGGCCGCGTTCGTCAAGGCGTCGCGCTCGCCTGGCTGGCTCTGCAGCACGGGTACGTAGTGCGCCGCGCCCGCCGGCACGGGCTGGAACCACTCGGGTCGAGTCAGGCTCAGTTGGTAGTTGCGCGGGGACATGGTTGCGACGCTCCTTGATGTACTATAGTTTTAACCCCTAGGGTGAAAGTGTCAAGGAGAACCGAGATCGAGATTTCGTGGGCAAGTCGGAAATTGGAGAAGTCGTGCTCCGACGACCGCCGCGGCGCCAAGGACTTTGGAACCGAGCAATGGAAAGTCCTGAGCAGGCGCCTGGTGTCGCTGCGTGCTGCACCGACGCTCGCCCACATGCGGGGGGTTCCGGGCGATTGCCACCCGCTCGGCGCCGATCGAGCGGGCGAGTTCGCTGTCGATCTCCGCGGGCCCTACCGCCTCATCTTTGAGCCGGACCACGATCCCGTGCCCCGTCTTGACGACGGCGGCGTCGACATCAGCAAGGTGACCAACATCAAGATAAAGAAGGTGGATGACTACCATGGCAGTTAGCTCACGATCTGGCTGGCAGCCGGACTGGGCAGTGGCGCCGGGTGAGATCCTCCTCGAGGCTCTCCAGGATCGCGATATGACGCAGTCCGAGTTGGCGCAACGTCTTGGCCGACCACTGAAGACCGTCAACGAAATCATCAAGGGCAAGGCGGCTATCGCACCTGAGACCGCCATCCAGCTTGAGCGGGCTCTCGGTATCGCCGCGAGTTTCTGGACGAACCTGGAGACGCAGTACCGCGACACCCTTGCCCGCCAGGCGGCCCAGGCTGAACTCGAAAGTCAGACCGACTGGGCCGATCGCTTTCCGATCGCCGATCTGGTCCGATATCACCTAATCGAGCGCGGTCCCACCCGGGCGGCGACGCTGGCGAACCTGCTCTCGTGGCTGGGGGTCAGCAGCCCAAGTGCGTTCGATCGCGTCACCGCTGCAGCGGCGTATCGGGCGTCGCCCGCATTCGTCGCATCGCCGGAGGCCGTCACGGCATGGTTGCGGTGGGGCGAGATCCAGGCGGCGTCCGTTGTAGCGAGTTCATACGACGCTCGCCGATTTCGTCAGATGCTCGACGAGATCCGCCCCCTCACCCGCAAGGAGCCCTTCGATCAGGTGTTCAAGCGTGTCCAGGATATGTGTCTCCGAGTCGGCGTTATCGTCGTGTTGACGCCCGAACTCTCGGGGACCCACCTCAGCGGCGCCGCCCGCTGGATCGGATCGAAGGCTCTCATACAGCTCAGCCTTCGACACAAGACCGACGACCAGTTCTGGTTCACCCTGTTCCACGAGGCTGACCACATCCTCTCCGGCCGGCGACGTCGAGCCTTCGTGGACGGGGTGAATGACGACCAAGTCGACAGTGGTGCCGACGAGCAGGCAGCCAATCTGTTCGCCCGAGATGTTCTGCTACCTCCGAAGGACTACGCGCAGTTCGTCGACTTCGGCAACTTCAGTCAAGCCGCAGTTCGCGCCTTCGCACAGCAGCAGTCCGTCGCTCCAGGCATCGTCGCCGGCAGACTCGAAAGAGACCAGTACGTGGGGTCGGCTCAGCTCCGAGCCCTCAAGAAGACGCTGGCCTTTCCAGATGATCGTCGGTGACGAGCAGTCCGTGGCTCCGGGCATCGTTGCCGGCAGACTCGAAAGGGCCGTTGCCGGCAGATTCGAAAGGGATCGTGCCTCGCGGAAGAACCGTTCCTCTCCTTCCACGTG
>JBKQMT010000013.1:0-4116 GCA_052146595.1 Acidimicrobiales bacterium
TCGTTCTTGCCGTGGAATCTGAGCGAAGAGAGGAAGAAAGAACTGGGGGAACCCGGCATCACTGAAGGCATTGACAGTTCCTAGATCGACAGGATGCTGCATCCCGACGCCCGCATTACAGTCACCACGAAAGTGCAGATCCAGTCCCACCCAGGGGATCGCTGGACCGTTTCCTGCTGCGCACTGAACAAACGGGATGGCCGGTCGCTTACCTCGAATTCGTCCTAAGTCTTTGCGCTTATTGGGATTGAGCGTTTTCCGAAGGGCGGTTATGCTCGCTGAGGCGTCGATGACCAGCACCTTCAGGAGAATCATCATGACCACCCTTCCGTTGCCCCATCGCCGGACCGTCCGGAACGCGCCCAGAAACGCCCAGGTCCTCGCGGAGCGTATCCGCGACGGCAATGCCCCGGCCGTTGTCGGGCCGCAGCCCGCCCGGGGGGAGACATGCACGATGTGCGGCCGGACGCCCCCTTCTGGCCAGCTCTTCGAGATCGTGACCGACAGCGCTGCCGACCACGGTGTCAGGATCGGGATCGGCCGGTGCCACCGCCACCACCTCGGTCGCGCCCTGCGGACTCTGCTCGCCCGG
Source organism: Acidimicrobiales bacterium (assembly GCA_052146595.1). Taxonomy (GTDB): domain Bacteria; phylum Actinomycetota; class Acidimicrobiia; order Acidimicrobiales; family Bog-793; genus Fen-455. The sequence continues at coordinate 593 of JBKQMT010000013.1, forward strand.
GAGCGGGCGCTCCGTGATCCGGCCCGCGCCACCGGCATCGCGCGCCTCGAACAGGCGCTCCAGCAGCTCTGATGACCGCCGGGCGTCTCACGACGCGGGTTGGATTCCCCGCACCTCCACCCGCGCCGTGAGACTCACCCGCCCCGCGCCAAGTCCATGATTGCGGCCTTGACAAAAAGCGTCAGGCGGTGCCAGTTTGCGACAACCTCCCGGAGTGTCGCGTCCCCGCAGACACCATGCAGACAGGGCGGGAGACGATCGGCGCAACTACTATGCTGCGAACCTCCTTGCGGCGAGTGGACCGCGGGTGCAATTCCCGCCTACCGTACCGCCCGGGCTCAGCAGACCGGCATTTTCACCCTGCTCGAAAGGCGTAAGGCCGAACACCGACGATTCCCGTCACTTTGGCCCAGCGCGCGTCGGTCTGATCGACCGCGGTGTTGTCGGACCGAAGCGCGCATGGTGACCTCTGAAGCAGAGCCTGCGAGGCCGAAGCAACAATCGCAGCGTTAAGGGACAGGGCTGCTCGTGGTACAGCCGCACAACTACTGTGGAGCGTTCCTGTCCGGGGGCGTTTGGGTGGTCGGGGTTTCTTGCGGGAGCGCGACATGGGCGGCGGTCGCTTCAGGCGGGATAGGCGGGAGGCACGGCTGCGCATCTCGTATTACAGGGCGACCTGTCGGGCCCACTCCGGCTCCTCACCGCCCGGCGCCGGTCCAGCACCGCAGCTCCGCGTGCGTCATCAGGATGGAATCGCCCTTGATGGTGGGATCCGCTCGGCCTTGAACCGGTGATAGTGGCTCTCTCCCAGTTCGTCGTCGCCCGTCGCCTCGGCGAGGACGGCGCCTCGAGCTGGGTGGGACCGCTGCCAAAGTACGACGAGTTCGGGTCGTCGGGCGAGTGGTTCCCCAAATCGTTGTGCATGGCGAGCGAGCGGCCGTCCACCGTCAAGCGGCTCTCGTAGCCGTCGCCCGTGCCCTCGTAGAGGCGGTTGGTCATGCGGGCGGGAGTGTCGCTCCTTCGGTCATAACCGACCATCATGGCTGAACTTGCGCTGCCGCTTGCTCTAGAAGTCGCTGAATAGCCCGAAACCAGTGCTCCAGGTCATGCCCGTGATGGTATCCCTCTTGCACCCAGAAGCTGTGGGCAACCGCGGCGATGGCGTCATGCGGAAAGTTGTGCTGTCTCGGTCTTCTCATGTAAACAACTGCAGAGCCATAAGCTGGTCCATCCATGCAGGTGATGGTGTGTATGAAGTCATAGCTTTCACCTAACTTACTGCTCCACTGCCCCGTCACCAATTGGCGAGAGGCGTGAGTGGGGACGTTGTGATGGTTGGCATAAATCGCGATTTTTTCGATCGCTGGTTCCAAGGTGTGGTCTGGACATGGCGAGTAGCCAGGCCCCTGAAACGCCTGGATGAAGGCCGGGATGGTCACCTCATTCGGGGCCCAGGGAGGCCAAAATGCCTGGGTTGAACGAGGCCACCACCAACGATCCGTGAATCCGGCGGCCCAGGCGATGCAGTTGTATCGGCGCGTCGGGTCGCTGGTCCTGTGGCAATTGGGGATGGAGAGAGCAGGGAAGTGGCCGCACGTCACGAGGTCGGCGAGCACTGCCAAAAAATTAGCCTGACTGGGAACGGCGGGAACCATATCACACCGCACGCCGAGTCCGACGTCCCCAGCTAAGCCAATGCTCCGTCATGCGAAGCAGATCCCCGCGGTCCTCTGCTGGTACAGGATCTTCCCCTGTGAGGGTCTGGAGGGCGGTGAACCAATAGTCCGGGTCACGCTCCAGTTCTTTGAGCAGGAGAGGAATAACACCCTGCCCCAAAGCGATGATGCCGAGGTAATGTGGAGATTCCTCGATCGCGGTCATCGAAGAGAAGAACAGTTTTTCTTCCTTCCATGCCTTGGCGAGGCGCTGGAAGGTGGGCACGAGATCCGCCGCCTCATGAGAAGACACGGCGCTCGCCGCCTGGACCGGATGGTCCGGCGGCAATTTGTCCAATATCCGCTGCAGCCTGTCCCGGAGTTGGATTACCCACCGCCCGGTAGAGAGGTCGGTTCTTCCGCCACCATGCCCCGCCCAGTGCAGGATAATGGGGCGCGTCATATCCCCTGTCGCCCTGGCCTTCAGGGCCGCGACAAAGAACGACAGAAAACTGCGACGGACCGCCTCCTCGAATGCACACCGAGCCGACTCCAGCCCCGTCACGGTGGTCACAGGTTGCCCCGGTTCCGGATGCAGCGGAAGGGTCCCCGAATCGATCACCGTGGCCTGGGGTCGCACGGCGTCGTAGAAGAGACGATGGTTGAAGTATGCCGTGGCCTGCCGGACAATGACGCACCGGGGCTCGGGTGACCCCTTCGGGCACAACGCTTCGCTGACGGACCGAAAGTGCGAGGTGACCCACTCGTCCCCGACGACGGAGTCGTCGTAGCCTGCCATCGGCACGGGCGTAGTGGTGATCGTGGCGAGCGTGTCGTTCATGGGTGCCTCGCTTCGACGGAGTCGATGATGCGTTCGGTCTCCTGCCTCACTTCATTCCAGTTATGGAGCCCCTCGATGATCTGCGGCGCCCCCCCTTCCCGGATGTCGCGGTGGAAGTTAAATCCGAACTGAAGCCGGTGCGCCTGCCCGCTATCGACCGCAACGACGATCGGCTTGATGTCGAGCCGGAGCCTGTATCCTGCGTCGTCCTTGCTCATTTAGGCCACGAAGTGGGCGTTGTCGTCCCGGAAGTGCCGGAACAGCGCCTGGTCGTCGCGGCTGAACAGCTGGCGGGTAACCCCCCCGATGTCACCGCCCGGAGGCGTCAGGTGCCAGCTGAAGTTCAGGCCCAAGGCGCGGTACGGTGTGTGCGGCAGCAGGTCGATGATCGCCCCGAGCTTGTCGACGACGATTTGCTCTTGCTCGGCGACCGGAACTGCGGGTACGAACTGCAGCTGGTCCGGAAGCACCAGCATGTGAAAGAGTCGCGAGCGCACCTGCACCACAAAGTCGGTAAAAATCGAGCCGTCTTGGAAGTCATCGGCAGCGATTATCCGGTTATCTCTCAGCCAGAGTTGTGTGACCACGGACGGGTTGAACTGCTGAGCGACTACGACAGCCGCTGCTCCTGCTTGGGTCCAAGGCATGGTCTGGTTCCTCGCTCGGGCAAGTTCCATTCGCCGGATGTCGTGTCGCGACTAGTAACCGAGGACGCATCCGAGCGGTTCGACCGCTGCCTCAATCATAGCTCCGCAGAGGTCGCACCGCTATGACGCCAGATGGACCGGAAAAGTCGAGGCGGGGGAGAAAGCGGGGGGAGAAAGCGGGACGGGTCCGTTATTGGCAATATGGGCAAGCAGAAAAGTCGTCTGACTTAGCAATATCGGACCTGTCCCGCTTCCTCGCGCTCAGGCAACCTGTCAATTCAAGATGGACGGAAGACTAGTCTGGCAGAGTTTGGGAATGCGCCGGTGTGTCGGACCGAAGCGCGAAACGTGACTGATGCATGACTTCGAAGTAAAGTCTGA
>JBKQMT010000014.1:0-9961 GCA_052146595.1 Acidimicrobiales bacterium
AAGCGGGGCCTTCCCATCGAATACCACCAGCGTCGGATCGTCTCGACGGCGAATTCGGCCGTGTCGGCCCGGTTGCCGACCGAGACCCAGCCCTCGTCGTTGGCGAGGTCATAGACCCCGTAGGGAAGCTCCTATTTATGCATCCGCAACGATTCCATTTATGTATTCGCAACAACTTCAGCATGGTAGTCGCAACGCGCTTGGCAAGCGCTGCCTCTCGGTCCGAAAGACGGGCGCCCAGGGTCTCGATCGGCTCGCGCAGCTTGGCGATCTCAGCGACGAGCTCCCTGTAGGAGCCGGCGTCTGCGGCCGAGGAAGAGGAGTCGGTCGGAAGTCCCGACAGTACGCGCGTCGCCTGCTCAGGTTGGTGGATCCCGCCAAACAGATACTCATGGAGAGTTATGGCCGCCTGGCCAGCGATCAGCAGTTCCAGGACCGCCGGTGTACCTGAAGGCTGGTTCGCCAGGTCGAAGATGAGCAGGGCGGATCTTGGCCGTACTACTCGCCAGCCGGCGGGTCTGTTGCGACACCTGCGGCCGGCGTCATTTGCCGGCACTGTCAGCAGCCCACCACTCGGTACGAGTCAGACCGCCACGAGCTGTCGCGTCGCCTCCGCTGCCTTCGACCGATCACCAGCACCCAAAGCAACAGTGCCAGCAGGATTGCGAGCGCGCACGCGGAGAGCATCCACCCGAGGTTCCATCCTGGCGGGTCGTAGGTCCAGGTGAGCACACCGCTCCCTGGGGGGACGTCTACCCCCTGTACCACGCCGACGCGTCGCACTGACAGCCTCCGTGCGGGGCCGACGTCCGGGCGCCATGTGGCTGTCCACCCCGGGATCGCTGCCTCGGACCTTATGACCTCTACCCCATGCGGAGAGGAGACGGCAGCAACAGTCGGAGCGAAACTCAGACCCGCGGTCGCGTGCACCGACGCCCCGGAGGACCCGTGAAGAGTAAGAGCGGGCAGCGTGAACTCATCGACAAACACGGCGAAGGATCCGTCCATGCCTCGAAATACCCAGTGTGGGGGCACGACCACCGCCTCGAGCTGGCCGTCGGCGACGAAGTAGGCACCGTTCGCAGTCGTGACCGAAGGAGAGCCGAGACTGGTGCGGGTCCGGCCTGCATTGGCAACCAGAGCGACGGCCTCCACGGATTGAGCAAACGTCACGCGCAACAGGTGCGCGCTATCAAGGGTGGCCGCAGGCGCCCACAGGGTGGCACCGCTGGAGGTGACCACTCCGAACCGCAATCCATTGTTCAGATCGGCCTTGGCGCTCGCGTCGGGCAGGACGATGCTCGTGAGATCTAGGTCCTCGCCGAGGTACCAGGTCGCGCGCCCGCCGGCAGCTAACCGGCGTTCACCTGCTACAGGATCTGGTGGCGCCGGATCCGAGATGGCGGAGACGAGGAAGTAGTCACGCGGTGCGAACAGGACCGTGGTACCGAGCTGATCGAGAGTCCCGTCTCCTATAGCGCGAGGATCGAGAATGTCGATTCCGCTGCCGGTCGGCGAGTGCGAGCCGGTTGCAGAGGCGTAGGTGCCGTCGACGATCGAGCCGTAACCCTGCACGGACGCGACACCGCCGACGACGTTCAGGTCCGGTGTCTCGATCTCGCTTAGTTCGTTGCTGTCAATACCGTTCGGGTCGTAAACGGCAAAGCGCCCGGAACCGGTGAAAGTTGCGGCGCCGAGCGTGGCGGTAGGCGCGCGAATGAGGGCAACTGTCCTGGGGAAGACCGCTTGGGCGCCGATGGCGGATCTGCTCGTGGCGTTCCCGGCAGCCGGGGTGATCGATCCACTCGAGGCCTGACCGAGACCGGGAAGCACGGATACCACCGCCATCAACGTGAAGGTGACGACGTCGACGACCACCAAGCCGAGGAGCGCCCGGGTACGTCGACGAGGCTGGAGTAGGTGACCCCAGACGACGAGGGCCACCGCCGCGAGGCCGAGGACACCGAAGGGCAAGAACCAAAACCGCAGGCCGCCGTCCTCGGTGGCCGACCCGAGGCTCACCCCCAACCACCGCAGCAGACCGGCTCCCCAGGCCATCCCGACTGCGACGGTCGCGACAGCCGCCAGCCCGGCCACCGCCCCGAGGGTCCGGGCCCTCCGTTCATTCACCGATCCCAACTTGACTACCAAGGGCACCGGAGTCGTCCTCGCGCCTGGGGACCCAGGCCCTGCCGCCAGAGCTGGCTTTGCCCGAGAGCCCCATCGCGCTCGCGCGTCAGCGAGCCACGCGTCGGACCAGTAGGCAAGAAGAAAAGCGAAGCCCATGTCGGCTATGAGGATGTTGCGGCTCTGGAGTCGCTGGCCCCCGAAGAAAGGCACTCGGATCAGCAGGTGCCAAAGGGGGGTGTTACCCCCGAGAGCCAGGACGATCCCGACGAGCGCCGTTGCCTGCCAGACAAGCCATTCTGGTGCAGGCCGCCGCAGTCGCAGCCGGCCTAGCAGCGCGAACGCAGCGACGAGCGGCATGAGGCCGACATAGCCGGTGACCTCGGGGAGGTTGTAGTGGGCGAGGAAGGAGGGCTGTCCGAACGATCCCGATCCGCCCAGGAGATCGGGGACGACCATCAAGAGGAGCCACCTGTCGCGAAGCGAACCGGAGGTAAAAAGTGAGGCGCTGTTTGCGGCGCGCTGTGAGGTGCTCACCGCATCTACACCGGGCAGCCACTGCACAGCGCCGAGCGCGGCCGCGAGTAACACGCCGCCCACGACCCACAACAAGTACGGACCAGCACGGCCCCCGAGGCGCACCGCCCGCCAGGTCGCGTATAAGGCGATGATCACAGCGACGTTGGTGATCGCCCGCGGTTCACCGGCAAGGACGACCATTGCCCCTGCCACGCCTAGCAGCGCTATCCAGCCGAGCGGCGATTTGCGCGTGGTTCGGCGCACTTCCGCCGATGTGGCGGCGCCTCCAGCGCGCTCGGAGAGCTGCAACAAGGCGAAGAGCGCAACCGGCGCCCAGCTCATGCCCTCCACGAGACCAATGTGAGCTATCTGCGCGGTCATGGCACCTGCAAAGCTGAACGACAAGGCCCCAAGGAAGCTTGGGACCGAGGCGAGACGCGAGGCCCGCAAGAACGCGAAGCAACCGATCCCTGCCACCCACCAGGTGACGACCAGGGTGAGCGTCCATGCGGCCGTTCCTGGAAGGAGGACGAAAAGGAGTACGAAGGGATACGCGGCCCCGGCGTTCCACCCCCCGAGAAGCGGGGCTCCGCTCCAGACGTATGGGTCGAACAGCGGCAGGTGTCCAAGGCGGATCTGGCTGCCGACCAGTTCACGCAACGGATAATTCTGGGTCACGTCGTCGCCGGTAATGGCCATGTGACCGAGGAGCGCGGGCAGGACGAACACGGCCAGCGGCAGCACCACCAACACAGCGAGGCACCACCGGTCGGGGCCACGAAGACGCCGCACGGCGGCCGGCACGAGGAAGAGGCAGCTAGATCTCCTGAGCCGCACTGTCCGGACTGGAATGCTCCCGCCGCGGTTCCCGCCGCTCGTCATATCTCTTGGGCTGCCCTCGTGACGCTTAGCAGACCGCTGGATGGCGACGGTCGTCGAAGGGGCCGTGTTTGGGTTAGCGACAAGGAGTCTCACACCGGCTCACTCACTCGCCCTTACTGCTGGCCTCATGCCAGCGGCGGTTCGGAAGGCGGCTTACGACTGCCAGCAACCCTTCGCCGACAGTTTGGATCCTGTACATAGCTGTCCTCCCGAAAGTGGACGCTCTTGATTGTCGGCCGGCACGTATACGTAACTGTATCGCAACATGAATGTAAAGTATCACCGGGCTCTCAGAGGGGACCTCGATGATGACTTGGCCCGGGTTCGACCAGGTCGCGTCCTACTTCAGGCCGTATCGTCAGATCTCGATGCTCGCCCGGCCGCCGGCTGTGTGACAACAGGGTTGCGCCACGGCGCAACTCGGCGCTGCTCAGTCCTTGTCGCCCCACGGTTGACCGACCAAGCGAACGGCCATGGCTGTCTCGCGCTTTGATGGCAAGTTGGACAGGTGCTCGGGGTCACCTCGTGGCGCCACATGACGACCCCGATGGCCAGTTCGCCGTGGTCACGCCGGGGGAGCCGGAGTAACTGAAGGACTCGGACGAACGCCAAGTAGAGGAAGGACAAGTGTCATGGCCCAGCTTCGTCGCAACCTTCACTCCAACGAAAGTCCAGCTGATCCCGGGCAGATGACCCTCTCGGCACCCGCAGGGTCGCCGCTCACCACCAACGCGATTGCGGCGACCCCGGGAATAGTGACAACCCCTTGACAGTTGGTACATCACGATATGTCGTTATACAACGTGAACAGTCGGCAGATCGGCTACACGAGCCTTCAGGGACGGCAATCCGGCCGGCCCGGGACGAGAACTCAAGGAGAACACACTGATGTATGGGCACAAGAGATTCGATGACACCAACGTCGGCCCCGAAGGAGGGCCGGGTTTCCCCGGTCGCCGTGACCGGTACGACCGCCTCGGCGGTGCCCCTCGAGGACGGGTCGGCGGCCGCGGCAGAGGATGGGACGACGCCTTCGGCCTCGGAGGCGGCCGCCACGGGGCCTTCGGCGCTGGGTTCGGACCCCCGATGTTCGGAAGAGGCCCGAGGCGGGGACGGGGGGACGTGCGTGCGGCCATCCTCGCCCTGCTGGCCGAGGAGCCGATGCACGGCTACCAGATCATCACCGAGCTCACGGAGCGCAGTGGCGGCGTCTGGGCGCCGAGCCCAGGCTCGGTCTACCCCACCCTCCAGGCCCTGGAGGACCAGGGACTTGTCAGCGCGGACAAGAGCGAGGGCCGTAGGGTCTTCAGCCTGACTGCCGAGGGCCGCACGGCAGCCGAGGAGGCCGCTGACGGCCCGGCACCGTGGGAGCGAGCGGCTCGGGGAGCCGACCGCTCCTTGGTCGACCTGGGGGGCCTCATGTTCGAGGTCGCCGCGGCCGCCACGCAGGTGGGTCGCTCCGGCAGCGAGAGCCAAGTGAAGGCGGTTGGCGAGATTCTCGCCGACACCCGCCGGCGCATTTACCTAGTGCTGGCGGACGGCGCCTCGGCCACGGACGACACCGGGGCCGAGTCCGCTTCGTGAGTCCGGACGCCGATCGGCTGGACAAGCAGCGACGGGCTGCTGCTCACCCGGATCGTCCGGGTGAGCGGTGCTCGGCACGTCCCAGCTGAAGGTGCGGGTCCACGGCATGATCACGGCCGACGCGCCCAATGCCGAGCCTGCGGGCTGTGCGTGGTGGCCCACCCCGAGCAGGCCATCGACGGTCGCTCATGAGCCAGACCAGTCCATCAGGCGCTCCGCCGGGCCGCGTCGCAGCCTCTCCGAGCGCCAGGACCAGCAGCGACATCCTCGATGTCGCCGCTGCGTCGCGCCGAGGCCAGTACTCTGCTACCGACGCCGGCTTCCTCGGCAGCGCGATCTGTTCGCTGGCCTCATGTCCGGGTCGCCGTCCCTGCGCGAAACCGACCTGACTCGCCGGAACACCATCCGGCTGCTGGACGGGATTGGATGCGAGACCGGGAGAGGCGTGCGCGCTTCGCTGGTCGGACTCCACGAGCCGGCGTCTGCTCCTGCTTCACGATCAGCCGCGCGAGCTCCTTCTCAGCCGCTCGCCGTGAGCCACGGAACAGGCGACTTTGGTTGCGGACACGCCCCGAGCCGTTACGGCCGAGGAACACTCGGAGCTCCCAGGCGTCGGGACCTCGATCTAGACGAGCACGCATGCTCCAGGACATCGGCTATCTCGCCCAATCCTGCCTGCGAATGTTGGGACAACTGTTGGGACAAAGCCCAGTCGAGAGGTGTTCGCCGACACTCCGACGCGTCTACCAGGACCTGTTCGGACGGAGCCCGAGATGGGATTCGAACCCATGACCTGCGCATTACGAGTGCGCTGCTCTACCACTGAGCTACCCGGGCCGGGCTGGGATCGCGTGTCGGGCCAAATCGCTTGGCCCACTCCTGTCCTCTTGCCTCTCCACCGATTCTTCCACGCCGGCAGCACGCAAGCAGCATCTCGTGCACGCGCCAGGTCGTCAGAGGTGCCGTCGCAGCTCCTCCGGGCCTGGGCGCAGATCGACTACCGGCTCCTTGTCGAGGTCGTGGCCTCCTGGGACGTTGAAGGTCGCAGTTTCGGATCCCGCCGTCCGGCTTGACAACGGGGCTCCCAGTATTTCAGGTAACTCCCCGTCGTCGAGGAGGAATGTTGCAACTGCATACGAAATTCCCGCAATCGCGTGTTGTCCGTGGCATAGCCCGCGTTTGAAGATGAGTAGAAGCTCAATCTCAGTCGAAAGGAGCACGATGGAAATGTCACAAGACATCCACAGGAGCGAGATCGAAGACGAGCTCGACTGGCTGGCCATGTCACCAGATGTTTGGTGCGCGAGGGAGACGGCCCGGGACGACGAGATGTTGGTCGATCTTGTTTTCGACGCGTTGGCGGATGCCGAAGTGGCAGCGGACTGTATAGCGGCCCTCGACGCCGACAAAGGCATACGCCATGAGGCGGTAAAGGTGAAGGTGGTCGATGGCTGGGTCACACTCAGCGGTGAGGTCCAAGACCAGGACGAGCGCCGCGCAGCCAAATACGCCGTCGGGGCAGTGGACGGAATCCTAGGCATCTCGGACCACATCATGATCGCAAGCGACGATTTGGTTGCGAGTGAGGTCGTTACCGCCATAAAGAGGGCCTTCCGGCGCAGCCTCTTCATCGACGAATCCCTCATAAGGGTCACAGCCGCGGGCGACACGGTCTATCTCGACGGTAGGGTCGATTCCTGGGACTCCATGCGGGAGGCGGAAGATGCAGCGTGGGCAGCTCCAGGAGTTACCAAAGTGGTCGATCGGCTGGCCATCTTTCCCTAGCGTTTCCCGTGTTGACAAGCCGGGAGGCAGCGCGCATCAGAAGTCCGCTCGCGACGGACAAGTAGCATCGAGACAGCCAACCGATCGTCCCGCACCGAGCAGCGAGTTGCGCCATGCCCGACCCAGAAGGTGAACCGCAGCTCGAGCAGACGAGCCGACGAGACACGCCGGACGACCAGCAGACGGTAGCCAAGCCGGTGCATTCTTGGCGCAAGGTGCTAAGCGCCGTAGCCAGTCTTGCCCTGTTGGTTCTCATCTTCGTCGGAGTGGTCCCGAGGTTCACCAGCTACTCCGATACCTGGAGCCACATGGCCGGCCTCGGCACTTGGTGGTGGGTGGCGATCGCTGCCGCGGCCATGGTCAATCAGATCTCCATCGTCTGGCCCTACCAGGCCGTCCTACCCGGGCTCCGTTTCCGGCACGGCTTCCTCGAGACCGAGACGACGTCCGCAATTTCGAGCACTGTGCCCGCCGGCGGCGCCGTGGCGATCGGCATGACCTACAAGATGTTCTCCTCTTTCGGCTTCAGCGACCTGAGCATCTCCACTGCGGTCGTGGTGACAGGCGTCTGGAACTTGGGCGCCAAGCTCGCGTTACCTGTCGTCGCGGTGACGCTATTGGCTGTGACCGCGCACCCGCCCCGAGGCGCCCTGGCGGCGGCTGCCGTCGGCGTGGTCGTCCTGATCGTCGCGGGCGTGGCCTTGTGGCTGGTCTTCCGCTCCGAGACGAGTGCCCGCTGGCTCGGCCACCTCGCCGACCGTCTCGTCAACTGGGTGCTCCACTTCTTCCACAAAGGGGAGGGAGACAGGGCAGAGAAGGCTGTTCTGCACTTCCGGAGCCAGACCCTCGAGACAGCCCGTAGCCGAGGCTGGCTTCTCACCTGGGCGGTGCTGGCCAGTCAACTCGCCCTCTTGGTTATCGTGCTCATCGGCGTGCGAGCCGTCGGCATCACCTCCGCCCAGGTGGGCTTTGCCGCCGTGCTCACGTCTTTTGCCGTGGCCAGGCTCGCTGGCGCGGTGCCCATCACTCCGGGCGGCCTTGGGACGATCGATGCCGCCTTCGTCGCCATGCTGACAACATTCGGGACGAACGCGTCCCATGCCTTGGCGGCCGACTTCATCTGGCGGCTGACGACCTTCTTGCCGCCGCTTGTTCTCGGCGTCGTCAGCTATCTCATCTGGCTACGCCGGGAGGAGCGGATCCTGGAACTGCCTTCGGCGGGCCTTGGGACCACTGGACCGGGAGCCGATTCGACGGAGGAAACAGGTCAAGTGTGAGCTCGAGCGTCCAGAGCACCAGCGTCCTCGGGGCCAGGAGCTCATTTGTCGCCTGACCGTCGCGACCTTGTTCAAAAGCCATGCGATCGAGGTGCAGCGGAGCGGTCTGAGTCTCAATTGATGGAGTCGTAGGCGATCGGGTGCTTGGCAAAGAAATCGCTCGTGCTGCTCTGCCGGGCGACGATCACCAAGGGGACGCCGAGGGCGTATGCGACCAGGACGGGAGCCGAGGCAACCAGGCCTGCCTGCCTGACCACCTCGTAGCCGACCCAGAAGCAGAAGACGCCGGAGAGGAACGGGAGGAGGATCCCGGTGAAGAAGAAGCTCGTCTTCTTGAACATGACCGCCCGGTACGACCAGGCGCACGTGAGGCCTGTCGCGCCGTAGTAGAAGGCGACCAACACACCGATGTTGTCGATGAGATTTCCGTACACGGAGCTGATCGTCGGGGATCCTGCTCTGAGCAAGATGCCGAGCTGTGCCACGAAGGCGAGGATCAGTGTCCCGATCATCGGCGTCTGGAACTTTCCATTTATGATCCCGAAGACGCGCGGGAACACCCCATCTCTCGCCATCGACAACGTGACGCGCGCTGCCGGCAACAGCGTCGTCTGAGTATCGGCCACCGTCGACGACAGCACGGCGATGATCATCAGGTAGCCCATCCAGGGACCACCGACGCGCTCGGCGAAGTAGAAGAGGACGTTGGCACCCTGTCTGGAGAATTCCTTAGCTGGCAGCAACATCTGAGCGGCGACGACGTTGAGGACGAAGATGAACAGCAGCAGGAACATCGAGAGTATGCCGGCCTGTCCCGGGACCTTGGTGGAGTTCTTGGACTCTTCGTTCAAGTTGACGGCGGTGTCCCAGCCCCAGAAGAAGAACAGACCGAGGACGCTCCCGACGGCGAGTCCCTTGTAGCCGCTGATCGAAAGCGGGTCGATCCACGCCCAGCGGAAGCCGGTGGATCCCACGGGATGGTCGGCAGCCACTTTGACGATCCCCCAGATGGAGCTGCCAAGCAGGGCCGCGTACTGGACGAGCAAGAAGAACCACTGGGTGTTGGCCGTCCAGCGGATTCCATAGATCGTGATGAACGTGATCACGGCTAGCCATACTGCTCCGACCACCACCGTCAGCCACGTGTTGTCGGCGGTGCTGGCGCTGATCCAGCCGACCGTGTGCATGAACTGGAGCGTGTATCCGCCCGCCAGGATCGGCGCGGCGACACAGAACAGCACGCTCGCCGCCACCTGTACCCAACCGCCGAACCAACCTACGGAAGGGCTTACCAGCTTCGAGAGCCACGCGTAGCAAGCGCCGCAGTTGGGATCCCTGCGGTTGAGGTAGAAGTAAGCGACGGCAATGAACAGCACGGGGATGAAGCTGACGATTATCACTGCCGGCCCGGCGTAGGCGACGGCGACAAAGAGCAGGCTGAGAGTCGCTGCCAAGGAATACGCGGGCGCGACCGACGCGACGGCGACGACCGTCGCGTCGAAAAGGTTCAGCTCGTCGGGGCGAAGGGTCGCTGCCTGATCAGCGCTTGCTGCAGGAGCACCGGAAGGTGCTGGAACCTCGGTGGCCGTCATGAGAGTGTGGCCGCCTCTTCCGGCGGCTCAGCGGTCGACCTTGCCCATGGCCGCGTGCGAAACAGCGCCTGCCGGTGCCGCCTCAGCGCCTGCCGGTGCTGGCCCGGCCGTGGCCGGCGCAGGCCCAGCGCCTGGCGCTGCCGGCCTCGAGGCGGTCGTCTGGCGCACGATCTCCAGGAGCTCGTCGCCGCTCAG
>JBKQMT010000015.1:0-31956 GCA_052146595.1 Acidimicrobiales bacterium
CCATCGCTGAGAGGCTGACCGCCTCCGGCCGAATGCATCAATCCGGCGAAGACGAGGTGCGGCAGGCGAAAGAGGACGGACGATGGGAGGCCGCCTACGCCGGGCAAGCGAGCATGGAGGTTCCAGGCGATCTTGCGACTGCTCTGAGTGCCAATCCACGTGCGAAGGCGGCGTTTCAGGTGCTCACAAGTGCGAATCGGTACTCCATTCTCTACAGGATCGGAAACGCAAAGAAGCCTGAAACCCGCTCCAGGCGCATCGCCCAGCTTGTCGAGATGTTGGCCCGAGGCGAGACCGTCCACCCCAGGCTCCACAATCAACTGAGTAGAAGGCCTGCGGTGCTGCCTCGCCGGAAGCAGTACCGAGTCGGGCGGTCCGGTGCTGCTGACGCTCCAGCGGACACCTCTCCGCTTGCCCCTCTCGGTGGTCACCGCGCCGCGTAGTAGTCGGCCACTGCTCGAAAGGCTTCCTTTGGTTCCCAGGGAAGATCGGGATAGGCAACGCCTCGGCCATCCTTCAACAGTTTCACCAGGCTCATTGACGAGATATCGAGGTCATACCTCGGCACCGGGTCCGTGGGCGACTGGTAGTCGACGAACGTGTGCACGAATGCTCCGGCAACGCCGGCGGCATCGAGAACCTCCAGGGTCTCCACGATCTCACGGGCCTGGAGCTGCTCGTCCCTTGCCGGAGTGCCTTTCAGACGCGTTCGGACGAACCGACCGACGATGGGCAACTTGTGCAGCACCATCGAAGGGATGTGGACAATCCCGAATCCCAGCGTGCCCGACGTGTCGGCACCGACATAGGTTCGCATTCCAAACTCGGTCACAACGACCGGCTTGCCCGTGTCGAGAGACGGCTGGAGCATGTCGACGTAACGATCCTTGACTCTGCTGTCGCGGTATTGGTCGACACCGATGAAATGGAATCGACTCCAGTCCACTGACTCCCAGACAAGGGATGCATAGGTAATCGGCCCGGAGAACACTTGTCGAGCTTCGTCGGTCGCTCGGGTGAGGTAGTCCGTCAGGGCTGGTGCGCCTGCAGCACGACTGGGATTCTTCCGCATTCTTCGCACTCTCATCAGGAGCGAACGACCGGGGAGGATCCCGCGCATAAAGAGAGTCAGTTCCGATCCGATGCAAAACACGACCTTTCCCGGCCAGCGACGAAGGAGGTCCTCGGCCATACGCGCCGCGTCCACGGTGTACCTGAGGGTTCGCTCGGGCATCTTGTTCCAGAGTTCGGGAGAGAGCCACACGTCAAGGCCCAGCTCAAGCGCCAACCCCGCTGCCTTCTCGAGGCGCGAAATATCCAAGCCACAGATTCGCACCGCATTGCAGTGAAGATCATCCTTGATGATGGCGAGCTCACGTCGAACCACCTCCGGCTCGAACACGGGACGCCAGTTTTCTCCCAGCACTCGCCCGACGTCATAGGTGACTCCCTTGATCCTCACCGGCGGAGTCTCCCAAAAAGCGTGAACGAACTCGGCTCTCCCAAGTCAGCTCACCGTGCTGGTGCGCCTAACGGCAACGTGAACTGCCCACGGGGCGGTCAAGCCGCTTCTAGGGAGTAGGCGAGCTTCTCGTGCTGCAAGACCCGTATGTGGAGGACAAAGTTGCTCGTTTGCCCTTCAGCACAGGTCGCCGAGATCTTGAAATCGTAGACCTGGCCCGGCGCGAGGGATTTATCGATGACGGTGTTGAGCATGAAGCTGCCGAGGGTTTCGCCGCCTGAACCTACCTCAGGTGGTTTGTTCTCCTCGCACTCGCCGGCACAAGTTATCGTCAGGGCTTCGCCTACTTTGCCGGACGAGCTCGTGGTCGTGTAGAACTCCGAGCGCGTGCCGGGGGGAGATTAACCCACTGTCACCCGGCTCTCGCAGTCCCCCGCGTTGAAACCGGTGCATTGGAGGTCATAGTTGAACTTGACGTCCATGACGGACAGGTCGGCGGTGCTCCCCGACGTCGGGATCCCGGAGGTGCCGAGCGAGATGGAGTTGCACTCGCACCTGGTCGGGCTTGTGACTGGCGTCGGCGGCTTGGTGGTCAGCAGGGTGGGGCCCTGGACCACCGAGCCGGAGGGGCTGAAGGTGACCAGAAGTTCCTGTGTCGTGACCGAGGAGGCGCACCTCAGCTGAAGCTCGAACTTGACAGTGGTGCTCTTCACCTACTCGAGCTTCGCGGCGATCGACCGGTGGGCGCCATAGGCACGACGGCGAAGGGCCGATCCTTCCGCGCACCGCCGGTCGGCTCAAACGAGGCGACGGCGGACGAAAGACCAGAGCAGTCGTCCGCCGAACAGGACGAACAGCCCGATCACGACGATCAACACGACCGAGAAGAGCACGATCCCGGAGTCGGCGAGCAGCGTCGACAGGCCGCCTTCGACGTGCGAGACCGCCTGGCGCCACGCCGTGGAAAAACGGCTAGGCGCCGAGGCGTGTGTCGGGCTCGGCATGGCGAGTGCAACGGTCAGGCTCGAGAAGCTGATCTCGTTCGCGAGAACGCGTTGCTGTGCCTGGAGCTGTTGGATCTGGCTTTGCACCGACGTGATCTCGTTTTGGACCGAGAGCAGCGCTTGGATGGTGCCGGCCCTGGCGAACAGCGCTTCGAGCTGTGTTCGAGCGGCCTCGAGGGCGCTGACCTGGGCGCCGAGGTCCGCGACCTGACCGGTCACGTTGGTCGCGGTCGTGCTCAGGTGCTTCAAGGTGCCGAGTGACTCGGCCTCGCTCACCGCTTTTTGGAACTCTCCAGCGGGAACACCGAGCACCACAGTGCCACCACGACTCGAGCCGGCGAGGGCCACACTGGAGGTCGAGACGTACCCGCCCAGCGAGGTCGCGATCGCCTGCAGCTCGGCGACGACATGACCGAGCGCGCTCTTGTCGACGACGAGCGAGAGCGTGCCGGTGGTGATGATCTTTTGCGAGCCTGCCGACGCGGTGCTGCTGGCCGAAGACGTGGCGTTCGAGTTTGTGCTACCTGCCGCGCTCGCTTGTGTCGCGCCGAAAGCGGGGGCGGCCTTCAGCCGGAAGGCCGATGGCGGGATTGCACTGTGCGCGATGCTCGGGGGCGAAGAGGACGAGGACACTGCGACGGCGACCAAGATGGCGAGCGCTGCCGCGGCGCCGAGCGCCGAGATCGCGAAGCCGCGTGGGTGCCTGCGGGCCTTGGCGATCGGTGAAGCGACCGATGGGGGGTCGATTTCGCCGCGGGCTGCCTCCAAAATGGCAGCGGCGGCCGTCGGTTCGGGAATTGTCTCGGCCGCCTCGGTGATCAGCGCGGAGAACTCCCCGTCGGTGATCATTTCGCTTCCTCTTGGCTACTGCTTGAAAGTCCGAGCCCGAGGTGGGCGAGCCGTGGGTCGTTCGCAAGCAACCGCCGTGCTTCATGAAGCCGCGATTTCACGGTGCCCGGGCGTCTGCGGATCGCAGTCGCGATCTCCTTCTCGCTCAGCCCGGCGTAGTAACGAAGCACGAGTGGCGCTCGGAGCCCAGCGGGAAGCGACAGGATCACTTGGCGCACGAGAGAGGCACGGTCGCGTTGGTCAGCGAGCTCGTCAGGTGTGGGATCGGTCGAGACGACCGCGTCGAGCGCGTCTTGAGGGGCCCGCCTGCCGGCGTGTCGGGTCTCGGTTCGTGCCGAGGAATAGCAGGCGTTCACGACGACCCGGTAGATCCATGGCCGCAGTCCATCTCCTTCTGGAAGGGCGTCTCGGAATCTCCAGAGGCGCAGGAACGCCTCCTGAACGGCATCGTCAACTTTCGCGGCGTCACCGAGGAGGAGCGCGGCTGTGCGGTACGCGGGCGCGTACCACTGCTGCAGGAGTTCCTCGAGCTCGCCCGGATTGGTGTCGGTAGCCACGTCTCTAAGACGCTTCGGCACTGCAGAAGGTTCGATTTCCCACCTGAGCAGGGACGACATCACTCGACCGGAGCGGACCGAGTCGTGCTTCAGCCGGAGTGCGAGTTGGAGCCCACGGGGCAGCGACGCGGACGGCGTCAAAGCGAATACAGGATCGTCCTGGCGATCATGCCGTTCCCGGCCAACCCGATGGACACGTAGACAGGCTTGGAGCGCCCCGGCACGACTACCTTCAGCACCAGAATGGAGTACAGGTAGCTCGTTCCGCCGGCGAGACATGCATGCAGCGCCTTGAGGCTCAAGCAGTGGGACGACGCCGTGACGCTCGGGGCGTAGGGACCACTGTCGATCTGGACGCCGTCAACCGGAAGTTGCGGCCACTGACCAATCAGAGGACAGGCAACTGCGTAGAACTTCTTGTCCGTGCTCAGCACGACTGAGTCCGCGAGTCCGAGCGCCACACCGGACACGGAGCAGATCTGTCCGATACCCATCGTGTAGTTGGTTCGCTTGACGGTCCAGTCGTATGGCACGGAGAAGGTGACTCCGTCGAAACTGACTGTCCGCCACGAGGAGGGCACCTGCGGTGCCGGCCCACCTGCGAGCACGAGGCGCCGCGGCGATGGAGCAAAGGAGCCAAGGACGCCGAGTGCGTCCGGTCCGTTGGCCGCGACCTCGGTACCGAGCACAGGTGAGTAGTAGCCGGGCGCGCCATTGACGGTGACCAGATACAAGCGCAGTCCGTCTTGGCGAATCGACTTGTATCCCTGCAGCGACGCCGGTGAGAAGTACTGCGGCCTCATGTAGACGAGTGTCACCTGGGTACCGGCGGACTGATTCTCCAAGCACGATTGGGACACAGCAACCGCACCGAGAAAGATCGTCCCTGTGCTCGCGAACACCCCGCAGTACTGCTCGTTCGGGTAGACGACAGAGAACGACTTCGGTACGGCAACTTGCGCGTCCTTGTATGCGACCTCGACCCAGCCGCTGGGAAGCGACGGCCGGAGAGCTGCCGACGAGGCGCGGAGGGGCGTGGCCATTGCGGCACTCACGCTGGTCGCGAGCGCGCAGCAGACGACGACGGCCGATGTCAGGGTTCTCTTCATGGCGCCTCCCTCAGGCTGTACAACGTGGTCCTTGCCACCGTGCCGCTACCTGCCAACCCGATGGACACCATGACCGGCCTCGAGCGACCCGGCACCGTGACCTTGAGGACGAGGATCGAGTAGGCGGGCGAGGTGGCCGGGCAGGCGGTCAGGCCGTGAAGACTGAGGCAGTGGGTCGGGAACGACAACGTCACTGTCGGCTCAGTGCGCAGTCCCGAATCGACCTGGACACCGTTGTCCGGTTGCAGGGCAGTCGGTGCAGTACGGGGACAAAAGGGAAGGACCACAGGACGCGCATCGGTGCTCAGAGTCACTGTCGTGCCGACAAACGCGACCCCCTGTGTCCGACAGATGGCTCCTAGACCGGGCGTCACCTGGGTCCGCTCGACGGGCCAGTCCGCCGGGACCGAGAACCGCAAGCCCGCGAAGCTCACAGAATGCCACGACGACGGGACTGGCGGTGCGCTGCCTGCGGCGAGCACGACCGAGCGCGGTGACCAGGTGAGCGTGTGCAGGACTCGTTGAGCGAGTGGGCCGTCGACAGTGATTTCAACATCAAGCGATGGAACCAGGTAGCTGTGCCGCGGTCCCGCAGGGTAGGGGTACACCGAGATGTCATTGATGACCTCTGGGTACCCGAGGACTGCACTGAGTGGAGACCTTGGGGGTTCGAACGAGACCGTCGTGCTCGGACCGGAAGCGGTCTCCGCGGGACAGTGGAAGACACCGGGCGGTGGATCGACGAACATCTCTCCTGGCGGCGAGCCAGTAGGGCACGGCGGCGAGTCGTACAGCACCCACCAGGCAGCCGGTACCGATATCTGCGCGTTGCCGAAGGCGACCGGTGCCCATCCGGCTGGTGTGGCTGAAAGGTCAACCGCAGGGAGCGCATTAGCCGTGGTCGGTACTGTTGTTGTAGCGAAGGTCTGCGAGCTAGTGAACACGGTGAGGGCTACCGCTATGACCACCGTCACCACGGAGCACAATCTCTTTGTCGCCATGCCCCAAGAAGCCGGGACGGACGCGTTTCGCGTACGGCACCTACACCCCCATCAAGACGGCGCGCTCGTTACTCAATGACCGCCGCCTTTCGGGATGGTCTTAAGTTAAGATGTGAGAAAAGCATCGAGGGAGCGATTTGTTGACGGCGAGAGCCAAGGCCCTGGTGGGCGATTTGCGGCGTGTGAACCGCAGCATCTTGTTGCGGCCCTTGTTCCTGGAGGGGCCCCTCAACAGGATCCGCCTGGGACAGCTCACCGGCCTGAGCAGCGGGAGCATCACAAGCCTGACGTCGGCTCTGTTGGAGGAGGGCCTGATACTCGAGGTCGGCCTCGAGCAGTCCGACGGGGGCAGGCCCCGGGTCCTTCTCCAGGTGAACCCCGAGTTCGGCTACGTCATCGGCGTGGAGATCGGCGAGACTGGCGTCCGCGTGGAAGGCTTCGACCTGAGGCTGAGGGTCGCCGGTGTCGCCGAGGTAAACCTGCACCCGCAGCATCACGATGCCGCCGTCACGATCGAGGAGACGGTGAAGGCCGTCGAGCGGATCCAGGCGCAGTTCAACGCCGAAGGACGTCGCCTGCTCGGAGTGGGCATCGCCGTGCCGGGCATTGTCGAGCACCGGACCGACGACGCCCGCGTTCATGCCCCGAACATCGGCTGGCACGACGTCCCCCTCGAGCGGCTGGTGCGAGAGCGCGTCGGCGCTCCCGTCTTTGCCGAGAACGGCGCCAAGGCGCTCGGTCAGGTGGAGATGTGGTTTGGCGCCGGCCGGGGCACGCTGCAAACCGTCATCACCCTCTGGGGCACCGGTGTCGGCGCCGCCATCTTCACCAACGGCACCCTTTACCGCGGCGCCGCCTCCAGCGCCGGGGAGTGGGGCCACAACTGCATCATGGCCGGAGGGAGGCGTTGCCGCTGCGGGAGCACCGGCTGTCTCGAGGCTTACATCGGGGCGGAGCCGTTGCTTGCCGCCTGGCGGGAAGCGGACCCGCAGGCAGCCCCTGCCAGCGACCCGGACGAGGAGGGGTGGGCGGACCGCCTCCTCGAGGCAGGGGAGTCGGGCGGGGCGGCCGCCCGGATCCTCGAGGAGGCGGCGAGCTGTTTCGGTGTGGCAGCCGCCAACCTCGCCAACTTGTTCAATCCCGAGCTCATCGTCATCGGAGGCTGGCTGGGACTGAAGCTCGGCCCCAGTCTCCTCGCCCGAATTCGGGAGGTGGTGCGGGAGCAGGCCCTCGACTACACGGCCAGCCGCGTCAACATCGTGCTCGGGCGGCTCGGCAAGGACGCCGTCGCCCTCGGGGCGTCCGCCCTCGTCGTGGACGAGCTGCTCTCCAACGGGGGCATGCCTCTCGGCGCCCGGCGAGGCAGGCCGCAGTGGAGCGAGGTCGCCCTAAGCAACGGGTAGGCGGCCGCTTCGGGCGAGCTCGCCGTACCAGTACCCGCTGTCCTTGACGATGCGCTCCTGGGTCTCGAAATCGACATAGACGATGCCGAATCGCTTGGAGTACCCGAGGGCCCACTCGAAGTTGTCGAGCAGCGACCACACGAAATAGCCCTGCACCGGCACACCTTCCTCCCGCGCCCGTAGCACCTCGCCCACGTGCGCCTCGAGGTAGGCGATCCGCTCGGGGTCGTGCACGGCCTGGCCCTCCCGGCGGTCGTCGAAGGAAGCCCCGTTCTCGGTGACGAAGAGGTTGAGCAGCTTGTACTGCTGGTGCGCTTGCCCGAGGATGAAACCGAGTCCCTCCGGACGGATGATCCAGTCCATAGTCGTCCGGGGCGCGCCGGGTTCTTTCGCCTCGGCGAAGCCCGTCCACCTGCTGGCGTCGTGACGGACGCGATAGCCGGCGTAGTAGTTGATCCCGACGAAGTCGGGAGGGAGCACGAGCGCCGCCATGTCGTCCTCATAACCGCGCGGCAGGTAGGGCCGCAGACGTTGCTCCAACTCAGGGGGATATCTCCCGTAGACGAGCGGCTCGAGGAAGAGAGGGAAGTTGTGCCAGGCGTGCGCCCGCTCCGTGGCCGCCACGTCCGCCTCCGACTCGCTCGCCGGCCACACAGCGGCGTTGTGCAGCGCGATTCCGACCGAAGCCTGCGGGTTGGCGGACTTCAGAGCCCTCCAGGCCGAAGCGTGCGCCCGTAGCTGGTTGTGAACCGCATGGCCGGCCGCATAGATGTTGCGGATGCCCGGCGCGTGCGCCCCGACCAGGTGGCCCTGCTCGGCCACGACGAAGGGTTCGTTCAGCGTGGTCCACCACCTCACCCGGTCACCAAGGGCTGTCGCCACCACCGAGGCGTACTCGCCGAACCAGTCCGCCGCCTCCCGGTTGGACCATCCGCCCCGGGCCTGCAGGACAGAGGGGAAGTCCCAGTGGAACAACGTCACGAAAGGCTCGAGGCCCGCCGTCAGCACGCTGTCGAGGAGGCGGTCGTAGAAGGCGAGCCCGGCCGGGTTCAGCTTGCCGACCCCCTCGGGCAGGACCCGTGGCCAGCGGATGGAGAAGCGGTAGGCACCGAGGCCGAGGCGCCGCATGAGCTCGATGTCTTCCGCCCAGCGGTGGTAGTGGTCGCAGGCGAGGCCGCCCGTCTGGCCTTCATAGGTGGTGCCCGGAGTGTGCGAGAACTCCTCCCAGACGCAGCGGCCGGCACCGTCGGCCATTGGTGAGCCCTCGATCTGGTAGGCGGCGGTAGCGGCGCCCCAGTAGAAGTTGCTGCCTGCGTTCGTGTCGGAAAGCGTCACGCGAACCTCCTCATTGTCTTGCTTTGGGGCGCCGCCGCCGCTGAGCCCGCCGGGGATGGGAATGGGGTGCGATCGTTCACGGCCGCCTCAGTCGTAAAGGACGCAGCGGACATGGTGGCCAGGGCCAACCTGGCTCAGTCCGGGGAGCGCTTCCCGGCACCGCGCCTGGACGAAGGGACAACGCGGGGCGAAGGGACAGCCCGGCGGGAGGGCGGTGAGGTCCGGGGGGTCGCCTTTCGCCTCGAATTGCGCTCCCTGTCGGCGCTCGATCTCTGGGCCTGGAGCGGCTTGGTGCAGGAGCTGGGTGTAGGGATGCTTGGGCTCGCTCATGACCACCGAGGCCGGTCCGATCTCTTGGATGCGGCCGGCGTACATGATGGCGATGCGATCGCTCATGTAGTTGGCAGCGCCGAGGTCGTGGGTGATGAAGACGAGGGAAAGCGACCGGCTGCGCTGGAGGTCCAAGAGGAGGTTCATGATCGTGAGACGGATCGACACGTCGAGCATGGACGTCGGCTCGTCGGCGAGGATGAGGCTGGGCTGGGCCGCCAGCGCCCGGGCGATGCCGACCCGCTGGCGCTGGCCGCCGGAGAGCTCATGGGGGTAGCGGCGCAGGAAATCAACAGCCGGCACCAGGCCGACCTGGTCGAGCAGCTCTTCCACCGCCTCTCGCTCGGCGCTGCGGGGAACGAGCCCGAACGAGCGCAGGGGACGCGCCACGCTGTAGCGGACCGAGTTGCGCGGGTCGAGGGACGAGTAGGGGTCCTGGAAGATCATCTGGACCTCTCGTCGGTGCTCGCGCAGGCGACGCGTGCTCGGGCGCCGCGGCAGCGCCCGCCCCCCGACGAGGATCTCGCCCGCGGTCGGGCGCTCGAGGAAGACGACCATCCGCGCGAAGGTGGTCTTGCCTGAGCCGGACTCTCCCACGAGCCCGATCACCTCCCCCTTCTCCACGGACAGGTCCACCTCGCTGAGCGCACGCACCACCTTCTGGCGTCCGATCCGACCGATGGAGTAGTTCTTGGTAAGTCCGCGCACCTCGAGCTCGGGGCTGGAGCCCTCGCTCGTCTCCGCCGGCAGTCCGAGGGTGCTAACCATGGTCGGCCGCCTTCTCGCCGAAGAGGTGGCAGAGTACCCGGTGGTCCCCGTCAAGCCGAACGGTCGGCGGATCGACCGTCTCGCAGGTGCCGGCGATCACCTCGGGACAACGGGGTGCGAAGGGACATCCTTTGGGCAGGTTTCGCAGGTCGGGTGGCTGGCCCGGTATGCCCTCGATCCGTTGGCGTGGCCCGCCGAGCGGGGGGAAACAGCTCATCAGAGCGGTCGTGTAGGGATGGCACGGCTTCTCGTGGAGCTCCCGGCCGGGCGCTTCTTCCACCAAGGCGCCGGCGTACATGATCGCGATGCGATCGGCTATCTCGACGAGTAGCGAGAGGTCATGGGTGATGAACACGACTCCGAAGCCGAGCTCGTGGCGCAGGTCGTCGAGGGACTGCAGGATAGAGCGTTGCACCACGACGTCCAGGGCCGTCGTGGGTTCGTCGAGGAAGAGCAGCTTCGGCCGAAGCACGATGGCGAGTGCGATCACGGCACGCTGACGCATTCCGCCGCTCAGCTGGTGGGGATAGGCGTCGAAGAACCGTCGGGGGATCTTGACGAGGTCGAAGGTCTCCTCGGCCTGCTGGCGTGCCCCGTCCGACGAGTGGACCCCGTGCGCGACCATGGCGTCGTGGAACTGGTCCCGAATTCGCATGATCGGGTTGAGGACGTTCATCGAGGCCTGGAAGACCATCGATATCTCGGCCAGGTGCAGGTGCCGCAGCTCATTTGCCGATAGCGAAGTGAGGTCGGTCCCCTGGTAGCTCACCGAACCTGAGAGCACCCGCCCGGGTGGGTCGAGGAGCCCGGCGGCGGCGAGGGCGAGGGTCGTCTTGCCGCACCCCGACTCTCCGGCGATCCCGACGATCTCGCCGGCGGCGACGCTCAGGCTCACCCCTCGGACTGCGACGACCGGAGGTGGCAGCTGCCACCCGTAGCCGATGGTGAGTTCGGAGATCTCGAGGAGGGGCGGCATTTCAGTCCCTCCTCAGGCGGGGGTTGGCGATCTCGTCCACGGCGAAGTTGAGCAGCCCCAAGGACGTGCCCAATAGAGCGAGGCATAACCCCGGCACGAGGAGCCACACCCACGCCCCGAGGAGTATGGCGTCGCCCTCCGAGGCCCAATAGAGCATCGTCCCCCAGGTGATGTCGTTGATGTTGCCGAGGCCGATGAACTCGAGACCGGCCTCTGCCAGCACGGCGAACAGTGCTGCCCCGAAGAAGTTCGAGACGATGATGCCGAGCATGTTCGGCACGACGTGGGCGAAGACGATGTGCCAGCGGCTTTCACCGGTGACCCGGGCCGCCTGGACAAAGGGCCGGTCCCGGAGGGCGATCGCCTGTGACCGGAGCACTTTCGCCCCCCATGCCCAGCCGGTGATCGTGATCACCCCGACGAGCATGAGGAGGCCCCCGCCTCGCAAGTAGGCGGCCAAGATGATGAGGAGCGGGAGCGAGGGGAGCACGAGGAAGACGTTCGTCACCGCCGCCGCCACCGTGTCGAACACGCCGCCGACGTAGCCGGCGAACACCCCCATGACGAGTTGTATCAAGCTGATCAGAGCGCCGGAGACCAGCCCGACGAAGAGGCTCGCCCGCGTCCCCCAGATCAACTGGGAGAGGATGTCCTGGCCGTTGATCGTGGTCCCGAGAAGGTGCTTCGCGCTCGGGTGGAGCAACGGGGTGAAGTTGATGTCGGTCGGCGAGTAGGGAACGACGACCGGCGCCAACAGGGCAGCCAGGCAGAACAAGGCGAAGATGAGCGCGCCCGCGACGGCGCGGCGGTTGTGGGCCAGGCCGCTCCAGCTCACTTGGCCGCCTCCATGCGGACACGGGGGTCGAGGAAGACGTACAGGACGTCGGCGAGAAAGCTCGCCACCAAAAGGGTGACCGTCAAGATGAGGAAGATCCCCTGCATGAGGGGATAGTCCTCGTTCTCGACTGCTTGGAGCAGCATGTACCCGATTCCTGGGTACGAAAAGACAATCTCAATGAAGACTTGGCCGCCGACGACTATGCCGAGGGCCAAGGCGAGCTGGGAGAAGACCGGCAGAACGGCGTTGCGGGCGGCGTAGTGGTAGGCGACGGTCCGATCGCGGAGACCCTTGGCCCGCGCGAACTTGACGTAGTCGTCGCCGAGCACGGTGAGCATGTTGTTGCGCATGAGCAGGATCCACATACCCATCGATATGAACGTCAAGGTGATCGCGGGAAGAGCGGCGTGGTGGATGAGGGAGGCGAACCCGGACCACGAGGCGATCCCCGCGCCGGGGTTCAGGCCACCGCCGATCGGAAACCAGCCGAATTTGAAGGCGATGAAGTAGAGCAGGATGAGGGCGATCCAAAACGACGGCAGGGCGCCGAGCATCAGGCCGAAAGGGACGAGCACGGAGTCGACGAGCGACGCCCGGCGCCACCCCGCCGTCCCCCGCCGCCAGGCCGCCACCATCCCGAGCGTCGTCCCGAGGAGGAAAGCGAGGATGGTGGCGAAGCCGACCAGTCCGAGCGTCCAGGGGAGGGCCTCACCGATCAGCGTGCTCACGCGCGCCGGGAAGTACGAGAAGGAGATACCCAGGTTACCGGTGAGGGTGTGCCCGAGGTAGTCGAAGTACTGGCCGAGCTCGCCAGTCTTGGTGTTCAGACCGAAGTCGAGCTCCATGGCACTGATCGCCGCCGGGCTGACCTTGCCCTGGTAACGGGCGAACATCGTTTCCACCGGGTTGCCAGGCATGAGCCGGGGCAGGGCGAAGTTCACCGTCAGCGCCACCCAGCAAGTCACCACCAGGGCCCAAAAGCGCCGGACCACGTATCGCACAGGCTTTACCTCTCCTATTGCCGCCCCGACAGCCAGGGAGCGACTCACCGTGGCGGCGAGCCGCTCCCTATCGGCCTTCTTGCCTGCGTCCCGATGCGAACGTCGGGAGCGTGTCTTCCTACCCTCTTACTTCTGGTACACGTTCACATACGTGAGCATTGAGCCTTCCTGGTCCGAAGCGCTCCCGTCGTTGTAGGGGTTAGCCGCGCTCGGGAACCCGGTGAAGGTGCGTGTCTGGTAGACGAGCCAGTTCCCCCGGCCGGTGAGCGCCACCACCGGCACGTTGGTCAGAACTTCCTTCTCGATCGCCACCATGTCAGCCTTCTGCACTGACGCGCTGCTGCTCGAGGCGTAGCTCGTCAGCGCGTTCGTGATCGTCGGAGAAGTGAATCGCTCCCAGTTGGAGGTGGTGACTTTGCCAATAGGCGCATAAAACGACGGCGAGAACATGTCGAAGTACTGGTAGTAGGGGGTCGACCCGTTGTTGTTGCCCCACGAAATGGCAAAGGTGAAGTTGCCCAGGTCGAGGTCGTTGGCATACGTCGAGTACGGCTCCTGCACCACTGTCGAGGTGATGCCGATCGACTTCAGCTCGGCGGAGACGTTGTCAGCCTGCGAGATGTAGTCCGTCCAACCCGGCCCTCCGATAAGGACGGTGTAGCTCGGGTAGACCACTCCCGCCGGCGATTCGAGCTGACCGCGCGACGACCACTTGTACCCCGCAGCCTTCAGAATTGCCTTCGCCTTGGTTACGCTGTAGGTCCATTCCAGGCTCGAAAGCGAGCTTGAGAACCACTGCTGCACCTGAGGCGGCACGAGCGCCGCCTCCTCTCCACCAGTCGCTCCCGGAAGCGACCCGAAATAAGCACGGTTAGCAAGGAACGGGGTGTCCATGGCGTAGGCGACCGCCTTGCGGAAGTTCACATCGCTGAACGGCCCCGCCGCCTTGGTGTTTAAGTAGAGGTAGTTCATGTTGGTGACCGGCCAGAAGATGGCGTTCGCCTTGTTCTTGCTGAGGAAGGTCGCGCCGGGGTCGCTGATGGCATCGTACGACATGTCGATGCTGCCATTTTCCAGCCCGAGCTCAGCGGTCGTGTTCGAATCAACCGAGCTGAACACCACCTCTTGGATGTACGGACGACCAGCCTCCCAGTAGCTCGGGTTCTTGGTGTAGACGACCGAACTCGTCGAGAAGGACGTGAGCGTAAACGGGCCTGTGCCGACCGGGCTGGTGTTCGTGAAGGTCGCAGGGCTCTTGATGGTCGCCCAGATGTGCTGGGGCAGGATGACCGTCGGGCTTCCGTCCGCGCCGAACAAGATGGTCACGGCTTCCGGCGTGTCCGGCTTGGAGAATGTGAACACCACGGTGTTCGTCCCCGTCGCCACGACCGTCCTGAGGGGGCTCGTCCAGACGCCGTTGATGTCGATGGACTTGTTCGCCTTCAAGTAGTTGAACGTGAACGCCACGTCCGCGGCTGTGAACGGCGTTCCGTCACTCCACTTCACTCCGGAGCGGGTCGTGACGACCAGCTTCAAGTTGCCATCCGTCCATTTGTAGTTCGTCCCGAGCAGCGGGGTCTGTGCCCCTGTCGCTGCGTTGAAATAGTAGAGCGACTGGTAGATGCAGCTCTTCGTCCCAGGTGCATTCGCGCCCGAGGGGGCGTACGGATTGAAGTTGTCGGGAAGCGTGCCCCAAGGTTGCGCGGCGTAGAACGTCCCGCCTGAGGTGATGGCCGCCGTTCCGCTCTTAGTGATTGCTCCCGTGCTGGCGCCCGCCGTCGGCAGACATGCCAGCGTCAACGACAGGCCGGCGCCGGCCATGATCGCGCCGAGCCATTTGGCTCTTCTGTGCAGTTTCATCTTCTCGCTGTCCCTCCATTTCAGCCGTCTCGCGTGAATTGGCGCTTTCTGTCGCAACCGACGCCCGCGACGGCGTTGAAGCCAACCTTCTCTTGCACCTTAGCTTTTATCGCGAGAAAAGTCTAGGACGAGCGAGGAGGCCCAAAGTGGTCGCAACCAGAACCAGCTCTCCCTGGTTCGTGGTGTCGGTCGCGACGACACCGCGTGGCAACGCCTTCCCGGTGAGGAAGTCAAGACGCTTCCGCCGGGCTGGCATACGGGTCAGCCGTCGGCGATCGGCGCCTCGAAGAGCAGGAACGAGCTCGGCGGCAGCTCGAGGCGCAGACGCGAGCCCCCTGCAGGCTCCCTCGAGGCGTCTACGTTCGCCGATGCGACACCGTCGAGCGCGGAGGGCCGGTCGCTCGCCGTGACGAGGCGGAGGCTGGCGGGCCCAGAGAAGGCGGCGTGCGAGAGCTCGATCTCGAGCGACAGGGCGCTCGTCGCGCGGTTGACGAGGGTGACGGCGAGACGCTCGTGCCGCCCGTCCACCGTGGCCGCGGCGTCGACGAGCTGGAACGGTCCGAGATCGCGGACGTGGTGTTCCCAACGGGTGAGCTGCTCCGAGGGCGCGTCGACCGTCTCGCCGGCAACGTTGGCGTCGACGGCGAGGTCGAGATGTCCCTCGGAGTGCAGGAGGAACGGGTAGTAGATCGGCTGCACGACCGCCGCCTCCGGGGTCGTGACGACCGGTGCGATGACGTTGACGAGCTGAGCGAGGTTGGCCATGCGCACCCAGGCGCAGTTGCGCACGAAGATGTTGAGGTAGGTGCCGACGGCGAGGGCGTCGGGGAAGCTGTAGCGTTCCGCGAGCCCGTCGCCCATCTCCCGGAACCAGACGTTCCACTCGTCGTAGGCGAGGCGGGGCATCCTGGCGAGGTTCTGGTTGTAGCTGGCGCGGCGCAGCAGCGCTGACGCGGTCGTGATCGCACGTTCGGCGGCATGGGGCGCGAGCACGTCGGTCCAGTAGTCGTCCGCACCGGTGTAGATGTGGATCGAGTGCAGGTCGACGAGGGGGGCCAAGCCGTCGATCACCCGGGCGTCCCAGTCGGTCCAGCCCGAGTGACCGCACGAGACGAGCTTCGCCGTGGGGTCGAGCATGCGGATCGCCCGCGCCCAACGGGTGGCCTCGGCGACGTACTCCTCGGCGGACAGCGCGCCGAGCTGCCACGCGCCGTACATCTCGTTGCCGAGGCCCCACCAGGTGACGCCGAAGGGCGCGTCGTGCCCGTTACGCCGCCGCAGATCGGCCCACGCCGTCCTCCGTTCGGAGTTGCAGTACTCGACCCAGGCAAGCGCCTCCTCGAGACTTCCGGTGCCCATGTTCAGGCAGAGGTAGGGCTCGGCGCCGAGCGCGCCGCAGTACTCGATGAACTCGTCGGTGCCGAACCGGTTGGACTCGGTCGCGCCCCAGGCCAGCTCGGATCGCGCTGGGCGGGCGTCTTTCGGGCCGATGCCATCCTGCCAGTGGTAGTTGGAGACGAAGTTGCCGCCGGGCCAGCGCAGCACGGGGATGCGCAACGTCCGCAACAGCTCGAGCACGTCGCGCCGGAAGCCGCGCTCGTCGGAAAGCGGCGAGTCCTCGTCGTAGATGCCCCCGTAGATGCAGCGCCCGAGGTGCTCGACGAAGCCGCCGAAGACGCGGCGGTCGAGCTTGCCGAGCACGCGCTTGACGTCGATCGTCACGGTGCTGCGAGGTCGATGACCGGTCATGGGCTGCTCCTCCTTGGCTTACTCGTTCTGTCTAGCTGACGTGAGGTGAGTCGCGCGTGTGAGCGCTCATCATCGAGCGCGCCGGAGCCGGCGACCGGTTGGGGGTGGGGGAGGCGGGCGGGACCAACTGCGGGGCCGGCAGTGAGAGCGACGCACGGGGCGAGCGGATCAGGGTGTGCAGGACTCGTTGACCAAGCGGGCCTTGAGATATGAGTTCACTGCCGAGCGATGGCGCAATATGAAGCCCGGTACCATACGAGGTGTTCTCGCAAACCCGGCGCCACTTCGAGGTGCAATATGGACCACGTGTTCCCCTCCAGGTGGCTGGTGGCAATTGCTCTGTTCATTGTCGGTCTCGGCACGGCTGGAGGGGCTCTCTCCGCCACCCTCGCGCAGGAGACGAGCGCTAGAAGCGAGCCAGCCGTCAGTGCCGTGGCGCTCGCCCAGCCCGCAGCAAACATCGTCGTAGCCGACGATCACTTGCTCCTCGATGGGCAAGGGTGCACGAGCGCGATCGTCAATCCCGTCACGCTCGCAGTACGGGCCGTGCCTCGCTCGTGCTCGGGATCCAACTCGGTACAGGTCGACACTCTGCCGGGCGCACCGGAGGTGCGCCTCCGAGTCAGCTTCCAAACGCGAGGCGACACCGTCCAGGTCGAGCACCTCGATCCCGCGACGCTTCGCTTCGTCGTCGGTCCGGTTCTCATGACACTCCAGAACTGGGACTGGATGCACTCAGGCGGGGCAGCCGTGGGCGGCGGCTCGATCTGGATCTACGGCGGTCCGCAATTGTTGGAGCTCTCGGCACGAAGCGGCGCCCTCGAGCACCGCTTCGTCGTGCACGCCGGCTTCGACCCGCTGCTCGTCGCGGGCTCGACCGGCGCCTGGATCACCCCAGGGGTGTTCGGAGGAAGTGAGTGCAACTCGACCTGCAGGCTCTACTACGTCGCCCCAGGCGCGTCGCGGGTCTCGGTCGCCATGAGCACCCCCGGCCTTGGCGACGAGTGGCTCGCACTGTCGGGCGACACCGTTGTCGTCGACGTCGTGAGCATCACCTCGGTCGGATACCTCCAGCGGCTGAAGGGCCTTGAGGTGACGAGCGGCCGAACTGTTTTCGACACCGTGGCACGCCTGCTTCCTGGACCGAGCTTTGCTGGCTTCGGGTACCTCGTCCTCAACTCGAGCATCGGGCTTCTCACGCTGAGCGAGCTCCAACCCCGCGCCAGGACGCCGAGGACGGTGAGCTGCGCGGACGGTGCCCCCGTCGAGGTCATTCGCATCGATCCCATCACTGGGGCGCAGTCAGAGGTTGCCGTACTACCGGAGCGAGCAGTGAAACGGGACTGCTCGACCGTGCCGCTCATCGCCGGGCAGGCCGTGGTGCACGACAATGCGCTCTCCTTCCTCGGTGACCCAACGTCGGAGGCTCACTTCCCGCTCTCCCGACTCGTTCGGGTACGACTCTGAGGTGCGGACGGGTTCCGGCTCATCGTTTGCGCCCGCCAAAGCTGTGGACGCTGGTCGTCGGAAGGGTGGCTATTCCGTTCTAGTCATTGAGTTTTCCAACGAGCACGTCTTGAAGCGAGAATGGCTCGAGAGCGATCAGGGTGCCCTCGCCGTCTTGCCATGACAGGTAAACGAATCCGTCGGCCTCCGCGACCCTCGAACGGGCGGGCGAGTGCTGGAGGAGCCCAAGGTCCCACTGCGGTCTGGCTGGCCACGGTCGGTTGAGCGCCTCAGATGCGAAGCGTTGGATGTCGCTGAGCACCTGCTGGCTTGTGAGGGCGATGGCGCGCGGCGCCGGTTCGAGTCGGAAACGGCCGATGCGCGGCCTGATGACCTGTTGGCGGTCCGAGTGCCTGACGAGGAGCGAGTTGTCAACCGCAGCCGAGACCACGAAGTCCGGCCCGAGGGCGTCGCTGAGGCGCGCTGCCAGCACTGAGGCAAAAGCGGCGCCGTCCACCCGCGCCAACGCGTCTACAGGCTCTGCGGTCGGGAACCGTTGTGAGGCTGAGAGGCTTAGCTCCGCCCTTCGCCTCGGCCAAGGTGACGACGGCGAGCGCTGGCCGACAACGTCTGCGAGGAACCCGCTGAAGGTCATCCATACAAGCGCACCCAGACCGACCATCACCAGGACGATCAAGAAGAACCATCTGAGGCCGATCGCGCTCCCGAGGTCCTTCTGATACGCAAGGATCCAGAAGAGGACCGTGAGGGGGACAGCGAAGAGGACCACCGCAGCCACGAGGAAGCCGCCGACCGGCAGGCGTTGGGGGTCGAGGCGCTTTCGTCTCTCGGCAAGCTTCACTTGGTCCGCAGTACTCGACGAGTGCAGAGGCCCCGAGGAGGCTCGCCGCACAAACGCAGCGGCCCGCAGGCAGATCACCACGGCAAGACCACCGACCAGCGAAACCGCCAGCCCCTTGTGCACAGTGATCGGGAGGGCCGTGAACTCCCAAAGAACGAAACCGACGATCAGAGCGAGCGCGACGCAGTTCGTTATGCGTGCCATGCTCGACCCGCGCAGGCGTTGCACGGTCAGACTTCTGTTAGGGCCGAAGTCAAGGAGACCTCCGACCGGCGGCCCGGGCTCTCATGAGCACCGCCGCGGCCTGATCGTCATCGACTCCGCCAGCTGTCCGGTCTGTCGATACGCCCAAAGCGCCTCGGGACCCGTCGTCGCTCACCAGACCATCATGCCCCAACCGGACCATGGCTCCGGACGAGCTCGCTCAGATGCTCCGCCGTTGGCGACAAGACCGCCGCGCTGGCAGACTTCGCCTATGGCCTTGTTTCGAACGGCCACCAGGGACGATTTCCTGACGATTGAGAGATTTGCCAGACTGGCGAGCCGCTGCAACGCGGCGCGCTACTCGGAGCACTGGGGTCGCTGGGGAGACTTCGGCGTCATCGCAGAGACTCACGGTCAACCGAGTGGAGCCGCATGGGCCCGGCTCTTCCCTTGGAACGATCTTCGTGATCCATGCGGCAGCCCTGAGTTCCCTGAGGTCGCCATCGCCGTCGCTCCGGCTTCCCGCGGCCGAGGGCTTGGGACTGCTCTGCTCCAAGCGCTCGTCACGGAGGCAGGCGAGCTCGGTTACCTGGCGCTCGATCTATCGGTCGACATATCAAACCTGGCGGCCATGGCGGTGTACACCAAGCTCGGTTTCAAAAGGATCGACGGCGAGACCCGCTTGTGGATGAGAGCAACGATCAGAGAAGGAGGAGCTTGCAGGAATCCGTGAACTTGCGCCGTCGCAGGCGGCCAGCTGGGTTCCTCTCAGGACCTCAGGCGGATTTCTCGATGCCGGTACCTTCCAGCCCCAGCTGTGTCTGGGCACCGAGCGTATTGTCGGCAACCACGACATTGCTTGTTCGGGTACCGGTACCCGATGGGTCGAAAATGACGGAAAACGTGCAGCTGTGACCGACACTCACGATGAGCGGATAGCTGGGCGGGACCATCAGCTGGTTGATACAAGTGCCCGGCTCCAACGGCGCGGCCGGGGCATCGAAGTCGGGGCTCTCACCCCCGGTCAGTCCGATCCCACTGATATAGAGCGGTACTGAACCAACGTTCGTGACTGTCACGGACTGGGGCGCGCTTGGCGTGAGGAGAACCTGACTTGTTGGGAAGCTCAGGACGTTGTTGCGGATGTTCCTGTTCGACACCGTGGCGGCGGCCCACACGCCGGTCCCGCGCAGTTGGAGCTGCAACGTGGTGCCCGCGGTGCCCCAGCTTGCGTCAACGATGTTCATGGCACTGGTTCGGGTACCGGCTCCCGTCGGCTGGAACTGAATTGCCAACGAGCAGTCCGCGTGTGGGGTGATGGAGGCGCAGTTGTTCCTGATGAGGATGAAGTCGGCCGAGTCCCCGACGGTGCTGATCGCCGCGCTGGAGATGACTTGAGTCGTGGCGCTGTTGTTCGTCACTGTCACGACGAGCGGATCGTCCGCGACAAAGACACCCTCGGGAGCGAAGACTACGGTCGTCGGGGTACCGGGTGGCGGAGGTGTGAAGGAGATCGGGGGTGGTGCGGCACCTTCGGTCACGACGACGTTCGTCGCCGCAGTGCTGCCAGCCGAGTTCTTCACGATCAGCCCGAAGGTGTAGGTGATCGGGTCTCCGCTGTCGTTGGCTCGCAAGACGACCGACCGCGTCACGAGATCGGAGGAGCAGGAGGAAGAGCTCGGGAAGCCCGTCAGCCTCGGTGAGACCGTGATCTCGCAGGACGACGCGTACTTGAGCTCTGCCTTGAGGACGACGTTGGCACCTGTGTTCGGGACGTTGGTCCTAGAGGCCGTGAACGACGTGACGACCGGCACTGGAAGAGGCGGTGCGGCACCTTCGGTCACGACGAGGTTCGCCGCCGCCGTGCTACCGGCCGAGTTCTTCACGATCATCCCGAAGGAGTAGGTGATCGGGTTTCCAGTGTCGTTGGCGCGCAATGTGACAGTTCGCGTCACGAGATCGGAGCAGGAGAAGGACCTTGGGAAGCCCGTCAGGCTTGGCGTGACCGTGAACTCGCAGGATGACGCGTACTTGAACGAGGCCTTAAAGACGACTTTGCCACCTGTGTTCGGGACGCTGGTCTTCGAGGCGGTGAACGACAGCACGACCGGCACTGGACGTGCGCCGAGCGCCACCTGCGGCGTGCTGACAAGGGCGACTGTCGCAACGACAATCGGGACGAGGGCGGCTATCGCCAGCTTCGACCGCACCTTGGAGGGGAACATGGGCTACCTCGCTTCGGCTGGTTGTTCCCCCCGGGCAGGTACAGATTTGCACATTATCACTTAACGTGACGAACAGACAACTCGGAGTGGTTAACCTTCGGACCCCGGGGCTTCTATCCTGCCGTTCGAGAGAGAAGCTCACGGAGCTGGACGCGCCGACCTGTGCGAAGGATGGCTCTCCGATAGATGCCGGATGCGATCCTTGCCATGCCGAAGGTGCACGCAATGCTCACAGCCGCCGAGGCGGCGAACTCCCACCCGGAGACAGCTCCGAGGCCGACGAGAACGGGCATCGCGAACGGCGCCGTCGGCGGCAGGTAGGCCAGTACCTTGAAGAAGGTTGAAGGGCTTCCCGAGCTCGCTGCGATGAGTGCCGTGACGTAGCCGAAGATGAGCGGGAGGCTCAGCGGGATCGCCATGCTCTGCACCTGGTCCTGACGTTCGGCCATGGAGCCTGCAGCGGCGTAGACCCAGGAGTAGAAGGCATAGCCGAGAACCAACCAGACCAGAGTGCTGGCGAGCACCAGAGGCGCCGTACCGTGCAAGAGATCGGAACCCACCGCCTTTGCCAGGCCGAGGGCGAACACCACGATGAGGGCGGCCTGACCGAAAGCCACCAATCCGATCCCGAGCACCTTGCCCGAGAGGAGCTGGAGAGGACGCATGGCTGCCAAGAGCACCTCCACGACGCGGCTGGACTTCTCCTCCATGACACCGGTCAAGGTCCAGGTGTTGTATTGCGTGAGCATCATGAACACCAGGATCAGCCCAATGATTGAGGTGGTCTGGTTGGTCCCCTTGGCGGTCCCCGGTTGGAGGCTGGTCACGGGGAGCGCCTTGGCACCTGCCAGCGCGGAGGCTTGCCTAGCCGAGAGACCGGCTGACTCGACGGCCTCTGTCAAACCGAGGTTCTCGGAGACGGCGCGTACAAGCTGAGCCGTCGTCGAGGTGTCGCTGGCACCGATCGGTTTGTCCACTACGAGCCCTCGGCCGTCGACGATCGCGAAGTCGTCCCGACCGGAACGCAGATCTTCGTGGGCGGCCTCCACGTCTGCCTCGGGAACGAAGTGAACTGTGGTTCCGACGCTCCTGGCGGAGGCGACAACCGCCGCCCGCAGGGGAGCAGGGAGGGCACCGACCACACCGACCTGTTGAGGGTGCGACTTGCCGTTGATGAGGACGGGGATGACGATGGCCGCCGCCACCACCACGAGGATGAGGAGCGTTCCCACGCGGAAGACTCTGCCGCGGATTCGTTCTCGCACTTCCCGGGCCGCCACCAAGCCGACGTCACCTTTGAGGAATGCCAACCCCGCGACAGCCCGCGACTGGCTGCGGGTCGATCCACGCCGGCGACGGAGCCACGCCCGCAGCACCACGATCACGGCCAGGATGACCAGGAGGATGAGCCCGTTCACGCCAGAGCCTCCCGGAAGACCTCCGACAACCGTCGGCGCTCGAAGACGAACTCTGTGACCCGACCCGCGCCCATGGCTGCCCTAAGTACCGAGTCGCTGTCTACCGACTCGTCGAGCACGAGTCGGGCGGCGCCCCCATTGACCTCGGACACGGTGACTCCGGCGAGGTTGCGGGCCCACGATGCGTCGCGGTCCCCCGCCACCCGCACTACCAGCCGGCGCGGGCCGCTCGTGGCCAGCTCGTCCACCTTTCCGCTCACGACCAGACGGCCGTGATCGATGATGACGACTGCCTCGCAGAGGTCCTCTACCTGGTCGAGCTGGTGGCTCGAGAAGAGCACACAGCACCCCGCCCGAGCCTGTTCGACAAGCACCTCGCCGATGGCGTCGATCCCGGTTGGGTCCAGTCCGGCCAGGGGCTCGTCGAGTATGAGCACTTCAGGGCCGTGCACCAACGCGGCGGCAAGCTGTACCCGTTGCTGGTTCCCATGGGAGAGCACCTCCACCTTGCTGCCCGCCCTGTCTGCGACCCCGAGGCGCTCCAGCCACGCCCTTGTGGCGGTGGCGGCGTCGTGGGCGCTCATCGCGTGAAGTCTCCCGAGGTACTCGAGCTGCTCGCCAACCAGCATGGCGGGGTACAGCCCTCGCTCCTCCGGCATGTACCCGAAACGGAGCCGTTCCGCCTGGCCGACCGCGGTGCCGTTCCACGTGACTCTCCCAGCATCCAGATCGACCAGGCCGAAGACGGCACGCATCGTGGTCGTCTTCCCGGCCCCGTTCGGGCCTAGGAAGCCCACCACTTGGCCGGCGTGAACAGAGAAGGAAAGACCATCGAGGGCGGTCAGCGTCCCGTAGCGTCGTGTCAGCCCTTCGAGCTCCAAAAGCCCGCTCACGGGCCTTAGGCTAGGTGCCCCCGGCCCGCCCAAGCTCATTGCCGGGCTTGGCTGTCGACGAGCTGTCTAGCGAAGCCGACAAGACGGTCGTAGGTCGCAGCCGTCCCGGTGACGGTTAGGACAAGCCTTTCGGAGCGAGGCCCCTGGTCGGTGTTGACCGGCCAGATCCACGAAACGGCGTCCCAGTTCGAGCCGCCTTCTTGGTACACGAAGCCGGAGGCGCGAACGCCGCCGTCGAGCGTGACGGTCGAGACGTTGTCGAGTCGGTAGCCATGGAACTGGTAGCAAGCCTCCACCCCGTAGGTCTCCAGGGCGCTGAGATCTCCCGTTACGACCGAATCGACTGTAATTGCGGGTAGGTCGATTGTCGGGGGGCCCTGGACGAGGTATCGCTTCCAGGTAGAGCCGGTACCGAAGTACAGCTGAGACCAGCTGTAGTTGTCGACGTAGGTCGCGCTCCAGCCCTGCGGCGGGCGAGGGGCGCTCGAGAAGGCGGTGAGCCGTGGGGCGCCCTCGTTTGTCATCAACAGCTGGTAACGGGTGTACCCCTGGTCGGCGACGACCAGTGGAATTGCGATCAGGGCGATCAGGGCGGCGCTGATGGCAACGCGGGGAACGGCGACGGGCCCTTTTTGCCTAGCGGCGACGTCGTCGGGCAACAGCTCCCGGCGCAGCCCGAAGCGGTGGGCCAGCAGGGCCATGGCGAGCGCGGCGAGCGCGAAGGTGAACATCCCGAGGTAAGGGTGCAGACCGTCTATCGCGACCGTTTCGCCCCACCGCTGGCCGACGACCAGAACCAAGACCAGCCGGATCACGTTGACGAGCCAACAGAGGACCACGCCGGCCGCGGTCCAAGCAAACTTGGCGAGCCTGGTGCCGGTGACGAGCCCGGTGAAGGCGCCTCCGACGAGCAAGAAGCCGACGGTGCTGTTGGCGCCCGTGCATTGGGACGCAATGGACACCTCGAAGGCGGCTCCGTGGTGCAACACGTTCAAGATGGATCCGCCGCCCCCTGGGACCGTCGTCGCAACGGGAAGGAGGTGCAGGGCTCCGTGAAGTGCTGCGACGGTAAGCGTGGTCATCCCTCCGAGAAGGTGCTCGTCGAGGACCATCCAAGGCAAAGGCCAGGCCAGGAAGAGCAGGGGATAGGCCAGGCGGATCCGCCAAGCCGTGCGAAGTCCGAAGACGATGACCACGGTCGCGGCGGTGAACATTGGGAGTGTGAACAAGTCGAGGCGTTCCGACCAGAACTGGGTACCCATCACCTGCGGAAGCCAGAGCATGCCGCCGAGGGCCGCCCCGAGCAGGGGCAGGGCGACGATCCAGTCGAGTTGGCGGTCGTGAACGGACGGCTCGGACGGCAGCGCCTTGGACTTGACCACTGCGACGCCCGCCGCGAGGAGCGGTGCAACGCCCACATAGGCGAGAGGACTGTCCAGGTCGAGCGTCTCGAGGACCGACAGCAATGACTGGTGGTAGACGAGAGCCACCACCGTGACGACGAAGGCGACCCTGGCACCGGTCGTTGCCGGAGACCGTGAGCTCGGGGCGTCTCGCACCGAGCTCATTCGTTCAGTCTGCGGGACGATCGCGCCGCGCCGCCGCTTTCGCAGAGGCGTCCTGTCGCAACGCGGGCGACGGCCAGCGTGGCCGCTTCGCCCGTCACCGAGCCGCGCGCAGACGTCGCGCGCGACGGCCGAGCGACAGCCAGCCGATCGCCAGCATCACGACGCCCACCGCAGGGATGATGAACGCCCACGGGGTCTCGGACAACCTCGGCGGCGGGTACTTCGGCGGCGGGTACTTCGGCGGGGGGTACTTCGGCGGGGGCGACCCCGCGATTGTCGTTGTCGTGGTCGAGGTCGACGTCGTAGGCAGTGTCGTCGAGGTTGACGTCGTCGTCGAGGTCGTCGAGGTTGACGTCGTCGTCGAGGTCGTCGTCGATGAGGTTCCGCCCGTCATGTAGAAGGGCTGTGAGAAGACATGGGGCAGAGTGAACTGGGTGTAGTCCTGGCCGATGAACAGCACGCAGGCGTTGGTCGCATTGCAGACCGGTTGGCTGTCCGAGGGCTCTTTCAGTGTCGTGCTGGGCAACTGGAAGAGGGTGTACGAGTTCTCCGTGAAGTCTCCGTCCTCGCGGACATAGAGTGTGTCGCCATTGACGGTGAGGCCGTCGCAGCTCGTGTCGTCAATCGGTAGGTTGGCAACCGTGCCGCCGGGGTCGGCGCATTCGATGATGACGATGGTCTGGCCGGGTGTGAAATCGGTGTTCGCCGGCACGGCGATCTTGACGACGGTCTGATCGGCATAGGTGTTGCCGGATCCGGGGGCGGGCGTGATGGTGGCACAGCTTTGGGACCCTGACCCGCAGGCGTCGGCGAAGGCAGCTTGTGCGGGGATCACCAGGTAGCC
Organism: Acidimicrobiales bacterium; assembly: GCA_052146595.1. Taxonomy (GTDB): domain Bacteria; phylum Actinomycetota; class Acidimicrobiia; order Acidimicrobiales; family Bog-793; genus Fen-455. Next base: position 25,703 of record JBKQMT010000015.1, read on the forward strand.
GAGCACGCCCAGGGCCACGCCGGCGGCGAGAGCGAGGCGACGGTTTCGCACCCGGTCGTCAGAAAAGAGGTTGCGCACCAGTGAGAATGTTCCCGTCATTACCGTCCTCCGTGGCTCTTCCCCGTCGGCTAGTCCCAACAATGGGAACTTATGCGGAGGCACAGCTGGTAACAAGTGAACACAATGCGACCGGATTGCGACAAAATGGCGACAAGCGAGGCGAGCATCGTATCCGCACCGAATTTCTACTCAATGACTCGTACACAGTGGGGAGCTAGGGCCGCTGTGGGAGACGCAAGCACTCGGCGTGGAATCAACCTGAAGCTTCTCGTCGCGCCCATGGCCGGTGTTCCCGCCCTGGATGGCCGCTCCCGTCGTCGCAAGCGGACGGGGCCGAGCAGACTCCTCAAGTCGTGGCGCACCGCTGCCGATAAGGCAAGGGGGAGAGGTCTCGTGCCAGGCCGCTTACCGGTGCCCAAGGCGCGCCGAGGGCCTTCGAAGTTTGCTTGAAGGGGGGACCCGGGTGATCGGGCGGACTGGCCTCGAGGAAGCGATCAGACAAGCAGCCAACCCGGTCGTGTTGATGCAGCGGGTCGCTGACGAGGCGATGGCCCTCGTGGATGGTGCCGAGGGCATTCTCGTCCAGTTCGCTCACGACTCAGAGGCCTTCACCATCGAGTGCGCCTCCGGCTACGTGGAGGATCGGATCGGTGGCAGGATCCCGATTGAGGGAAGTCTTACGGGACTCGCCTTCCGAAGCGGTGAGACGCTGCGCTGCGACGATGCCGAGAACGACCCTCGCGTCCATCTCGAGCTCTGTCACGCGTTTCGTGTTGTCTCGATCGTTTGTGTGCCGTTGTGGCGTGGCGAGAAGACGGTCGGTGTGTTCACAGTGAACTCTTCCCGACGAGGTGCCTTCGACGGGCACGCCGTGGCCACGCTCACGAGCCTCGCTGAGTTCATCAGCGTCGTGATCGCACTTGCCGTCGATCTGGCGGGCGTTACCGACGCCCTGCTCTCACGGACCCGGCAGGCCACGCCGGCCTCGGCTAGTGACCGGGCTGCGGAGCAACGCTTCGTTGCGAACGTCCTCAACCCAGGAACCATGGGAAGGCTCGAGTCCCGCAGCCGGGTCGAGCGTTACCTGAGGGGCCGCGGCCTTTTCCATGTCTTCCAGCCCGTCTACGACATTACGAGCGGGGAGTGCTTCGCGGTCGAGGCGCTCGCCCGTTTCTCAGGACAGCCGAAGCGGACCCCGGATCTCTGGTTCGCGGAGGCACACGAGATGGGCGTCGGTGTCGAGCTCGAGGTCGCCTCGGTGAAGGGAGCCTTGGCGTGTCTGAGTCGCCTTCCGGGCGAGGTCGCCCTGTGTGTCAACGCAGGCCCTGAAGCGATCGTCTCTGAGGAGGTGCGTCGGCTCCTTGCAGCCTCCGAATCCCGGCGCGTCGTCGTGGAGCTCACCGAGCGGGCCAAGGTCGACGACTACTCGCGACTGTTGCACACGCTCAGGCAGTTGCACCTGATGGACGTGCGACTGGCCATCGACGATACCGGCGCCGGCTTCGCCAGTCTTGCTCACATCCTCAAGCTCGGCCCAGACATCATCAAGCTGGATCGAGAGCTCACCTCCGGCATCGACCGCGACCCAGTCCGCGCTGCGCTTGCAACCGCCCTCGTGAGCTTCGCCGCCCGGATGGAGGCTGAGATCATCGCCGAGGGGATCGAGACTGCCGCGGAACTGGACGTGCTGAGGCGGCTGGGCATTCGCTACGGACAGGGGTACTTCCTCTGCCGGCCGACATCGCTCGAGTCGATTCCGAGCTGCCTGAGCAGCGGAGAGCTGTCGGCTTCGGTAACGCGGGCATCATGACCCTTGTAATGACTGGCGGTTGAGCCGAGTCGAGCCGCTCGAAAGGCGGAAAGCGGAGAAATTCCCCGGAGCCTGCGTGGTCTCTGCGCGAGCCGGGCGCCCGCAGCTCGGGAAGCGGAGCGATGGCTTGTCAAGTTCCTATGGGCGCAAGAGCCGGAGCCCGTCCCAGGTAACCCCTTAGAGTGAAACGGTGCCGGATCGTTTGAGGCCTAAGCGAAGCGCCGCGGAATCGACCTGGCATTTGCTCGTCGGGAGGCCGCTGCGCAGAGGTGAGGTGGCGAAGGAGCAGATTACCCCTGTCGAAGGCCTATCGGCGCTTTCGCTGGATGCGCTGACCTCGGTCGCGTATGGACCCGAGGCGATCGTCGTCGTCCTCGTTGCCGCGGGAGCCGGGGCCTTACACCTCGTGCTGCCGATCACCATTGTCATCGTCGTGCTGCTCGGGGTCCTCGTCTTCTCCTACAGGCAGGTGATCGACGCCTATCCCGGCGGGGGCGGCGCGTACGCGGTCTCGCGGGCGAACCTGGGCGTGCCTGCGAGCCTCGTCGCCGGCGCGTCCCTCGTAGTGGACTACACCCTCACCGTCGCCGTCTCGATCGCCGCCGGCGTCGGCGCTCTCACGTCCGCCTTTCCGAGCTTCTCTCCAGCCACCGTGCCCATCTGTCTCGGCATCCTGGCCGTTGTCACCCTCTTGAACCTGCGCGGCCTCGGCGAGGCGGCCCGGGCGTTCCTCCTTCCCACAATGATCTTCATAATCGGACTGCTCGCGATCATCGCCATCGGCCTCATCCATCCGCTCGCCCTTCATGTTCCCCAACCGGGTCACTCGCTGCTAACGACGCACGGTCTCGAAGTGGTGAGCGTCCTTCTTGTGCTGAAGGCCTTCTCCGCCGGTTGCAGCGCTCTGACTGGCGTGGAGGCGATCGCGAACGGAGTGCCACTTTTCAAACAGCCGAGAGCGGTTCGCGCGAAGAGGACGGAGCTCTTGCTGGGCGTGATCCTCGGCACGATGCTGCTTGGTCTCGCCGTGCTCGCGAGCCGGTGGCACATCGGGCCACGGTCGGGCCAGACGGTGCTGAGCCAGATCATGGCCGATGCCGTTGGGCGGCACTGGGCGTACTACGTCGTGTCACTCACGATCACGCTCGTGCTCTCGCTGGCGGCGAACACCTCGTTCGGGGGACTGCCGGTTCTCGCCAGTCTGCTGTCACGGGACGACTACCTGCCGCACATCTTCGCGCTTCGCGGCGACCGACAGGTTTTCGCAAACGGCATCTGGGCGCTCGCAGTCCTTTCCGGTGCTCTCTTGATCGCAGTGGGCGGCAACACGAACAGCTTGATCCCGCTGTTCGCGATCGGCGTCTTCACCGGCTTCACGCTCGCCCAGAGTGGGCTCGTCGTCCACTGGTGGAAGGAAAAGCCAGCTAAATGGCGTCATCGCGCCGCGATCAACGGTCTTGGTGCGACGATGACCGCAATCGCGACGGTCGTGTTCCTCTTCTCGAAATTCCTAGAAGGCGCCTGGGTCGTCGTTGTCGCCGTTCCTCTGCTCGTCTTTCTCTTCGTGCGCATCCACGCCTACTACGAGCGCGCGGCGCGCGACCTCGGTATCGGCTCCCCGCAGCAAGAGCCAGAAACAAGGCAATCCCTTGTGATCGTGCCGGTCACCTCAGTCTCGCGTTTGACGGTGCACGCAATATCCGAGGCGCTTTCGCTCAGTAAGGAGGTAATAGCGCTCACGGTCGTTCCCGAGGACGAAGGCGAGGGCGAAGCTCGCGTCCGATCGCTCGAGCAGGACTGGGCCAAGTGGAACCCAGGCGTCGCCTTGCGCGTCCTTCATACCGAGTACGCGTCCGTCGTGCAGCCGATCATCTCGTTCATCGACGACCTACGAAGCCACGATGACCGGCAGATCGTCGTGCTGATCCCCGTCGTCATCCCCGACCGGGCGCGCTATCGCTTGCTTCACAATCAGATGGACCTCGTGCTCTCCTCGGCACTTCGAAGCCGGCCCGATGTCGTGGTCGCTCGAGTTCAACTTCCCCTGCAGCAGCTGGCGAGCGAGCCCGGAGAGACCGGGAACGCTTCGACAGGGCCTGGAACGACGGAGCTGAAGCGAGGGGCTACCCGCTGAGCGGGCGGCTGCGCCAGGCTCGGGGTCTTGACAACCAGCCGCGCTGGCGCTGCTGGTGGCAGTCGAGGTACCAGCCTCACGCGTTCGCGACTACTTCGCGATTGCCACCTCGACGACTTTGACGATGACGAGAGCGAACGCGAAAATCAGATAGCCCCGCAGGACGACCATCCCGAGCGTGCGCTGCCTCGACATGACGGGTCGCTCGAGCAAGGCGAGCGATGGCATCCGCCAGGTGGCCCGCAGCGATACGAGGTCGCCGCCGCTCGTGGCGGCCGCTCGCTCAAGAGCGAGGGCTGCCCCACGGCGTCGGCGCGACTTGACGACGAGATACCCGCCGATCACCAGGCCAAGGCCAACCCCGACAAGGATGATGATCTCGATGTCGGGACCGGAGAGGTTGGGGAACAGCACGGCTGCCGTGAGAATGAGCGACAGCAGCACAAGCACGCCGATGATGATCGAGGCGATGACGTTCGTCTTGGTGGAGTTCACCCACGGCCCGAGGACCTCGCTGTCGTTGCAGAGCAGCAGGAGGAAGACCGTCGCGCTCGGCAGGAGCACCCCCGCCAGCGTCTGGACTCCCTCGGTGACGGTCCCAAGGGGCACCCCCGGTGCGAGGACGAGCGCCGCGGAGACGACCATGAGACTTGCGAACACTGCGTAAAAGCCCTTCGCCCGCCGGACCGAGCGATGGAGCGAGTGCTTGAGGCCGAGGACGTCCGCCGTCGCATAGGCGGTAGAGAGCCCGATCGCCGAGGCGCCGATGAGGCTCGCGTCGAAAAGGATGATGGCGAAAAGTACGCCGGCGGCGTGCGACACGTAGCGTCCAAGGCCTGCGGCGACGTGACGGGCGTCGACGAAGTGGCCGAAAAGCGGGGTGTGGGCGAAGGCCGCGGCCGACGATCCCATCAACGCCCCCGCCCCGATGATGACGATGATGATGCCCAAGATGAGGTCGACGCGCTCGTAGTTCACGAACCGGGTCGTGATCCGCTTGTCGATGACGTAGGACTGCTGGAAGAAGAGCTGCCAGGGAGCCACGGTCGTCCCGACGATGGCGATGATGAGAAGCATCACGTTCGACAGCTGAGAGGGGCCTCCCGGCAAGTTGACGAGCACGAAGTTGCGAGCCACGTCGCCTGCCGGTGGGTGCACCATCAAATAGAGCGGGATCACGACGAGCGAGCCGATACAGAGCGCCATCGCGGTCCTCTCGAAGCGTCGGAGGCTTCCCGTGCTCGCCGTGACGATGATCACGACGCCGGCGAGAACCACCGCCGGAACCTTCGGCACGCCGAGGTAGCCCGCGGCGAGGGACACGCCGATGAACTCTGTGACGATCGTGAGGGCGTTGAGCACGAAAAGGTCGATCACGCTGAAGGCTCCCCAGAACTTGCCGAAGCGCTCGAGGATCAAACGGGCATGGCCCACGCCCGTCACCGCGCCGAGGCGGAGCACCATCTCCTGGGCGACGTAGAGCACCGGGATCAGCAAGAGCAACTCCCAGAGCAGGTGCGTACCGAAGTTCTGGCCGGCCTGTGAGTAGGTGGCGACGCCACCGGCGTCATTGTCCCCGACCATGACGATGAGGCCGGGACCGACGATCGCCAGAAGGGTGAGGAACTTGGCCCTCCAGGAACGACGTGGCGCGGTGTCGCCGAGAGCGATCGTCCCGAACGCCCCCTCGATGTCGCCGACGTGCTCCTCGTCGAGGACAGCACCGAGATCGGAGAAAGCGGTGGTCGTGCTCATCGCCGGCACCTCCCCAGCCGGTGACGGACCGAGTGATCCGACAGCCAGGTGACCAATGGCCGTAGGCCGAGAAGAACCAGCCGCGCCGCATGGACGCTTGAGCAGCGACAAGGTGATGTCAACCGAATCATGTTTCTTTCCCTTTTAGAGATACGAGCGCGCCGAATGGGCCGACGACATCGAGGGCCCGGCTAGAGTCGCTTCGGGACCTTCAGGAAATGCGTCCTCCAGCGCAGAGACATCTCGTGGAACGGCTGCTGAACCGCTTTGCTACCGAGGTCTGCGAGCCCCGCCTGGTGGCTCCCGCATCAGGAAAACGAAACGTTGCGACGAGTGCGGTATCAGACCCGGGCGTGCGATGGAGGGCGCCAGGTACTACCGGGTTTCGGTTTAATCTGACTCACCTCCTCGGCTCAGGGACGTCGCATCTGCGGGAAGTTTACCCGCGAACACGCACGACACGCCGAGCGGTAGTGGGGGGGTTTTGTTTTTATA
>JBKQMT010000016.1:0-2810 GCA_052146595.1 Acidimicrobiales bacterium
TGATCTTGCTGAACATGCCCGGATGCGCGCGGCCGGTGCGGATGATGCTGAAATCTTCCTTGGCGACCGTGACCGCCTTGTCCATCTTCTCCTCGGCTTCGAGGAGCGTGTCATCGATCATTATTCGGCTCCGTTGTGCTCGCCATGCTTAAGCGAGCTTAGCTGTCCGCCGGGGCTTGGTACGCACGCTCTTCGCTGTCGCGTGGCGTGCCGTCCGGATCCGTTGGGTTCTGCGGGTCGTCGCGGCAGATCAGCGTACCGACCTTCTCGCCGCGGATGGCGCGGACGACGTTCCCCTGGCCCATCAGGGCGAACACCACGATCGGCAGCCCGTTGTCGCGGCACAGGCTCACCGCCGTGGCGTCCATCACCTTCAGCTCGCGGCTGAGGAACTCGCCGTAGTCCAGCCGCTCGAAGCGCACCGCGTCTGGCGTCGTGTGCGGGTCCGCGTCGTAGACGCCATCCACCTTGGTGCCCTTGAGGACCGCGTCGGCGCCGATCTCCAGGGCCCGCTGCGCGGCCGCGGTGTCGGTCGAGAAGTACGGCGCGCCCAGGCCGGCCCCGAAGATCACCACCCGGCCCTTCTCCAGGTGCCTGATGGCCCGGCGCGGAATGTAGGGCTCCGCGACCTGGCCCATCGTGATGGCCGTCTGCACGCGGGTCTCCACGCCCATCTTCTCCAGCACGTCCTGCAGGGCCAGGCAGTTGATGACCGTGCTGAGCATGCCCATGTAGTCGGCGCGGGCCCGGTCGATGCCACGCTCGGCCAGGGCCGCGCCGCGAAACATGTTGCCGCCGCCGACCACGGCGGCGATCTGCACTCCGTCATTCACCGCGGCGATGATCTCCGCGGCCAGGTGGGCCACCACGTCCGGCGAGATGCCCAGGGGCTCGGAGCCCGCGAACAACCCGCCGGACAGCTTCAGCACCACCCGGTGCCAGCTCGGATGGAGCACCCCCGCGATTCCGGACGTGCGGCCTTGCGGTGTGCGGCCTGCTTGCGGGCCGCCTTCCGGTGTGCGGCCTGCTTGCGGGCGGCCTTGCGGTGTGTGGCCTGCTGGCATCGAGCCCGGCCTCAGGCCTGGCCGACCTGGAACCTGGCGAAGCCCTTAACCGTGACGCCGTTCTGCGAGAGGACCTGCTTGATCGTGGTCTTCGGCTCCTTCACGAACGCCTGCTCGGTGAGCACGACATCCTTGAAGTAGGCGTTCAGCCGGCCGTCCACGATCTTGCCGATGGCCTGCTCGGGCTTGCCCTCGTCGCGGGTGATCTGCTCCGCGATCCTGCGCTCCTTCTCCACCACGTCGGCGGGGACGTCCTCGCGTGCGGTGTAGAGCGGCCTCATCGCGGCGACCTGCTGGGCCAGGTCCTTGGCGACCTCGGCGTTGTCGGTGTCGAGCTGGACGAGCACGCCGAGGGTCGGCGGCAGCGCCGCGTCGCTGCGGTGCAGGTAGCTGGCCACGTAGCCGCCCTCGAAGCGGGCGAACCGGCCGAGTTCCAGCTTCTCCTTGAGGCTGGCGCCCGCCTCCTCGATGAGCTGCTGGACGGTGCTGCCCGGCTTAGTCTCGTTAGTCTCGGTCGCGAGCAACGCCAGCCGGTCGCCGACGCCTGCCTTGATCGCGGTCCTCGCGATCTCCGCGGCCAGCTGCTGGAACTGGTCCGTCTTCGCCACGAAGTCGGTCTCGCAGTTCAGCTCGACCAGTACGCCGGCTCGCGTGCCGTCAAGCTCGGCCGCCACCAGGCCGTTGGCCGCGGTGCGGAGGGCCCGCTTGTTCACGTCCTTGGCGCCCTTGAGGCGGAGCAGCTCGACCGCAGCCTCCAGGTCACCGCTGGCTTCCTCGAGTGCGTTCTTGCAGTCCATCATGCCGGCGCCGGTCTGCTCGCGAAGCCGCTTCACGTCAGCGGCGGTGAAATTCGCCATGTCCTCGTCTCTCACTCAGATACTTCGTCGGTGCCCGCGGCCGCCGCGTCGGGGCTGGCCGCCGCCTCGGTGCTGGCCGTCGCCTCGGGGCTGGCCGCCGCCTCGTCGGGGCTGGCCGCCGCCTCGGGGCTCGCCGCTTCGTCGGTGCCCGCGGTTACCTCGTCGGTGTCCGGGGTTACCTCGTCGGTGTCCGCGGCCTGCTCGTCAGCGACGCCCGCCAAGTCGTCGGCCTCGTCGGCAGCGGCGGCGGCGTCGCTAGTGATCGCGGACCCAGCGTTGATCTCGCCCTCGGCGGCACCTTCGGCCGCGGCGGCGTTCACGGTCTGCGAGTCGGCCGGGATCTCCGCGTCCGCCGCGGAGGCGGGGGCTTCCTCGGAAGCTGCCACCTCATCGGCGGCCTCGAGGGTGGCGGCGGCCGCAGTCGGGTTCCCGGAGCCCACAAGCAGCTCGCGCTCCCACTCGGCCAGCGGCTCCTCGGCGCCGGGCACGCCACCGGCGGGCTTCTCGTCGCCGCCGGCCGCGCCGGCCCGTGCGATCAGGCCTTCCGCGACGGCGTCAGCCACGACCCTCGTGAGTAGTGCAACACTGCGGATCGCGTCGTCGTTCCCGGGGATCGGGAAGTTGACCTCGTCCGGGTCGCAGTTAGTGTCGAGGATCGCGACCACCGGGATGCCCAGCTTGCGGGCCTCGTTGATGGCGATGTGCTCTTTCTTGGTGTCGACCACCCAGATCGCGCTCGGCACCCGGGCCATGTCCCTGATCCCGCCCAGCGTCCGGTCGAGCTTGTCGTGCTCGCGCCGCAGTTGCAGCAGTTCTTTCTTCGTCATCCCGGAGGCGGCGACGTCGTTGAAGTCGATCTCCTCGAGCTCCTTGAGCCGCTGCAGCCGCT
>JBKQMT010000017.1:0-13903 GCA_052146595.1 Acidimicrobiales bacterium
CGACCGGTTCTCACCCTCTACCCCGGCTCTTCGGTGCGGGCTTATCCCCGAGGACCCACCCACACGTTAGGCCCGAGGTTGTTCAGCTGAAACGGGGTTTGTCCAACACCGTCCTAGGACCGATCTCCTCGCGGAGCCGGGTCCAGCTCACCGTCGCCATGTCGGGAGAGCTGGGCTCGGATGCTGCGTGGGTTAGCCGGCAGCGCTACGCCCAGCGCCCGGCTGAGGACGCTCGATTAGACGCAGGTCGGCTCCGAGCGCTCCGGCAATCTTCCCGAGCGTGGCGCTCGTCGGGTTCACCACCCCGCGCTCGATACGGCTGATCTGCGCTTGGGGGAGCCCGGCCTTCTCGGCCAACTCCACCTGGGTGAGACTGTGCTTCTCTCGTAGCTCGATCACCTGGCAGGCGATCCCGTAAGCCTGGTCGAACGCCGCCCGCGCCGCGCTGACCTCTTTCCTGTTCGCCGCTTCGAACGCTGTAGGTAGTCATCAAGCGTGCGTGCCGTGTCAACTCCTTCGAGGAGCCCAGCTTGCGCTCTACTACATACCGTCGCCAACCCGCCCCCAGGAATCGCGACCACCTCCTCGGTGCTGCCTCTTGCGCTCGCGGGCTTGTCGCTCCTTGAATTCGACGGGGCGCCTGCGGGCGAGGGTGATCTCGCGCAGTTGGCGCTTGTCGCTCGGATCGCCTGCTTTGTCGTAACCGTTCAAGAGCAGCACGACCTTCGTCCCGCAGGCATGACAGAAGACAGGGAGCAGGATCTTCTCGCGCTTGGCTGCCTGGCGACTAGATGACGCCCGGTGAACATGTGCTCGATCTCGGCTGAGGTATGGCGGATGCGGAACTCGAAGAACCCTTCCCCGAGCTGCTTGCCCTTTTCTGCCTGACAGACGCCGCCCCCGCGGCGCCTCAGCACGTGCTCGAGGCCGGACAAGAGCGGCCAGCTCAAGGTCGGCTAGATCGGAGTCCATCCACTCTTCGACTGGACTCCGGGCGTCATCGTCCTCGAAGAAGTCGATGGTGAACTCGCCGACGCTCACTGGCGGGACCATAGTCGCAGTTACTTGGCCCGCCCGCCGTCGCGGTCTTTGGAAAGACCTGCTATGCACTTAGGTTCCTCTTAACTTCCGCTCTGCGATCCTGAGAGTCAGCAACATCAACCCACACTCAAAGGAGATAGAAATGAAGCGGATATTCAAGATTGGTACAGGAACAGTTGTGGCGACCTCGATGCTGGCAACGGTCTTGGCTTTCGCAGGACCAGGCGCGGCGTCGGCGACCACAGCGCGACGACAGCCGTCGAGCGCGCTGGCAGCGACTGCATTGAGCTCCAGTTCCTCGAGGAGCTACCCGCTCCCAAGGACAGGCACCTGGTATCGCGCCGGCGGCGCCGGATCAGTCAAGATCGCGACCGTCAACTCGGGCACGATCAGAGTCGTAACCGTCAGTTCCGCCAAGGGCTACCGGGCCTCGGTCGACTCGTCTTCCGGCTCCTCGGTGGACGTGTACTTCCGTCACGGCACCCATACGGTGAAATTCGAGGCCGAGATCAACGACGGTGGCGGCCTGACTGTATTGGTGACGACACGCTGACCGGCCTGTCCCCTAATGGCCGGGTTCCGACTGGACGGGGCCCGGCCATCGGTCGCGCAAGGCCGCGCATACTGTGACGGTGGTGATAACGGTCCTGATAGTCGAGGACGATGCGAGCATTCGAGCCGGACTCAAACGGTCCCTCGTCGAGATGGGATACGACGTGAGGACTGCCGCGACCGGTCTTGGGGGGTTGTCGACCATCGTCGATGAAAAGCCCGACGTCGTCCTGTTGGATCTCGGCCTACCCGACATCGACGGCGTTGACCTACTCCGCATGCTTCGGGCCGTGAGCACGGTCCCTGTCGTGGTCGTCACCGCCCGGGACGACGAAGGCGAGATCATTTCGACCCTCGACGCCGGAGCCGACGACTACGTCGTGAAACCCTTTTCCACCCGGCAGCTCGAGGCGCGTCTGCGGGCGGTCTTGCGACGGGCAAGGGAGGACTCCGAAACGGTGGCGATCACAGTCGGAGCCCTTCGGATCGACGCGACCACTCGTGAGGCCACGCTCGCAGGTCGGGACCTGCTTCTGAGCCGCAAGGAGTTCGACTTGTTGCACTACCTGGCAGCTCACCTCGGTCGCGTCGTCACCAAGAGGCAGCTCCTTGCCGATGTCTGGGACCAACCTTACGGAGGCAGTGACAAGACCCTCGACGTCCACATCTCGTGGCTGCGCCGCAAGCTCGGCGAGTCGGCGACACAGTCGCGGTACCTGCGGACGATCCACGGAGTCGGTGTGCGCCTAGTCGACCCCGACAGTGGAGACGGCGACGAAGGCCTGGAAGCGACCTGAGGATGGCCTCACGACGGGGTCGAGCGAGAATCCGCCGGCGGATGGCCTTCATGGCAGCGGTCGTGACCGGCACGGTCGTGCTCATCTTCTGTATCCCCCTGGCGTTCTTCGTGCGTTCGGTGGCCTACGACCGGGCTATCGACGGGGCGAGCTTGGAAGCAAGCTCTCTCGCTGCTGAGCTTTACACCGTGAAGGACCGGCCGACGATGGTCCGGCTCACTAGATCGGCCAACGAGGCCGCCGAGATGCCTGTGGCCGTCTACCTCGCCGACGGCGAGGTGCTCGGGACAGTGCCCGGATCCCCGGCCACCGTCCCAGCCGTCGTCCGGGCGGATCTCACAGCGACCCTTCCGAGCCCCGCGGGCGGTAGGTATGTTTGGGTGCCCGTGCGTCACCCGAGCGCCTCAATCGCTGTCGTCGTGAGCATCCCCTCTAGCCTGCTCACAAAGGGAGTGGCCCAAGAGTGGCTCCTCCTATTTGGTGGCGGTTTACTCCTCGTACTGATCGCGATCGCCCTCGCCGACTGGTTGGGCCGGACCATCGTCGGTCCGATCTCGGATCTCGAGGACGTCACGCGCCGACTTAGCAATGGGGATCTACAGCGCCGGGTCGTACCTGCCGGCCCGTACGAGGTCGCCGAGGTCGGTCGCGCCGTCAACGAGCTTGCCGACCGGATCGACAACTTGTTGGTGAACGCCCGGATGGCCGGAGCCGACCTCGGGCACCGACTGCGCACCCCGCTGACGGCGCTTCGGTTGGACCTCGAAGCGCTGCCTGACGACGCTACGAGAAGCACCCTGAGCAAGGACCTCGAAGGGCTCGAAGCAGCTGTCAATCACCTGATCCGCGAGACTCGTGAACCTCCTCGGCCCCCAGGTCACGCGGACCTCACTGGCACCATCCGAGACCGCATGGCTTTTTGGGCCGTTCTGGCAAGGTCTCAGGAGCGCGCCTTCAGCGTTGAAGTGCCGCCGCGTCGAGTCGAGGTCCCTCTCGACAGAGATGACCTCGAAGCCACGATCGACGCTCTCGTCTCGAACATCTTCGCCCATACGCCCGAAGGCACGGGCTTTCACGTAGCACTCCAGCAAACTCCTCCGGGTTCGGGGACCTCGACACTTGTCGTTGAAGACGATGGCCCGTCACCATCGGCAGCGACCGCGACCAGGCCGCCTCGAAATGCGGGAACAGGACTCGGCCTCGACATAGTTCGGCGTACGGCCGAGCGCGCCGGAGGCACCGTGCACGTCGGACGTTCTCGAAGCGGCGGGTTCCGCGTTGAAGTCACGTTCCCAGAGGCAAATGGCGGCGGGGATGAACATGTGAGCGGCTGGTGACTAGCGGTCCCCCAACCAAGTTAAGAGGTCGGTCTTGCTCGCTCGTCCTAGTTCGTAGCTGGTAGTAGTGGCGAGTCTCCCGCGGTCGGAGACAGGCCGTCGATGAGCGCGAAGCAGCGGGCCACAGCACCGCGCACACTCTGCAAGCCGAGACTTAGGTCGACGAGCCCGTCGAAGCCCCAGAAGACGCGTTGCCCGAGCAGATAAACAGCTATCAGGGTGCCGATGAGATGAGTACCGGTGAAGGCAGCGACGACGACCGCCGCGATGGGGCCGAGCTTGGCCAGGCCGCCGGAACCCTGCAGATTCACTGCTCGCAACCAGCCGAGGCGGACCTCGGCTCCGAGGACCCGGTCCACGACGCCAGTGAAGCTGCTTGCCGACTGTGGGTCGTCGCGACGAGCGAGCTCACGCGTGATCGACCGTGTCATGTGCTCGAGCTCTTCTTGGCGACGCTGACCAGCTAGCGCGGCAGGTTCCTGCATCCTTCTTGTTACAACCCAGGTCAAGACGAGCTCCGAAGCCACCACGGGGACCGTCCACGGTGACAGCAGGCCGAGTACGACAACAGCGCTTGCGAACTCGACGAGCAGCATCGAGCCACTGTCCAGGACCGACACTGCGACGCCGACTGTCTCTGCGTCTGAGATGAACCGCGACGGCAGTCCGCTCCTCTCCTCCTCGTCGATCGAGGGAAGCTTGCAGGCGCCCTCGAACATCAGCAAGCGCAGGCTGCGGTAAAGACGGCCGGCGTTGCGGCCATAGAGCCCGTCGGAGAGGACGTATGCGACGGTCTCGCCGATAGTGGCAAACCCGATCAGGCTGGCGAGTAGCGCGCCCTCTGCGGTGTCTTTGCGCTCGACGAGCGCGTTCACGAGAGCCCCGAGCGCCAACGGCGGAACGAGACCGATCAGTACGCCGCCGGTGCTCAGCGCGACCATCCCAGCCAGTCCCCTTCGAAGCGGTCGCAGCAACCCGGCCATCCGCCGCCAGGGAAGCGGTGCCGGATGGTCTGCTGATTTGGGACCGTCAGTCCTTGAGGCCCCGGCGTCAAGATTTTGCAGCCACTCACGGATCACAGTGCAAGCCCTTTCTTGCTCACGAACGACTCGGGTCGCGCACCGGGCACGCCGCACGCCAACAAGCGTGCGGCGTGCCCGGACAACGGCGCGGCACTATCCCTTGTCGTGCTTGGAGTCCTTCTTCTCCTTGCCCTTGGGCTCGGGGTCGTTAGCTTTCTTCACCATCGTCTTCACCTCCTTTGTGGTTCGGGGCCACTGTGGTCCCGGATACCAGGATCGTCCGATGCGTCCTAAGAGGAACCTAAGCGAGTCCTAGGTCTTTCCGAACGAGGCACGTCGGGACTTGATCGCAGACCTTCTCGCTTTGCTCGGTGAGGCACTGGTGGTCGAAGCGGCCTGGAACAACACGGACAGGTCACAAGGTGCGGCCTCACCCAAGCGGGTCAGACCCGAGCAGGGCATCGAGGTGGTCGACAGCGTCGCGATCTCGCGCCGGCACAAAGCCCCAGTAGATGTCGAGCATCGTCCGGGCGCGGACGTCAATGGTGCCGGATGGAAAGTGCGCGCCCGTTGACGATTACGTACCTGGAAGTTGGCCTTACCGGACCTCCGCCCGTCATCGAGGCTCATGAAGAGCCAGCTCGTCCGGCCCGAGTACACGACGACCTTGCCGAGCGTGTGATCTCCGGCGACGAGTGATTCCGTTTCGATTTGTCCACCGACTGCGGGTCCGAACGCGGACGGCACAACGATCGGATGCTGGCCACCCCACGCGAGCCAGCCGGCACCGGCGCCGACCGCGCACCGAACATCAGCAGAGAGGCCAGGGCTAGCCAAGGCTGCCGCAGACGCCCTGGCTCGGAACCACAACGCAGATAGGCCTTTGATCGCTTCACCATCCGCGAAAGAGGTACCGAGTTCAGGGAGAATTGGACTCGACAAAGAACCAATTCACCAGATCAGAAGGCTTGACTACGTGATCGCCGCGTAGGCGACGCTGATTCGAAATGGCTCGGGATTAGTGACGGCTAGATTCTCCAACGCTGGGACAGCCACCCCGACAGAAAGGGCTGCCCGATGACAAACCCGGTGTGGCGACCGAGCCGCTTGGCACCTTCCTGTCTTGTCGCGGTAGCTCTTGGCGCGTCTTTGGTTCTCCTCGGAGGGACGCCTGCCGTCGCTGGCATGGGCGCCGTGGCGCCCGGGCCGGACCTCGTCGTGGACGCCACGGGCCCGGGCGGTCACGCCATCTCTTCCGACATCTACGGGGTCAACTTCGTACTCGCCAAGCTGGGACGCCAGATCGACGTCCCGGTCGACCGGTGGGGTGGCGACAGCGCCGAGACCTACAACTGGCTGATAGGAGCGGACAACCCCGGTGCCGACTGGTACTTCGAGGACATATCCGACTGCTGGACCGCCACCTACGCATACTGCTCAGGACACAAGACCAACAGCGTGCGCGCCTACGTGCAACAGATCGAGCTGGACCGCTCCCTGGGTGCTACGACCCTCCTGCAACTCCCGATGGCAGGAGGGGTCGCCAAGTTCGCCCCGGTGGCCCAGCCGCTGCCATGCGCCTACCCGAAATCGGTGTACCCGCACCAGGACGCCTTCGACTCCTATGACCCCAACTGCGGGGACGGCCTCGACCACGGCAAACGCCTGACGGGCATCCTCTCCAGGGTGGAGACTCCCATCAACGCCGCTTGGGACCGGCGTTGGGTGCAGTCTTTGGTAAAGCAGTTCGGTCCAGCCGCCAGGGGCGGCGTGGGAATCTATGAGCTCGGCAACGAGCCGTCCCTATGGGGCCAGACGCACGCCGACATCCAGCCACAGCCAGAGACGGCGAAGGAGCTCATCACCAAGTCCATCGCTCTGGCCAGCGCGGTCAAGCAGGTCGACCCCTCCGCCGCCGTGCTCGGGTTCTCTGAGTGGGGCTGGATCGGGTACTTCTGCAGCGAAGCTGACACCTACGGGAGCGGGTGCAGCTCCACCGCCTGTACGACATCGGCCGACTGCGCCAACCACGGCCACCTGCCGATGGCCGAGTGGTACCTCCAGCAGTTCGCCCGCTACGACGCCGAGACGCATTTACGTCATCTCGACTACTTCGACGTCCACTACTACGCCCAAGGCGGTAACTCCACGGAGGTTACCCGCTCCTTGTGGGACCCGACCTACACCGACCCAAGCTGGATCGACGAGAAGATCGCGCTGATCCCCCGCCTTCGCTGCTGGGTGGACGGCCACGTACCCGGGCTGTGCCCGAACGCCAACGGCTACTACCCGGGCACGAAGATCTCGATCAGCGAGTACGACCTGTCCCTCGCCGGGGTCGGAGCACAGGCAAATGCGATCATCGAAGCGGACACGCTAGGAATCTTCGCCCGCGAGAACGTGTCCCTGGCATGCCATTGGGCGCAGCCGGTCGACGGGGACGAGCTTGACGATGCCTTCTTGATGTACCGCGACTATGACGGCCACGGGTCCGAGTTCGGTGACGAGTGGGTCGACTCAACCAGCGCCGACCAGGCCGAGATCTCCGTCTACGGCGCCCGCCGTTCCAGTGACGGTGTCTACACAGTTATGGTCATCAACAAGAGCTCCCAAGCGCTGCAGAGCACCTTGCAGCTCAAGGGTGGCATCAGCGGGGCGGTACACGCCTGGCGATGGGACGGCGGGCCGATCAAACAGGTTGCCACGCCGTCCCGTGCCGGCAACGCGCTCACCACCACCTACCCGCCGTTGTCGATGACCCTCTATGTGGTCG
This sequence comes from Acidimicrobiales bacterium, assembly GCA_052146595.1. Taxonomy (GTDB): domain Bacteria; phylum Actinomycetota; class Acidimicrobiia; order Acidimicrobiales; family Bog-793; genus Fen-455. The sequence goes on from JBKQMT010000017.1 coordinate 7,523, forward strand.
GCTGATAGCAGCCTGCCGCATCCGGTAAATCGTTGCCATCACCTGCATCCGTCAGCTCGTTGGCGTTCGAAACCAACCTTCCAGACCTCTTCGCAGTCGGCGACTGACGCTCGGCATCTACCAAGTGAGAGGCGGCGACCACGCGACCACCTCCATAAAGGCCGCCATCCGCGTCCACGACCATGCGCTGGAGCGCGTCCTTGGCCTCCCATCTCGTGCCGTGAAACGTGCGTGACAAGCGTTGCCGTTCCCCGGAGACAGGATCCGGGTCGACGGCCGCCCCTCTGGCGGTGTGGGAAGCGGGATTGCATCAGGTCAGCGTTTGCGAGCCAGCCGCACCCCGGCGTAGTCCCAACGGGCGCCCGCCGGGAAGAAGTTCCTGTAGGTGAGGCGGGCGTGCCTTGGTGGAGTGATTGAGCCGCCGCGAAGGACGTGCCGCCCGCTCATGAACTTGCCGTTGTATTCACCCACGGTTCTCGCTGGCGGGCTCAAACCTCGGATACGGCAGGGTAGGTGTGCGCTCGAGGTCCATTGTCATACGTCGTGATACAGCTGGCCCACCTCCCCCCCCGCCGGTTGCCGGTGCCGCGGCCCGGGGATATTAGTACCGCCCGGCATGGGTGACACAGCCCCCAGGTAATCTGCTACTTGTCTAGAACAGAGGAGTGCTCACAGCGCGGCAGTTAAAGCAATGGGGTAAGCAATTCGTCCGGTCGTCGTTGAGTCATCGAATCGATCGCTTGCGAGGAGCGACATGAGCGAGAAACTGATCAAGCTTCGTTACGCCGGTAAGTGCCGCTCCTGCCAATCGAAATTGGAGGCGCGCATCTACGCCTGGTGGGACCTGAATGTCAAGCAGGTCACATGTGTGAGCTGCCGCTCTCGCAGTAGCCAAGGAAGCGAATCGCCAGTGAAGACAGGCGCTCTCACCACGAACGATAGCGCTATCCGTACCGGGCTGAACTCTCGCGGCATTGATCCTGGTCGGCCCGGCGGATCGGCGCAGGCCGAATTCGAGCGCCGCCATTCACAGCGTGAAAAGCGTGTTGAGGCGAATTGGGGCCGTTACCTAGCTCCGATCGTGAAGCGACTTTCGGACGACCCACAGTCAACCCGCGCATGGGCAAGCGGCGCATGGGGTGAAGAGTGGGTGGGCGGCAATCTGGAGAGGCTGCTTGGCGATACCGCCGTACTTCTCCATGACCGAAGGGTGACACGGAACCGCGGCAATCTCGATCACCTTGCGATCGCGTCCTCGGGTGTTTGGGTGATCGATGCTAAGAACTACGACGGACGAATTGAGCTCCGTGATGTCGGAGGTTGGTTCAGCGTCGATAAGCGACTCTACATAGGTGGCTGGGACAGGACGGAGCTCATCGACGGGCTCTACTGGCAAGTTGCGACAGTCGAGGCGTGCATCGCCGATCTGGATGTTCCGGTCCGCCCTATACTTTGTCTCGTCAAAGGTTGGGGACGCTGGCAGAAGCCGTTCGAGATCGACGGCACGTTCGTCACCTGGTCGACCAAACTCGCCGACTGGATTGCTGAGCCTGGTCCGCTGAATGCCAACACGGTTGAGCGAGTTGCAACTCGCCTTGCGCGTGCGTTCCCGGCCAAGTGAACGGTTATCGATTCAATCGGCAAGAGTGTACGCACGATCTCTTCTAGCCGCTGCTGTTGAACGACCGGGACAAGCGTCAAGCAAGGTCCGGGGTCTGGCGAGTGCGTTGCTAGTCTCGATATAGTGAGGTCCCTACTAGAGGACGGCGAAGTGCGCCGCTGCGAGATCCAGGAGAACGCGAGATGAGCAGGACAACGACCCGCAGGAGAATCGTGCTGATTGCTGCCGCTGCCGGAACAATTGGCGCTCTCTGGTTCGCAGCAGCAGCACCCTTCTTCCAGGGAATCAACATACACTGGTAGGTGCTGCTGCGTCTGTCGGCGAAGATGCTTTTTTTTTCTCTCGCCGTTGTAAGCGCAAGCTTCAGCTGCCCTCAGCTCCGTCCGTTCGACTAAAAGATGCTGATTCTGCCCCTCGCTGTCCTTGTGGGGTCACTTGCGGGGTGGGCCGCGAAGGGCAGTTGGCGCGCGACCTGGGATATTCGATTCTGGCATCCCTCGGTCGTTCTCGCGGCCGCCGCTGGCCAAGAGGCCCTTGAGCTTCCCTGGATCCGCGCCTGGCCGGCTGGGCTTCGATTCGCCCTCGTCGTGGCGACCTACCTCGTCATAGGGTGGTGGCTCTTTGAGAACGCCCGTTCTTCCTCGGGCGGTGTTCGCTTGGGGTTCCGAGTAGTTGGGGTGGGATGGGCTCTTAACCTTCTCGTAATCCTTCCGAACGAAGGCATGCCCGTCTCCGAGTCTGCCCTCGATGGCGCTGGTATCGCTCCGTCTACTTCCGTTATTCACGGTCACTTGGCCAAGCACGTCTCCATGAACCACGGAACTGTCCTGCGGGGTCTGGGAGATGTCATTCCTCTGTCCTGGTTTCGGACCGTCCTCAGCCCTGGTGACATCGTGATGGCAGTCGGAATCGCAGTTCTGGTCGCGGCGGTGATGAGAACACCGGCCTCTGCCGACAGTCCGCAGGCAGAGGCACCACCTCTTCCCGCACCTCAGGTTCGCAGCAGTGACTGAGCGGCGATGAGATCGAACCGTCGTCCGCTCAAGCGATCGAAGGCCCTCGTTCGAATGCAACTGCCAGCTCCGCAAACACGATGTCGAGGTCCGCGGCAATGTCCATCGCCTGCGCTAGGTAGCTCCGCTGTTCGGTCGTCAACGCCGCCGCCGCGCCCTCGCTCATGATGGCTAGCGCGCCGAGCAAGCTGTGGATCAGGTCGACCGTACTGGCGTGCAACTCGAAGGCAATCAGCGGGTCATCCACATCCCCAGCCTATGCAAACCTGAGGATACGATCGACGCGTAAAGCGCTGACTCTGCCATGCCTGCTCTTCCGCTGAACGACGACTACCAGGGAGGTCCTTGGAGCGCCGGCGACGAAAAGCGAACTCGACGTTCTCAGCTTGGGAAATAGATATGACCACTTTCGACTTCAGCGATGCCAAGCAGCCCGTGCGGAGTAGGTTGACAGATTGTCCATCGTTTATACGCCTTGTCTCACGCCACTGTGTGGCGCCAACCTACATGGATTCCCACGCGCTACGCGCACGTTCGCGCACGTTCGCGCACGAGAGTTGTGAGCGGCCTGCCACAGGCAGTGGTTGACACGGAACTCGAACGTCTGTACGTTGTCAGTCATGGGCTGCCTTGTGACCACTTCGGAACCTCTGGAGGATCACCGGAGTACCGTTCTCGACGAAGACAAGCGGCCTTGCATCCACGCCGAAACGGTGAACGCGTTTTCCGACACGTACGTCGACGTCCAAACACAGGTTGATAGGTACTTTGAACTCAGGGAGTTTGCCGAGAAGTTGAGGATTGCTTGCTATGAGCACATCCCCAATCGTCGGCGTCCGTGGTCCGTGATTCACCAGGGTCGCATTACGCTCGGGCACCCACCCTTCTCGTTCGAGACCATCCGCGCCAAGAATCGAGCTCGGAAGCGTGCCCCAGCTGTGAGGTCGCCATACGTGACGTTGTATAGCGGTTTCGGCCAGTGGGAACGCCGAAACTGGGCAGCAGGCCGCCCTCTGTCGTCGATGCTGACCGCCGCTTTGTCAGCAGTTGACCAGCTATGGCACGAAGTCGATAGCGACAGCGCGTTCCGCGACGATCCAGGTCCGGTAGACGATTTTGAGGAACTAGAACCGCTGGCCGAGGCAGCGTTACGTCAGTTGAAAAGGACGCTGAGCCTGCGACGTCACAGTGCTCTGGTTGCCCAGATCTCCAAGCGGGAGCGTCGGCACCTGCGCCATCTTATGGATCTGCGGTGTTTGCCGCCCCCACGTTGTCAGCTGGATCCTGATAGTGATGAGCCCCCCGGTCAGGTCATTCTTGCCTCACCTCACGTAACCACAGGACCTCCGCGCCTTCGCGTCGCCGCGCTCATGCGGCGGACGGAGGCGTTCAGCTAAAGCCGCTCACTCCCTCCTTCCGCCTGGCCGCTCGCGACGACGACCTTCTCCCGTACGAGGGAGCGGCGCAGGAGGACACAGTGAAGTACGAAGAGAACAGCGACGCCGCCGCGGCGGCAGTCCGCGCACTACTTGACGTCGGCCAGGCTGCTGAACGTCTCAGTTGCACCCCCCGGATGGTCCGCGAGCTGATCGCTCGACGCGAGCTGCCCGTCGTTCGCATCGGACGGCTGGTCCGGCTTGGTAACGATGACCTCGACGCCTATGTCCAGGCATGTCGACAGCCCGCGTCCCGTGGGCCGCTCCGCGACGACGCGAACCTTGTTCGGAAACGGGATACCCAGATTGAAACACGTAAGAAGCTCAACAATGGTGTGAGCCATCGCGGTGCCTTGCACAGGAGCAACCGATGAGCGGCCTGTTCATCAAGCTCGACGTGATGTTCTTTACGGACGACCGTGTCGTCGAGCTGTCGCCAGAAGCGCAGCTCCTCCACATCCGGGCGCTGTGCCTTTGTAAGACGCTGGAGTCCGATGGCCTTTTCACCGCCGCTCAACTGGCTAGCACGGGCGCGACTCTCGGCACCACGCGAGAACCGTTGCGGTACCTGGAAGAGCTGACGGGCCAACGCGCACCGAGTCGCCGGACGCAGGTGTCAAACAAGGCCGGGGCGCGCGTCGAGCACGCGCTCCCCGCGCTTGTCGAACAGGTGGACGACCGCAAGTACCGCGTACGGTCCTGGCTGAAGTACAACAAGTCGGCCGCGGAGATCCGAGAACTTCGGGAGGAACGTGTGCAGTACGGCCGGCGAGGAGGTCTGAGCTCAGGCGAGAAGCGCGCGCAGAGAGGCAAGCAAACCGGAAGCAGCTTGCTTGACGAATCTGAAGCAAGCCCCGAAGCGTCAGAGACAGAGACAGACCGAAAGACAGAGAAAAAGGAAGAGTCAGACCCAACCCCAGAGACAGAGACAATCAGCCTGAAGGTAGACACAGCCGACCCCCGCTTCGGTGAGGTCTGTCGACTCTACGGTCAACGGGTTGCCGATCGAGCTGCACATGTGCACGATCGCGACAAGTACATCCAGGCCGTCGAGGAGAACTTTCTCCTAGAGCACGGCAACGAAACCCGACAACTCCTGGCGGATCATCCATCCGAGAGTGCCGAAGAGATCGTCGACCGGCTAGAACGTGTCGGCGATTCGGTTCAGCGACGTCGCTCATATCGCGACCCGAACGTCGAGCGTGATCGCGCACGGCGGGTGGTAAACGAGGTCGCGGCGGCAATGGAAGCGGCCAACGACCTGACCTACCGCCCGACCTCGGAGAAATCGTTCCTGTAGGGATCGGAGTCGCCAGGAGGACTTGGGGCTGCGATTCTGCAAACCAAGCCCTCCTGGCGAACGCGTAACGTTCCGACAGCAAGATCTTGACCGGCGGCGACCTAGATCCCCTTCCTGCACCTTCATTGTGAGGCAGTGCACCGGGTACACGTAGAGGCGACCGACGGCGACTTTCCTAGTTGCCGAGCGCATGACAAGAGAAAAAGCGCGCGTGCCGATTAAGGGTCGCCGCTCGGCCTGCAGGTGGCTGGCAGGGCACTCGCAACCACGGTCACGACCACGCGCTGAGGGCCAGAATCAGCGCAACGATGCGCGCGCGTGAGTTTACACCCGTTAGTCTTGAAGGGACGTCGAGGTACCATAACAGCCGCGACAGGGCACTATCGCAGGCGGCTCCGCAGCCAGCCAGGGGGCCGCAAAGCTGTGGGGACCGCGCTGAGTCGGTGTCATGAGCAGTCATCGCGCCGATACCCGCCCGGCAGCCATCGACCATCGAGTTTCGCTGGGTGGCATTGGGCGTGGCGGACCCAGCGCCAAACCTCATAGGCTTTCCCAGCGGAGCTCCCACCGGACACCGATAGGCGTCGTGCGGGACAGCGCGACGCGGTCCATGATTCGGGTATGAGGGCATTCGCCAAGCTCCTTGGAGCGGTGCTTGTCGCTACGGGCGCCGGTGTGCTTAGCGCGAGTCTGACTTCGTCCTCCACGCCCAAGACGGGCACGGTGACCGCATCGGCGCACATGTCTCCGGCCGAGGACGAAATCTTCATCGACGAAGGCCTCGTCGCCGTCACGTCCGGTTTCGACAACTCCTGCACGACCAAGTTCCTCAACGCGACGAGTCTCGAAGTCGTGCGGACCGTCGATTCGTGCCCATACGAGGGAACGAACGACAACCTCGTCATGGACGAGGGCCGTCTCGGTCTTGAGGTCCACGTCATGGCGACGAACACGCGGAAGCCGGGTCCTCTTCTCATGAGGATCCAAAACTGGAGCTGGGCACACTCCTCC
>JBKQMT010000018.1:0-12231 GCA_052146595.1 Acidimicrobiales bacterium
AAGGGACCGGGGCTCCTTTTTCTTTGTGGGGATGGCTATGCGAGGGCCCGGCGAGCGCCATCAGTGACGCGCGAGGTACCGAAAGCGCAGCCGAGGGTACAACGGACTGGGCCTCCTGCTCGGCGCGGCCGGTCCCGGCTTAGTTGCTCGAGCTGGCAGATCGGCAGCGGCCGGCTCGACGAGTGTGCAGACTCGACACAGGGCAGGTGCACCCGGCTGGGGCACCTCGGCGCATACCTCGTCGCTGGCACATTCCCGCTTCGGCGAACTCGGCGCTCATCGGGACGGCGGGAGAGTCGGCCAGGGCAACGCCGTTTAGTTTCGGTTTGTGCCTCGTCCCGTTCGCGGCGACGAACGACAGTTACTTGGTGCTGGGCCGGAAGTCTCCCCACCCGGCCTGCGGGTCCGTGGCGCGCTCGGAGACGCCGTTGGTCTCTGCCGGCAAGCGGGCGGCCTCGGCGTCCAGCCGGGCGTCCTCGCGTGCCGTCTTGCGGTCCTCGGAGGCCATCCACTGGAAGTAGATCGGGATCACGGCGATGACCGTCAGCAGCTCCGACATGACCCAGAGGATGCCGGCTCCCGTGTGGGTGCTCGACAGGGTGTACATCGGAGCGATGGTCTGGCGTGAGCTCAAGAGGGCGATGGCGAGAAACGACTCGAGGGGCACGCCTATCAAGAGGTTGACCATCCTGAGCGGGTAGCTGGTGGCCCACCGGGGGATGGGGTCGAGCCCGATCATCGGCCACCAGAAGAGGGTCGCCCCGAACAGGAAGCCGAGGTTGATGAGGTCCATCACCCACATGTGGTCCATGGCGAAGCCGACGGCGGAGGTGAGGAAGAAGGCGAGCATGACGCCGTAGTAGAGCACCCAGACCGTGAGCGGGTGGGAGAGGACGGCGAACCCCTGGCTGTGGAAGACGCGCAGCCACGCCGTCTTGGCGCGGCGGCTGGAGGTTTGCAGGATCAGGGTCATCGGGGCGCCCAGGGCCAGTAGCGCCGGGGCGATGATCATGAGGAGCAGGTGCTGGATGACGTGGGCCTGGAAGTAAGAGCCGGTCAGCGTCGCGACCGGAGACTGGAGCGCAAGGTCGACAGTTACTAGGCCGGCGAAGAACGCGACGGTGCGCTGTCCCTTCCACCGGCGGCCCCGGGTGGCGAGCGTCCAGTCGGCCCGCAGGTACCAGACCCCGGCGGCGATGCACGCCGCGAGGACGAGCAGCGGGAAGGGACCGAACTGCCAGTCGAACAGAGCGGTGTGCAGATTGAAATAGACCCTCGCCATGTGCATGCCGGGCACGCCCCAGAGGCTACTGCCGGGGACCGCCCGACCGGCAGGGCGCGGCGTGGGGCTCCTGGCGCAGGCACCTGCCCCGCGCGGTCACCGGCCTTGCCGGCACCGGCTCCAACCGCGCCGGCGCCTTCAGCCTCAGGCGCGGACCGACTTGACGAGGAGCACGGCCTCGAGGAACCACTCCGGCGGCATCGGCCCGGTCGGCCCCGCCACGAGGGGCCACATCCGCCCCGCCAGCTCGTAGCCGAGCCGGAGGCGGGCCTCCTGGGTGTAGCCGGACCGGTTGGCGAGAAACGTCCGTGCCAGCGCGAGCTCAGCCTCGGGAACGGCGCTCACGTCCCAGTGGGCAAGCGCAGGAGGGAGATAGACCTGGGCGCCCGTCGGGGACGATCCGCCCGGGCCCCAGGCAGGGGCGGTGAAACCGGCTGGGGATGTCCACGACGAGCGGTTCCAGGTGACGGCGGCGCCGACCTTTTCCCGCACGACGAGCGTGTTGGCCAGCAGGTCGCCTAGCCGCTGGTTCCTGTTGGTGGCAAGGACGAGGACGCTTCCGACGAGGTAGGTGACACCGAGCTGCATGTCGATCAGGCGGAGCACGTTGCGGAGCAGGCTTGACCAGAACCCGACAGGCTGGCCGCCGACCCGGACGACACGTAGCCCCGCCGCCCGCTTGCCCACGGTCCGGCCATTGAAGAGCATCTCGCAGAATATGAAGTACCCGATGAAGTCGACGAGGATGAACAGCGAGAGAGCCCCGCTCGCCACGAGCCCGCTGGTCGTGCTCACAGAGCCGTGGAAAGCTGAGACGACGACAACGAGAAACACGACGAGCGCCAGCACCTGCAGCGTGAAGTCGAGCGCGAACGCGACGAACCTGGAGCCGAGGCCGGCCAGCACGACGTCGAGGCTGATCCCTTCAGGGGTGACCGTGACGTGCCGATCCTCGAAGTCCACATGACCAAGGTACGACCAAAGTCCACCGGCGGCGGTCAGAGCGACTGGGGAGGGAATTGAACCTCGAGCGTTTCGTGGCCGATCGCGGGACGGACTGGGCCGAGCTCGAGGGCCTCGTGAAGCGCTCCAAGGGCCAGGGCCGCAAACTGGCGCCTGAGGAGATCCACCGTCTCGGCGCCCTCTACCGTTCTTCGGTCGCCGACTTGGCCGTGGCGCGACGCTCCTGGCCGGACACCTCGGGAACCCTCCGCCTGCAGGCGCTCGTGGCGAGCGCCAACGCCGTCGTCTACTCCAAGCCGGAGCGCGAGGACACCGCCTGGGAGTACCTGAGCGTGCGCATATGGCGCCGGATCCGCGAGCTGGACCGGTGCCTTGTGGTATCGGTCTGCCTCCTCTTCGGCTTCGTGGCGCTCGGGGCGCTCTGGGCCCTTGCCCAGCCGTCATCGGCCTCGGGCCTGCTCCCCTCGGGTTTCCACGCCTCGGCGCATCCCGACAGGGGCGCCTTTTACGGCGTCTCGATCGTGGGTCGCAGCGGGCTCGCCGTGCAGATCTTCGTGAACAACATCGAGGTGTCGATCCTGGCCGTGGCCGGCGGGTTCACCTTCGGGCTCTTGACGGCGTTCTCCCTGGCCTACAACGGCGCCATCTTGGGCATTCTCGGCGCCCTGGAATGGCGAGCCGGAGGCTTCGGGTACTTCTTCAGCCTCATCGTGCCCCACGGCCTGCTCGAGCTGTCGTGCATCACCCTCGCCGGCGCCGGGGGTCTGGCCGTGGCCCGCGCCCTGATCGACCCCGGCAACGACACGAGGGCCGAGGCCCTCGCCCGCCTCACCCCGACGATCGGCGCCGTCGTTCTCGCCGTGATGCTGTTCCTTGTCGTGGCCGGCCTCACCGAGGGCATCGTCACGCCCTGGGACCTGTCGCCGCCGGTGGCCTTCGCCGTCGGGATCGCCCTCGCCGGGAGCTTCTGGTCCCTCGTGTTCCTGCGGGGCCGGCCGGGCGTCCGGGCTGAGCCCGTCGGCGGTCGCTAGAGGCGGGCGCGCTGTTTCAACCTGAGATAGGCGCCGACACAGGCGGGCCCCAGGGCCTCCGGCGGGGCCTCCACGACGACGGCGCCCAGGGCCTGGAGGAGACTGACGACCCGTCGCCTGCTGGCGAGCAGCTCAGCCGCCACGCTGGCGCGCATGACCTCGACCACGTCGACCGGAGGCCGTGAGGTCACCGCCTCGAGGTCGGGATCGGTGCAGCTGGCCACGAGCACGGCGTGGCGGCGGGCGAGCACCGGCATGGCGGCGATGAGCGTGCGGGCGGCACCGTCGTCGACGAGGTCGGTGAAGACGACGACGAGGGCCCTCTTCTGGCGGCCGACGGCGTAAAAGGCGCGCTCGTAGTCGCTCTCGACCTCGATCGGCTCGAGGTCGAACAGCGCCCGCACGACGGCCTCGGCCCCGCGCCGGCGCGGGGCGAGCTGCCGGGTCACCTTTGCCTCGAAGGCGAGGGCCCCGACGCGGTCGCCCGCCTCCTCGGCCGCCACCGCCAGCACGGCGAGCGCGTTGAGGGCGACGTCGAGGCGCGACATCGGCCCGGCGGGAGCGGCCATCAGGCGTCCGGTGTCCACGACGCACATGAGGTCGCGGTTCTCCTCGACTCGGTACTGGTTGGACATGGGGCGCCCGACCCTGGCCGTGGCTATCCAGTTCACCTGCCGGATGTCGTCGTCGGGGGAGTAGTCGCGGATGGTCTCGAATTCCGTGCCGAGCCCGAGTCGCGCCCGGATCCGGCCCTCGTCGGTGGTCCTCCCCCGCCGGCGCGCGGCTGCCAGGCGGCGGGCCCGGGGAAGGTCGGGGAAGACGGTCACCTCCTGGCCCGGGCCGACGGTGTGATCGATGGAGGCGAGGCCGAGGGGCCCGGCCGCGCGCACGGTCACCGGCGGCAGCACGTGGATCCCGCGGTGACGCCCGCTCAGCTCGCCCTCCAGGTCCGCGCCGGCTGCCCAGGGCGGGTCCACACGAAGCGTCGGCGGCACAGGCTGGCGGACCCGGACGGCCCGGGCTTGGCCGCCGAGGCCGCCCACGACGGCACGGAACGGGACCGGCACGAGAAGCGACAGCGTCTGAAGACGCGTGCGATCGAGCGACGGGACCTTGCGACGGGCCGCCAGGAGATCGACGAGGACGCATCCGGCGATCCCGGCGAGGAGGAGAAACGGTACGAGCACCGGGAGAGGGAGGGCGGCCGAGACGATCGCCACGAGCGCGACGAGCAGCGCCACCAGGCGGGTCGGGCGCAGCGGGGACCGCCGCGAGCCCGGGTGGTCGTCGCCGGTGAGCGCTGGAGCCGGCATGGTCTCTCGCTGTCCTGTCCGGGCTCAGCGGGGGATGGGGACCGAGGCGAGGACGTTCGAGAGGGCGTCCGAGGCCGTGAACCGGTCGAGCTCGGCCTCGGGGGTGAGCAGCAGGCGGTGGGCCAGCACCGCTCCGGCGAGCGCGACCACGTCGTCGGGCACGACGAAGCCCCTCCCGCTCATGGTGGCGTAGGCCTTTGCCGCCGCGAGGAGGTGGACGCCGGCCCGCGGGCTGGCGCCGAGCGCGACGCTCGGCAGCTCCCGCGTGCGCCTAACGAGCGAGGAGACGTAGGCAACGATCTCGTCGCTCACGGCCACTTGGTCCACCTGCCGGCGCATGCCCAACAGGTCCTCGCGTCCTGCCACGGCCTCGATGTCCGAGAGCGTCACCGGCGCGACTCCCGAACGGCGCAGCCGGAGCAGCGCCTCCTCGTTCTGGGCGGACGGGTAGGTGACGACGACCTTCATCAAGAACCGGTCCAGCTGCGCCTCGGGGAGCGGGTAGGTCCCCTCGTACTCGATCGGGTTCTGGGTGGCGAGCACCGTGAAGGGTTGCGGTAGCGGGTGCTCCACCCCGTCCACGGTGACCTGGCCCTCTTGCATCGCCTCGAGCAGCGCCGCCTGGGTCTTTGGCGGCGTCCGGTTGATCTCGTCGGCGAGCAGGAGGTTGGTGAAGATGGGACCAGGGCGGAAACCGAGCTCGTTTCCTCGTAGGGTCAATGTGCCTGTGAGGTCTGAGGGGAGCATGTCGGGCGTGAACTGGACCCTGCGGGTCTCGAGGCGGCAAGCCCGGCCCAGGGCGGAGGCGAGGAGCGTCTTCGCGACCCCGGGAGGCCCCTCGAGCAGGAGGTGGCCCCCGACGGCGATGGCGATCATCGTCGCGTCGATGACGTGGGACTGGCCTACGACCACCTTGTCTACCTGCTGGTGCAAACGCGCTCGGATCGTCGCCATGGGACCGGCGTCGCCGTCCTGGTGCACCTCGGTCATGACCACCTTCCTCTTTCGCTGAGCGTGGCATAGGCGCGGCCGAGGGCCAGCAGGTCCTTTTCCGACCTGGGCTCGGCGACGATGGCGGCGACGAGCTCGGGTGGAAGCGCCGTCGCGTTCGCCCTTGTGGCGAGCTCGGCGTCGGTGGCGTCGCCGCGCGCTCTGAGGGCATGGCACAGCTGCTCGCGAGCGGCTTTTCTGAGCGGCGCCGCCCCCGCCGCCACCCGGGCCGGAGGGCCGCCCGACGCCAGTAGGGCGGCGACGGCGTCGACGTGGGCGACGCGTGGGGGCACCAGGTCGCGCTCGGCCCGCACAGGCGGCCCGAAGCGCCGCGCGGCGGACAGGATCCAGACCACGACGGCGACAAGTGCGAGCAGGAGGGCGACTTGCCAGTGGCCCGGCAGACCCGCGATCCCGGACCCCGCGCTCGTGTTGAGATGGTCGTACTCGTCGAAGGTGACCGGGGTCCCGGCCGGGCCGGCAAGGTCGAGGGCGAAGGCGGCGTTGTCGGCACGAGCGAGGCATCCGTTCTCGAGCGGCGAGCTCGACGCGAGCAGGACGAGGTGCCCCCGGCCGACATCTGCGAGGAGCGCCAGGGCCCCTCCGGGTCCGGCGATCAGCGTGCGCAGGCCCGCGGCCTCGGAGCTGGTCCCGGCCTCGGCACTGGTCCCGGCCCCGGAGCCGGCCGCCGGGCTCGTGCTGGCCGCCGGGCGCGTGCGGGCCGCCGGGCTCGTGGTTGCCGGGCTCGTGGCCGATGTACGCCAGGAGCCCGCCGAGGTCGAGACCACGGTGCGGGCCGCATAGTTCTCGGGCGAGGCAGCGACCGGATGCGACGGACCGGGCCTCGCCGCCTGCCAGATCGGCAGCGCCCCGGGCCCGAGCAGTGCCCTCAGGGTGGCCGCCGCCGGCCTGCCGGCGAGGACCACGCCTCCTCCGGCCGTGAGGTAGCGATCGATTGTCGCGAGCTCACCAGTGAGTTCTCCCTGCGGATCGAGCACGAACAAGGTGCCGGGCACGGGCAGGGAAGCTGAGCTGATGGGGACCTCCAGTTGGCGGACGGGATGGTGGCGCCCGCTGAGGAGTTGCGCAAGGGCGGCGGTTCCGCTGCTCGAGGTGTCGAGCGAGGAGGAGGGGCCGAGGACAGCACGGCTCGGCGTGCCGTAGACCGCGCCCGCGAAGGAGAGAGCGAACTCGACGGCGATCGCCCCGGCCGCGATGACCATCACCGCTCGCCATCGTCGAGAGACCTGATTCCATCGCTCCGAGGCGCTCATCGACGCCGGCGTGGTCCGCGCAGCAGCGCTCATCGCCGTCGGCGTGGCCCGCGCAGCGGCGCTCATCGCCGCCGGCCTAGCGGCACTCATCTAGCACTCCCTGCCGTCTGGCGAGCTTCCTGGCGCTTGTGCGCTGTCGTGGGAGCCTCGGCGAGCAGTTGTCCCCATCCCTTGCGGGCCGCAGCCACGTCGCGGGGCGAGGCGGGTTGCTGGGCGTAGGTGATGGACTCATGGCGAGAGGCGAGCTCGTCGAAGACCGGGGACCGAAGGGTCCGGCGCAGCTGGTGGCTGGTCATGGTCAGGCGATCGGGGATCACGCCGCGCGCTTCAAGCCGAGCGAGCCCGACCTGGAAACGTAGCCGGACGGCGAGCTCGTTCTCGCCCTTCGCTTCGGCGTCTTCGGCGGCCCGCTCCAGGTCGACTGGGTCTTCGCTGGCCGTCCTCAGTCCTTCGTGCGTCGGGCTTGACGCAACTCGAGATCTCCTACGGGTGAGGAGCACCCCGACGAATATGCCGAGCGCAAGGGCGAGCACGAGCGCAACGATCCAACCGCCGGCGCCGAGAACTCCGTGGACGCCGTGGAAGATGCGTGAGAGAAGGTGGTGCCATATCCAGCGGGCGGGATGGCCTAAGGCCCAGACGAAGGCTCGTCCGATGGCACGTAGCACTCCACCGAGAGGATCGGGGAGTCGCGACGGCCTCTTCGTGTACGGCGGTCGGGAAAGGATCTGGGCCGCTTGATGTCGCGCGACTGCGGCGAAGGTCGACGCTCCCGCCGTGTGAGACACCTATTCGGACCGTGGCGCGTCCGGCGCCGAGGGATCTGGAGGGTCACCCTGCTCGCCGGCCGGAGAGGGCTGTTGGCTCGGTCCGCTGGGACGCACCGAGTCGGAAGGACGCGGCCAGCCAGGAATGGTTGGCGGTAGCGGAGACGGGTTGCTCGGCGGTGGAGAGCCTTGCGGGGGAGCCGCTGGCCGCGAGTCGGAGGGACGTGGCCAGCCAGGCGGTGGAGGCGGCTGCGGGGGCGGGTAGCCACTGGGGCTGGGCGGATACCAGGGACTCGCTTGCTGGGGGTAGCCCGGCGGCGGGTATCCCGGTTGTGGCGGATCGGACTGCGGCGGATTGCCCTGTGGTGGGTAGCCCTGCGGTGGGTAGCCCTGCGGTGGATCGGACTGCGGCGGATTGGCCTGCGGCGGATTGGCCTGTGGGGGAGGTGCTGGCGGCGAGTCGGAAGGACGCGGCCAGCCAGGTGGCGGAGGCGGCTGCGCGGGCGGGTAGCCACTGGATGCCGGCGGATACCAGGGACTCGGTTGCTGGGGGTAGCCCGGCGGCGGGTAACCCGATTGTGGCCAGCCAGGTTGCGGTGGGTAGCCCTGCGGTGGGTAGCCCTGCGGTGGGTAGCCCTGCGGTGGGTGGCCGGCCGGTCCGTAGCCTCCTCCTGGTGATGGTTTTGTGAAGAAGAGAGCAGACTCCGTCAGTGGGACCCCCATCTGCGCCGAGAGCAATTCGATGTCGAAACCCTCCTTCCGGACACGGAGGTCGATGGCCAGAACCACCAGGATCGCGGCGGAGAAGGGGGCGAACACTACATAGTCGATCGTCTGGACAAGGAAACCATCGACAACCGACGAGATCGTGGTCCCGTGGAAGACGCTGAAAATTGCACCGATAACGAGAGCGACGACCAGGCTCGCCACGCCGACGAGAAGGCCAGCGAGAAACTGGGTGCCGAAGACCGACCACCAGTAGCCGCGACAAAGTCTCAGTGCACGGCGTATCGCCTTGATCCCCCGGATGTTCTCAAGCAGCAGCACCGGTACGGCCAGTCTCGAAGCGACCAGGAACCAAATGGTTGCCACGAATCCTCCGAGGGCGAGCACCACCGAGAAGAAGACGGTGAACACGACGACGTGAAGCGCCACCGCGATGGCTATGAGAACAGCTATCGCCAAGACAACGAGCACGACGCCGACATAGGTCAGCAGGGAGATCCAGATGACGGGGAGCAGCCTCGACCAGCCGAAGCGGAGGGCTTCGCGCCAATCCGCGGGCTGTCCCAGATAGGCGTTCGCGATGATGCGGAAGCAGACAGCGGTGACGAGCGCACTCACAATCAAAGTGATGACGAGCGTCAAGAGTTCAGCACCTAGCGCGGGATAAACAGTGTTGGAGGTCGTATCGGTCAGGACGGGTTGCTCGGACGATGATCTGACCGAGACCGAGATGATGGCGACGACAAGGCCCGAAGGCACCGCCACGACCAGGGCGGCCTTTGCGAGAGTGAGAAAATTCGCGCGAACGATCTTGATGGCGGCATCGATGCGTTCACCCACGCCCAATGGACGAAGTCTGACTGCTTGTGCTGGCCACATAAAGCGTCCCTCCTAGCCAGGGACGACGTGGCTTGCGCCGCGACCGTCACGCGACCAAAGCGACTTTGGCAATGTCTACACAGCTGCTGCAGGCACGGCCCACTGTTGTCAGGGTAATCCGCGGAAGAAGGCTGGACGCGCCTGGGCCGGAGCCACTCCAGCGGGAGCTGTGAGAGCATTGGCCGGGTGGCTACCGGGCGCGTCGAGATCACCGATGTGGAGGCTGCGTCCAGCTGGCACAGCCCCTCTCCAAGGCTGCGCACGATGCGTCGCCTTGAGGTCGCATTCGGAGCGCTTGGTCTCGCGGTCGTCGGGGCCGTCGCCTGCGAGGTCGAGCTGGGGCTCCCCGCAGCCGCCGGCGTTATCGGTGGAGTCCTCGTTCTGGCCCTGCTCGCCGAGGGTTTCATCGACCGTCGCTACCGCTCATGGGGATACCTCGAGCGAGAGGATGACCTTTTCATTCGACGCGGCGTGCTGATAAAGAGGCTCTCGATCGTTCCCTATGGGCGAATGCAGTTCGTGGACGTCACAGCAGGCATCATCGAGCGCATGTTCGGCATCGCAACCGTGCGACTTCACACCGCAGCCGCCGCGACCGATGCTCGATTGCCGGGGCTTACCGTTTCGGAGGCAGCTCGGCTGCGGGAACGGCTGACCTCGCTCGGGGAGGCCCGCGCTGCAGGAATCTGACCCGAGCTTGCCGCAGTACCTCCCGCGAACCTGGCAGCGTTTTCATCCGCTTTCGCCGGTGGTCCGGATAGGCCCGTCTCTGCTCGGCATTCTCGTCATCCTCGCCTCGGCGGCAGCACTTCCGGGTCAGGCAGGCCTCTCGGCGTCGGACCTCGTCATCGTCCTTCTTGTCGCTCTCGGCGGTGTGGTCTATTGGGCCGTCACTCGCTGGAGGGTCGACGGCGACACTCTGCGAGTCGAGACCGGATTGGTACGGCGCCAGTCGTTGCAGGTTCCGCTTTCCCGCGCGCAAGCGGTCGACCTGGTTGAGCCGTTCGTGGCTCGGATTCTGGGACTCGCGGAGGTCCGCGTCCGGACCGGGGGAGCGTCGCGCGGCGACGCCCGGCTGTGTTATCTGCGCTACAAGGACGCGACCCTCGTACGAGCCGCCTTGCTGGCAGTCGCCCACGGGCTGGACGAGGCCGTGCCGGCGCCGCCGGAGCAACGTCTGGCCGTCGTTCCGAACGGCAGGCTCATTGCCGCAGGCTGCCTGACGGGTGCGATACCCGTCAGCTTGGGCGCGGTGGTAGCACTGGTCGTACTCGGTTCGGCCGAACGGTCGGTGCTCGTAACCGGCGGCAGTGGCCTGGTCGCCCTGTTCGTGGCGATGGCATTGACGGCGTGGCGGCGCATCTCGACGGAATGGTCCTTCACGGTGGCCGAGGCGCCAGACGGCATCCGGATCCGTTCGGGTCTACTGTCCCTCGCCGCTGAGACCGTGCCCCGAGGCCGGATCCAAGCGGTTCGCATGGTCGAGCCGCTCTGGTTCCGCCCCCTCGGCTGGTGCCGTCTCGAACTGCATCTCGCCGGTGGCGTGAAGGGCGGCGACCGGCAGCAGCCCGCGCGGGTCCGCCGCGCCCTGCTCCCCGTCGGGCCTCTGGCGGACGCTCAATTGCTCTTGGATCGTGTTCTCCCGGACCGGCGGGCAGCGCTCACACGACCACCTCGCCGCGCGATGATCCGGGCACCGCTGAGCTACCACTTCCTGCAGGCGGGAGTCGGGGACCGCTGCGCCGTGGCTGTCTCCGGTCGTGTTCGTCGAGAAACGGTGTGGGTGCCGCTGGCAAAGGCGCAAAGCCTCCGGGCCGCGCAAGGCCCGGTTCAGCGGTCGTTGGGGCTTGCCTCAGTTCATCTGGACGTCGCGGGTCGTCACACTCGGGCCACTCTCCGTGACCGAGCGGCGCCGGAAGCCGTTCACCTGCTCGAGGAGCTTCCCGCCTGGTGCGCGATCGCCCGGGGGAGCCGACCTGGCCCTGCCTGACGCGTAGGCTGGTGGGTGCGGGGCTGTAGCTCAGTTGGCAGAGCACCTGGTTTGCAACCAGGGGGTTAGGGGTTCAAATCCCCTCAGCTCCACCCGTTGTCAGAAACACAGCGTTCTCCCTGTTGGCAGGCCGCTTTTCGTGTCCGATCGCTCTAGCAGGTTCATTTCGTTGTTCAAACCCTTTGGGCTCATTGGCCAGCTGACGTCACCTCTGTGAGCGCGAGCCGTCTAGACGAAGCCTCTAGACGGCTCATGGGGCGCTCGGTAGGAGATGGCACGCATAACGCCCATTACGAGTGCCTCGCTGATGGATTTATTGGCGTCGTTCTGTGCGCCTGCGAACCGGCGGTATGGGACATCTTGGAGGCCGCCCCGTTGTGGCCTCAACCGGTCAGTCGGGTAACGCTGGATGAGGCGTTCGGCGCTCCTTTCAGCTCAGGCGGTTTCGCCCCGAAAGAACCAATGAACGCCGAACTTGTCGGCGAGGTGTCCATAGATGCCGAACGGCATGTCGTGCAACTCATCGAGCAGGTCTGGATCTGCACCCAACGACAGCTTATGAAAGATCTCTTGCAGTTCGCCGACGGTTCCGCTCGTAACGTACATGGCCACCGTGTTTCCCTGGTTGGGCTTACGCGTCGCATGCATCCAGTCAGTAGCCGAAAACTCCATGGCGCTCGATTTGAGGTGGGCGTAGACCACTTTGTGGTGATGCTCTGGAGGGATGTCAGCTTTCATCGGAGTGTCGCCAAGCCGTGTGACGGTCAACTCACCACCCAGGCATGAGTGATAAAAAGCCATAGCGTCGGCGCAGTTGCCGTCGAAAAGTAGGAAGGGTGTGAGGTTAAGCAGAGTCTCCTCCTAAGCTTCTATTCGTGATGGAAGCCTGACATCTGATGGTCCCAGGCTCCCAGCCTCCGGCCCAAAGATCATCGCACCTACCGCCCAGCCTGCTTTGCCAGTTGCCGAGCGGAGCTTGCTGAAGTCCAAAACTAACCCCAAGGTGCCGATCAAGG
>JBKQMT010000019.1:0-12622 GCA_052146595.1 Acidimicrobiales bacterium
CCGCCTGCTCATTGAGCGGTCGGGGCTGCGGCCTATCTAGTAGCGATCCTGTCGGAGGGTGTGCTTGTCCCGCGTACTCCGCCTTGCCGGGGCGAGGTGAACAAGGGCGTTGTAGGTCACAAGGGCGATCGCCAGGTGCATGACCATGAGCACGAGGACGGCCTTCGGCGGCTGACCCTTGGCGAGGATGTACAGGTCGGGCAGCCACAGCACTGCCGTCACAAGGACGGCCATCCGGAAGAAGATCCAGCGAGCAGCCGAGGAGATCCGCGTCACCACGGGCCATGCGACGCAGGCGATCACGACGCCGACAACGGTCAGCCTGGCGTAGTCGGAGAAATGGAAGTGCACATAGCCACTGGTCGACGGGAAGAGTCTCGTCCCGATCGCCACGAGGACGGCATCGGCTGACAAGGAGCCGGCGAGGGAAACGATCGTCGCAAGGAGAACACGTGCGGCCGTGGGCTGCTTGTGCTGCGGGGCAAAATCGACCCGGAAAGCCGCCAATGCGGACGTCAGGACCGAGTCGCGACGCTGCCGCGAGGGCTTCGTTGGAATGGACACTCGACGATCCTAAGCGTCCCGCGAAATGACGAACGGCAGAATCACCAGCTTTTGAGCAGTCTTTGCCGAGTCTTTACCAAACACTGGGGACGAGCTGGCCATCTGGGGTCGTAGGTTCGCTCACGAGCCCGCCGTGAGGAGAACGATGGCCACTCGCCCGAACCGCAGCACCAAGACGGCGACCTCTCGCCCGGCAACGCCGCGAGGCGGGGAAAGCTCATGAGCTCGTTGCTGCACGGCATCGTCACTCTTCACGGGACGATGGCCTACCTGATCGTCGGCGCCCTGTGTTTCGGGGAGGCCAGTGTCTTCGTCGGCTTCGTGCTGCCGGGCGAGACCGCCGTCGTGCTCGGAGGCGTGCTCGCCTCGTTCCATCACGTCAGCCTGGTGCGGATGATGGTGCTGGTGGTCGCCTGCGCCATCGTGGGCGACTCGGTCGGCTACGAGGTTGGGCGCCGTTTCGGCCCGGCGCTGGTCCGTCGCCTGCCCGGAAGGGCCCGCCGCGGCGCAGAGGAGGGTCGCAAGCTCCTCGAGCGCCGGGGCGGCCCGGCGGTGTTCCTCGGTCGCTTCACCGCGGTGTTCCGGGCCGTGATCCCCGGAGCCGCAGGGCTCTCCGCCATGCGGTACCGGACGTTCCTCTTCTGGAACGCGCTGGGAGGACTGTGCTGGGGTGTCGCCTTCACTCTCGCCGGCTACGGCGCGGGACGCTCCTACGAACGCGTCATCTCGGCGGCGGGCACAGCATCGACGTCGATCGTCGCCCTTCTGACCCTCGTCGTGGCGGGGTTACTCGTCTGGCGCGGGGTGCGCGGGCGCCGTGACGGCCAAGAGGCGCCCTCGACAGCCCCAGACGCAGGCGCCGAGGACACGGCCCTTGCCGATGAGGAGCTGGGAGCACTCCCGCCGGCTCGGAGGTGAGGGCGCGGCGAGTTAGGCCGCCCGCCCCGATCCTCAACGGTGCAGGGGCAATGGAGCCTTGTAGGCGGCTTGGGCCTGCACACCGGTGAGGACGTGGTTGGCGACCAGTTGGTCGAGCACCTGGAGCTGACGCTGCTTGGCGAGGCCGAAGTGGATGACCGGGTCGTAGGCGGACGGCGCCTGGGGGAGCCCGGCGAGCAGGGAGGCTTCGGCCCAGTTCAGCCGGCCGGGAACGACGCCGAAGTAGCCCCGGGCCGCGTTTAGGTAGCCCCAGTAGCCGTTCCCGTAGTAGATGGCGTTCAGGTACATCTCGAGGATCCGCGGCTTCGAGTAGCTCAGTGAGAGCTTGAGGCCGAGCCCGACCTGCTCCAAGGTGCCGGCAAAGGAAGAACTCGACGGGTAGAGCTGCTTCGCCAGCTGCTGGGCGATGGTGCTGCCTCCCGGATCGCCACTGCTGTGCAGCGCCGTCAGGGCCGCCCGGGCGGCGCCGTCGAAGACGTCCAGCAGCACGTTGGAGTAGAAGTGCTCGTCCTCGACGGCGACCTCGGCCTCGGCCAGCTTCGTCGGAAGCGGCAGGTGGCCCAGCTCGCCTCCATGTACTCGCACGATCGTCGCTACCTGTGTCGGGGCGTCGGCGACGCTCGGCAGGCTCAGCTCGTAGCCGAGACCGGCAAGGACGAGGGCGAGGACGATCCCCAGCAGGGCGACGACGACCCGGACGAGCCGCCGTCGCCACTTGCCTCGCGGGGCTCTCGCGGCCTCGGTCTCAGCCATCTGCGGCCTCGAGCCGCACGACAGCGTCGACCCCTCCGCCCGGAGCGGCGTCGAGCCAGGCGGTCCCACCCGAGATGCGGGCGAGCTGGGCGGCAATCGCCAGCCCGAGCCCGGTCCCACCGTGGGGAGCCCCCTCCCGTCGCCAGAACCGGTCGAATGCCCGCGTCCTGTCGGCCGCGCTCATGCCCGGCCCGTCGTCGATGACATGGACCTCGACGCGCTCGCCCAGGCGGTGCGCGTCGAGGGACACCTTCCCGCCGGCCGGGGTCGCCTCGAGGGCGTTGGCGAGCAGGTTGTCAAGGATCTGCTCCAGGTGACCCGGGCAGGCAAGGGCTCTGAGCACCGACTCGTGCGGCCCGGCGGCCGGCAACTCGCAGGTGAGCGTCACCTGGCGCTCCTCGGCCAGGGCGCCCCAGGCCTCCGCTCGGTCGCGCAGGACGGATTCGACATCGACCACCTCTCGCGCCGGCCGCACTCCCCCCTCGCTGCGGGCGAGCGTAAGCAGCCCGTCGACGATCCGCGAAAGCCTGTCGGCCTCGGAGAGGGCGGGGGCGAGTTCGGCCCCCTGCTCGGGCCCGAGGGTGTCCTCCAGGTTCTCGAGTCGCAGGCGCAGCGCCGTGAGCGGGGTGCGGAGCTGGTGGGAGGCGTCGGCAAGGAACGCCCGCTGGGTGTGGACGAGCTCCTCGAGGCGGTCCGCCATCTCGTTGACGGTCTCTCCTAGGGCCATCAGCTCAGCCGGGCCACGCCCGACGGGTGCCCTCTCGGAGAGCCGGCCTGCCCCGACGGCGGCGACGGCGGCCTCGATTCCCTCCAACGGGCGGGTGAGCGAGCGGGCCAGGAGAGCCCCGAGGGCGCTGGCAAGGGCGAGCACGCCGAGCCCGAAGAGCCCAAGGGCGATCCAGTTGTTGCGGATGCGGGCGTGCATGGGCGCCGCCGACTCGGCGACGAGGAGGACCACGTCGCTCCCGTGCGCCGGGGACGAGCGGCCGATCCCCGGAGACGCCGATACCGCGACGGGCAGCGCCACGTAGAGGAAGTCGTCGTCGGGATCGTCCGAGCCCTCCTCGCCCGAGACGTGGCCGGAGGCCGCCGAGGCGACGATCACCTTCGTGCGGCCGTCGTTCAGCTCCTCGAGGACGCCCTTGCCGGCCGCTGCCAGGACGTGGCCGGCCGAGACGACCGCCACGACGGCGCCGTCGGCCCGGGCGAACTGGCTGACGGTCAGCTGAAGGCTCGACCCGCCACGATGGTCCAGCCCGGCGGCTACGAGCACGGCGAGCGAGGAGGCATCGCGCTGCACCTCCGACATCGAGGTGGTGCGGTCGTTCCGGGCCAGGCTGAGCCCGAGGGGAACCTCGAGGGCTACGACGAGGGCGAGCGCGAAGAGGAGAAAACCCGCGAGCAGCCGCCTCCTCATTGAGGGACGGCGAGCCTGAAACCGACGCCCCGGCTCGTCTCGATCCACTTGGGGTCGCCGAGCTTCTTGCGAAGAGAGGCGATGTGGACATCGACCGTCTTCGAAGTGCCGTACCAGTGAGGATCCCAGACCTCGGCGAGGATCTCCCGCCGCGTGACCATGGCGCCGGGATCGAGCGCGAGCAGGGCCAAAAGGTCGTACTCCTTCGGAGTCAGCTGCACCTCCTCGCCCGCCAGCAGCACGCGGTGGGTGCGCCGGTCGATCTCGAGGTCGCCGATCACCTGCGGGCCGGGCGCGGCCGACGGCTGCGTCGCGCTCCGGCGGAGGACGGCGCGTATGCGGGCGACGAGCTCACGAAAGCCGAACGGCTTAACCACATAGTCGTCGGCGCCGAGCTCGAGGCCGACGACCCGGTCGGTCTCGTCGTCGCGGGCGGTGACGATGATGATCGGAACCGTCGAGCGGGCGCGCAGTTGCCGGCAGACCTCAAAACCGTGGGCGTCGGGAAGCCCGAGATCGAGGAGCACGAGGTCGGCCGGAGGCGCCGACAGCGCCGCCGCCGCGCTCTGCACGAGGGTCACCTCGAAGCCCTCCCGGCGAAGCCCGGTCGCCAATGGCTCGCCGATGGCACTGTCGTCTTCGACCACGAGAACTTGCACTGCTCGGTTAGCTTTCCACAGGCGATCAGGATCCGGTCGTCGTGTCGTGTCGTGACAGCGGCGCCGCCACGAGAAACAGGGGTCTTGCCGGTGCCATCTGTTGGCGCGGCCGTCCTGGTCGAATCTTTACCGGTTGCTGGGCTCGCCTTGCATCCCGCCTGCGTATGGTCAGAAGCGAGATGGCCTCGCTCACCTTCGACCCGACGCAGTCCGCGAAGCGGGACGGCTCGCGCCGCCGCCCGGCCGTCTCCCGACCCGGACCGGCTCCGCGCCCGGCCGTCGCCGAGGTCGCGATTGTCGTGGCCTGGCTCGGCTTCGGAGCCTGCATCGCCCTGGCGGTGACCGCCGAGACCTGGAAGCAGCTCGGGGCGGCGGGGGGCGTCGCCATGTTCCTCGGCAACCTGACGGGCCTGGCCGGGAGCTACCTGGCCCTCGTCATGGTGCTCCTCGTCAGCCGGGTCCCGGTGGTCGAACGGGTCCTCGGGCAGGACAAGCTGCTCGCCTTGCACCGTCGCCTGGCGCCTTGGCCCATCTCGCTCATCCTCGCCCATGCCGTCCTGCTGACACTTGCCTACTCCGAGGCGGCCCGGACGGGCGTGTGGCACCAGTTCGCCACCTTCCTCGCCTCCTACCCCGACATGGTCACCGCGACGCTCGCCCTCGGGTTGATGGTCGCCATCGCGGGCACGTCGGTCTACTCGATCCGCAGCCGCATGCGCCGGGAGAGATGGTGGGCGGTCCACCTGTTCATGTACCTGGCCCTGGCTCTCGCCTTCGCGCACGAGATCGCCCTCGGGCCGTCGTTCGTGGGCCACCCCCTGACACGCCTCGTCTGGTCCCTGGCCTGGGCGTCCACGGCGGGCGTCGTCCTCGTCTACCGCTTCGGGCTACCTGCGTGGCGGAGCTTGCGTCACCGCCTCGAGGTCGTGGAGGTCCACCAGGAGGGGCCGGACACGGTCTCGGTCGTCTGCCGCGGCCGACACCTGGACCGCCTCGCCGTGGCCGGCGGGCAGTTCTTCGAGTGGCGTTTCCTCACAAGGGGGATGTGGTGGCAGGCGCACCCGTTCTCGCTCTCGGCCCGGCCACGGCCCCCCTTTCTCCGCCTCACGGTGAAGGGCATCGGCGATTACTCCTCGGCCGTGGCCCAGCTGCGGCCGGGCACCCGCGTAGCGATCGAAGGTCCCTACGGGGCCTTCACGGCGCATCACCGCCGTCGGGCGAAGGTGGCGCTCATCGCCGGAGGTGTCGGTGTGACGGCGATCCGCTCCCTGCTCGAGGACCTTCCCCGCAACTGCGATCCGGTCGTGGTCCTCCGGGCTTCTCACGCCGACGACGTCGTTCTGGCATCGGAGGTGACCGAGCTCGTCCGCCACCGCAAGGGCCGGGTCCACGAGCTCATCGGCTCTCGCTCCGAGGTGCGTCTCGACCGCCTCTTCGAGATCGTGCCTGACATGTGGGAGCGGGACGTCTTCGTGTCGGGACCCGAGGGCTTCGTCAACCGGGTAGTGACGACCCTGGCGCGCCGTGGCGTCCCCGACGACGCCGTCCACTTCGAGGTCTACTCCCTGTGAACGACCCCAACCGGTGTCTCCCGGACCACGACAAGACGAGGCTCGTGCCGTGAGGCGCGCGGGAACCCTCGCCGCTGGCGTGGCCGGCTTTGCGGGCATCGTCGCCCTGCACGCGGGCATCGCCCCCTCGATCCCGGGCACCACCGCTCCCCCGGCGCCGGTCAGCTCGGCTCCGGGCTCGACGGCGCCCGGCGCCACGACGGTTCCCACGGCCGCGGCCGCGACGGGGACGGCTGACGGGACGAGCGAACAGTACGGCTACGGGGTGCTCGCCGTGAAGGTCACCGAACAGTCCGGACACATCACCGACGTCTCGGTGGCAAGCCTGCAAACCGCCGAGCCGTACTCCCAGAACCTGGCCCAGCAGGTCATACCAATGCTCCGCAGCGAGATCCTCTCGGCCCAGAGCGCCCAGATCAACGCCATCTCGGGGGCCACCTACACGAGCCAGGCCTACGCCGCCTCCGTCCAGTCAGCGCTCGACGCGCTCGCAGCGAAGTGACGCCACCGGGGTGATCGTCCACGTCGAAGCCGTCATGGGCACGATGTTCTCCTTCCACGTGGAGCCGGGCGAGTGCCCGAGCGGGAAGGCGACGGCGGCCATCGCCTCGGCCTGCACGAGGCTGCACGAGCTGGACGCCATCTTCAGCACCTGGAAGCCGAAGAGCCCGATGAGCAGGGTCCGGGCCGGGCTGCTCGACCTCGACGATGCCCCGCGCGAGATGGCCCTTGTGGTCGAATTGTGCGAGGAGGCGAGGGCGCACTCGAAGGGTTGGTTCGATCCCTGGGCAATGCCCGGCGGCTTCGACCCGACGGGCCTCGTCAAGGGGTGGGCGGCGGCGGAGGCACTCGAGATCCTGCGCCTCGCCGGCGTCAAAGCGGCCATGGTCAACGGCGGTGGCGACATCGCCGTCCTCGGGTCGCCCGCAAAGACCCCCGCCTGGCGGATCGGCATCCGCCATCCGTGGAGACCCGAGGCGCTCGCCTGCGTTCTCGAGATCGACAGCGCCGTGGCCACCTCAGGTTGTTACGAGCGGGGGCCGCACCTCATCAACACCAAGGACGGACGAATGATGTTCTCAACAGCCTCGGCGAGCGTCCTCGGGGCGAACCTGGCCATCTGTGACGCCTTCGCCACCGCCCTCGTGGTCGCCGACGAGGAGGGACCGGAGCTCGCCCGCAGTCTGGGTGAATACGAGTCGTACCTCATACGAAGCGACGGCACCGAGCACGCCAGCGCAGGGATCGTGTTCGCGACCGAGAGCGTGCCGTGAGCCAGACCCGGCTTCGCGCCTCGGCGCGACCGCCCTATGAGCCGGACGCGCTGGCGACAGCGCGCCCGGCCGGCAACGGCGGGCACCGCGTGGCGGCGCTCTTAGGTGCCACACGTCCCCGCCAATGGACCAAGAACCTCCTCGTCCTGGCGGCTCCGACGGCTGCTGGCTCCATCGACCGACCCCGCGTGATCGGCCACAGCGTCGAGGCCGTCTTCGTCTTCGTGGCCGCCTCGGCTTCGACCTACCTCCTGAACGACGTCGTCGACCGTCGCAAGGACCGCCTCCACCCGGTGAAGAAGAGCCGGCCCGTGGCCTCGGGGGAGCTGCCGGTCAGCCTGGCGCTTTGGGCCGCGGTCCTCCTCGCGACGGCCGCACTTGGCGCCGCGGCCCTGGCGTTCGGAGCCGCCCTCGTCGTGGTCGTCACCGCCTACCTGGTTGTGAGCGTCTCTTACTCGCTCGGCCTAAAGCGGATGCCCCTGGTGGAGCTCGCCTGCGTGGCGGCCGGGTTCGCCCTGCGGGCGGTGGCGGGAGGGGCCGTGGCCCATGTCCCGATCTCCCCCTGGTTCCTCATGGTCGCCTCCTTCGGCTCCCTGCTCGTCGTCGCCGGGAAGCGCAGCGTCGAGCAGTCCGTGATGAAAGACGAGGGGGGGCTCCACCGGCCGGTCCTTGCCGCCTACCCGGCGGCGTTCCTCCGAAGCGTGCGCATGCTGGCCATGTCGGTGACCGTGACGACCTACTGCCTTTGGGCCTTCGAGCGCGCCGGGCGCCTCGGCCCGGTCGAACGCGCCGAGGACATCGTCTGGTTCGAGCTGTCGATCATCCCCTTCGTGCTCGCCGTCCTCGTCGTCGAGCTCGCCATCGAGCAGAACCGCGGGGGTGAGCCCGAGGAGCTCGCCCTGCGCGACCATGGCCTGCAGGTGCTCGGCCTGACCTGGCTGGCGTTGCTGATCTGCGGCATCTACGCATGAGCGCCTCGACAAGGCCCGAGCTGCTCGCCGGTTGGGGCCGGGCGCGGGTGTCAGCCGCCCGGGTACTGCGGCCCAGCTCGGTACCCGAGCTCGAGGATCTCCTCACCCACCGAGGCGGCTCCCTCCCGATGATCGCCCGGGGCCTCGGGCGCTCCTACGGCGACGCCGCCCAGTGCGCCGGCGGGCTCGCCCTCGACTGCACCGGGCTGAACAAGGTCCTCGAGCTCGACCTCACCACGCCACAAGTGCGCGCCGAGGCCGGTGTCTCCCTCGACGAGCTCCTGCGGGTCCTCGTCCCGAAAGGGCTCTTTCCGCCCGTCACCCCCGGGACGAGGTTCGTCACTCTCGGAGGGGCGATCGCAAGCGACATCCACGGCAAGAACCACCACCTGGACGGCACGATCGCTCGGCACCTGGAGCACCTCCGAGTCGCCACCCCGGGCGGGCTCGTGGAGTGCAGCCCCGGGCAGCGGGGCGAGGCGTTCTCGGCCACATGCGGCGGCATGGGTCTCACCGGCATCGTCACCGAGGCCGTCCTTCGCCTGCTGCGGATCGAGACCTCGAGCATGCTCGTGGACACCGAGCGGGCGGCCGACCTGGACGCCTGCATGGCCCGCCTCTGCGAGGACGAGGGCCACTACCGCTACTCGGTCGCCTGGGTCGACGGCCTTTCCGGGGGGCGCCACCTGGGACGCTCCGTGCTCACCCGGGCGAACCACGCCGTTCTGGCGGATCTTCCTGCGACTGCAAGGCAGGACCCGTTACGACTCGAACTGCGCAGACCCTTGGGAGTCCCCGCCGCTCCGCCCATGTCGCTCCTCGGGCCGGCAACGGTCGCCGCCTTCAACGAGCTGTGGTACCGGCGCGCACCGCGGCACCGGACCGGCGAGCTCGTCCCCCTGGCCCGTTTCTTCTACCCGCTCGACGGCGTCGCTCGATGGAACCTGCTCTACGGGCCGCGCGGCTTCACCCAGTACCAATTCGTCGTGCCCCTTGGCGAGGAGGCGACCGTGCGCACCGTCCTCGAGCGTCTCAGCGGAGCGCGAACCGCCTCCTTCCTCGCCATCCTGAAGCGCTTCGGGGCTGAAGGCTCCGGCCATCTCTCCTTCCCGAGAAAGGGCTGGACACTCGCCTTGGACGTGCCCCTGGGATCTGCCGGCACCGCCGCGCTGCTCGACGGCCTCGACGAGCTCGTCGTCTCCGCAGGAGGCCGCGTGTACCTCTCCAAGGACGGGCGGTTGCGACCCCAGCTGATGGCGGCCATGTACCCGCGCCTCGCCGACTGGCTGGAGGTCCGGGCGAGGCTCGATCCCGAGGGGATCCTCAGCTCCGACCTGGCACGCCGCCTCGGCCTCGACGGGGCGAAGCGGCGCGGCGCCGCGAAGGTCGAAGCGTGATCGACGCCACAGGCATGCCGCAAACGGCCGTTGTCATCGGGGGCTCTTCGCAGATCGCCCGCGACATCCTGCTCCTGCTCGCCGACCGGCGCCTGCGCTCGGTGGTTCTCGCCGGCCGGAGCGAGGCGGCGCTCGACCCCACCGCCGCCGAGCTGCGCGCCCATGGGGTCGAGGAGGTGATGACGCGCTACCTGGACGTGACCGACACGGATCGCCTGGACGCATTCGCGAAGGCGACCGCTTGCGAGCTCGACACGATCGACCTTCTCCTCGTCGCCGCCGGGGACCTCGGCGCGTCCGACATCGACGCCCTCGACGCGAGGACGGTGAGCCGGGCGGTCGTGACGAACTTCGCCGGGCCCGCCGCCGCCGTCGCCGCCTTCCTCCCCACGCTGCGCGCCCAGGGGGCGGGCCGCATCGTCGTCCTCTCCTCTGTGGCGGGCGTCCGCGTGCGCAAGGCCAACCTCGTCTACGGCGCCGCCAAGGCGGGGATCGACGGCTTCGCCCTCGGTCTCGCCGACGCCTTGGCGGGCACCGGCATCGAGGTGACGGTGGTGCGCCCAGGCTTCGTCCGCACGAAGATGACCTCCGGGCTCAAACCGGCCCCGCTCGCCGTGGAGAGCTCGGCCGTGGCCGAGGCCGTCGTGAAGGGCCTGGAGACCGGAGCCCCGGTGATCTGGGTGCCCCCACTGCTGCGAGCAGTCTTCGCGCTCATGCGCCTTTTGCCCCGAGCGCTCTGGCGCAAGATCCCCGGCTAGCGGGGCGCACACGCTCCGAGGCGGAGCGACCCTCGGGCGGCGGGCGCGGGTCAGCGGGCGGACATCGTGATGAAGTCGCGTGCCCACCAGGTGACGAAGTAGCGGGTAGGCGGTCCCGCCATGTCGGCGAGGGGGAGGAGGTCCGTGCCGTTCGCCACCGAGGCGAACCCGGCCGGCGTCGTCGGGGCGAAGGTGGCGAAGTTCACCCAGTCGGTATTGATGTCAAGCTCCATGGCCCGCACGGCTCCGGCACGCACGAGGAGGTTGGCGAGGTCGGTGATGTTGAGGAAGGGCCCTCCGACATAGACCAGGGCACCGTCTCGCGTCACGCCGATGCCCGAGCGCGACACGTAGACCTGATTGCCGAGCGTGTTGCCCCACGTGCTCGTGTCGTAGGCGTTAAGCCCCGGCACGGGCTGGCCGTTGTCTACGAGCAGCTTCAAGTTCTGCCGGACCGCGACGACGTCCGGCGTCATCGTGACATCGCTCCCCCAGGCGCCGACTGTGGCCGAACCGTTGCGGTAGATGACGAAGGAGGCGGCGCCGTTGCGCAGCGGGATGACCGTCTCTCCCTGGGTGTAGTAACCGCCATTGGCGTCCTGCATGCGGAACCCGGCGTTGAACGCCGCCACCAAAGAGCGCGCCGCCTCCGGTTCGATCGGAGCGGTGTACCTGTACGGCCCGCCTCCAGGGATGTAGCTCCCCGAATAGAGCGTCGCTGACAGGAGTCTCGTGTCCAGCCAGGCGATGCCGTCGACGACGCTCGTGTGAACGGCATCGGGGCGGAGGAACGTCTCGTAGACGGCCGGGATGCCTCTCACGAGACGGCCGACCGGCCTCCAGACGCCCTCTCCCGGCAGGGAAGGCTGGGCGAAACTGGCGAGCGGTGCCGGTGTCGGCAGGTGTGCAGCCACCCCGCGGTGCGCGCCGGTCGTGGCGAGGCGAACGTGCGGTCGCACCGGCAGCGCGGCTGCCAGTGGTCGCCCGCCGACGGGCGGCGGGTGGTGCGAGTACCACCAGTTCTCGACCGTGTTCACGACCGAGCCTCCTCCGTTGTCGCGCAGCCACTCAGCAAAACGCGAAGGGACCGAGAGACCGAGCGCCGGGTTTGTGAGCGCCCCGGCGAGAGAGACGCTCACCGGGGTGAGCAACGCCAGCAGGGCCACGCTGCCGGCCGCCACCGGGTGGCGACCGGTCCAGGTCCGCCGTGAGGCGCGCCGCAGCCGGCGGCGCCCCCTTCGCGCCCGGACATAGGCACGATGACTCGGCCAGGACGGCCAATGAAGAGGCTTTGTAACGCCTTCCTGCGCGCTCTCCGGGCCGGGGACGGCGACGGGGGCGCCGGGGCGCCGAGAACGCGGCCCGCGAACCGCCGCCTTCTCGCGGTAGGCGCTGCCTCGTCTCGTCTTCACCAGCGGGTGCCGTGACTCAGAAGTCGTCCACTCGGCCGTCACGGCCTCGAGCATGCCGGATGAATGGCCCAGGTGAACGGCAAATGTGGGCCTTCTTTGCCCGATCTTTGCCGAATCTTTCCCAACGTTGCCGCAGAAGACATGTCGAGGAGGTAACACGGACCAGGCTTCTCCTGCCCCGAATGATCCGTGCGGCACCGAACCGGGGCGGACCGTGGCCCGTCGAGGGTCGTCGAGGTGCGAGCATGCCCAAGCCGGTTGGCTACCGTACAAGGATTGATGCTCGC
This sequence comes from Acidimicrobiales bacterium, assembly GCA_052146595.1. Taxonomy (GTDB): domain Bacteria; phylum Actinomycetota; class Acidimicrobiia; order Acidimicrobiales; family Bog-793; genus Fen-455. Next base: position 12,003 of record JBKQMT010000019.1, read on the forward strand.
CGAGTTCGGTGGCGACGAAGTGGCGTATTTCGTGGAACCGAACGTCGCTAGGACCGATATCCCTGCGGAGCCGGGTCCAGCTCCCGGTCGCCATGTCGGGAGAGCTGGGCTCGGATGCTGCGTGGGTTAGCCGGCAGCGCTACGCCGAGCGCCCGGCTGAGGACGCTCGACGAGACGCAGGTCGGCTCCGAGCGCTTCGGCAATCTTCCCGAGCGTGGCGCTCGTCGGGTTCACCACCCGGCGCTCGATACGGCTGACCTGCGCTTGGGGGAGCCCGGCCTTCTCGGCCAACTCCACGTGGGCGAGACTGTGCTTCTCTCGTAGCTCGATCACCTGGCAGGCGATCCCGTAAGCCTGGTCGAACGCCCGCGCCGCGCTGACCTCTTTCCTGTTCGCCGCTTCGAACGCTGTAGGTAGTCATCAAGCGTGCGTGCCATGTCAACTCCTTCGAGGAGCCCAGCATGCGCTCTACTACATACCGTCGCCAACCCGCCCCTAGGAATCGCGACCACCTCCTCGGTGCTGCCTCTTGCGCTCGCGGGCTTGTCGCTCCTTGAATTCGACGGGGCGCCTGCGGGCGAGGGTGATCTCGCGCAGTTGGCGCTTGTCGCTCGGATCGC
>JBKQMT010000020.1:0-6163 GCA_052146595.1 Acidimicrobiales bacterium
CCGAGGAATGGCGGGTATTCTGCTCGGGATCGTGCTTGTTGCCATTGGCGCGGTACTGAGTCGGCGGAACCGAAGTCCGTATCCGCGATGAATGGAGAATGCGTTCTAAGTCCGCTGTGTTCAAGCACCCTGTCCAAGTTGGGACGCCAAGCTAATCGTGGAGGCTCACAGCTGCATGCCTTTCGCAGTCAGGTTTTTCTTGGCGACGGCCGCGGCGGGGTCGCCGGGGCGACCGCCCTTTCGATGAAGACAATGTCTGGATAGGCGTGCACGCACGCGACAGGTCGTGGTCCGATGTTGACATCGTCCAGGAGACCTTTAGTGAGATCCACGCCCGTCCCAGGTTTACCGGGTGGGCCACCCTCCCAGTCTTCCCAGTAGGCCGTATGTAGGTCCTCGATTACGTACAGACCGCCGGGGCGAACCGCCGGGAACAGAGTGGTGAACGACGCTCTCTGGTGCCGTCCGATGTGGCTCCCATCATCGACGATTAGGTCGAAGGGTCCGTAGGACGCGGCGAGCCTGGCGAGGAAAGCCTGATCCGACTGGTCACCCTGGAGCACAACTATCCGCGGCTCAGGCAGCAAGCTCTTGGCACAGATGTCGAGGCCGTAGATAGTTGCACCCGGAAAGTAGCTACGCCACATCTTCAGGGAAGCTCCTCCTTGCACAGGGTTGTCGTCGCCACCGATCCCCAGCTCGAGGACGGACCGTACGGAGCATCGTTGGCGTCGCAGGTGACGCGCATAGTAAGTCGTATAGCCATGAACCGCTGGTCCCTTGTCGGTGCCAAAGAGGGAGGCAAGTGCATCGAGATTCCAAGCGAGCGAGTAGGCGACACCGCGCTTCACGCGGTCGACGGTCCTTCGGGAAAAGAACCTGGTGAACCTCTCGAACGGGCGCGACACACTGGATTCTGCCCTTCTAGATCCCCGAACGCAACAGCAACACCACGGCTACGAGCCTTTGGTTCATCAGGCGGGCAACCGACTAGGGCACTCAGCCGAACTTCAATCGCCTGGGACCCTGTCCGTAAGATCGGTTAGCCTAGCCGCTTCTGAGTTCTCGGTGAAGTTGGTGACGCGTTGTAACGGACCCACCCAGCCTTATCCGGGGCAAAGGCGAGGGAGATCGGCGCCCGGTACCTAGCCAGGTCACTTGGTTGCCCGTGCCCTCACCCGTCGAGCCCACAAGTAGGCTCGCTCTTCGGACTCACTCAAAGCTCGCGAGGCGGTGGACGACCATGCGAGAATCGCTGCCAAGCTTGTTTTCTTGTTCGAGAGGTGCATCTTGTATTCCTCTTGACCTCTCATCCAGTCGAACTCGTGGATGGAGTCCTGACGGAGAGCCCACTCGACGGCTGCCTCATTGACCCGCACCCCGGGGCTGTACCTCGCCCAGACGGGGTCGAAACGCGTATTCCATGCCCGGCAGACCCGGTCGTCGAGAAAAAAGACAGCGTAAGCTGCAAGCTTGCCGTTCAGGTGGAGCGTAGCGATCTCTACCTCGTGACGACGGGCGTGTTCCGCTATTACCTTCCGCCAGAACGACCACCACCGCTTGTCTAACGGGGCGTGCCCAAGAGAGGCGTCGCGCCTGCGGTGCACGAGTTCCATCTCCGGCAAGATCTGAGCGATCTCAGTCGATTCGCTCAGATGCTGGTAGCAGGGGTCCAGACCAGCCCGGTGCATGCGATTGATGGCTAAGTTACGAGCCTTTCTGCTGCTTCGGCCTAGGTGCTCCGTAAGCGTCCGCTTCGCACCAAAGCCAAGCGCCGGGCATGTCGCGTCAGGACTCATCCGCGAATGTGACATTTCGCGGGCGAGGAACTCAGCCACAGGATCATCCACAGGGAGTGACGAGACTCGAACCCTCCATGGACCCGGAGTCTCCTTAAGGGCGGCGACTAGACCCTGACCGAGTGCTTGCGACGCCTCAAAGCTACGGGTGGGCAACCTTATGTAGTCAGTCTGGCCATCGCCCAGCGCTACGATGTCGAGAACACCACGTCGGCGCCTTCTCGCTAACAGGGCTGCCGCATCGAGGCGACCTTCGTTTTCGATGAGGACCGCCCACGGTTGGTAGTTGTCATAGCACTCAGCCCAGGTGCGAAGCCATGGCGTGCGCGCGCAAATCGGGACTCCGACGGCGGCGTGCAAGTCATCAAGTGCCGGACCAAATGAGGTGAGGACGTCAGCACCGATGACGACGCGCACGCTCACGCTCGGGTCCTCAAGCGGTCGCCGGCGGACAGACGCGAGTCCAGGTGACGACGCGGGTGCCGGTCCGCGTTGCTGTCGCCGGCGGTACATCGCGGCCACCTGGGTGTTGATTCGGGGCATTGACAGTTCGATGACGTGGCGATCGGAGGCTCCTTCCTAGTATCTAGCTGGTCATCTCTCAGGGTTGGACTCAGTAGCCCGCCAAGATGCCGTAGCGGCGACCGGTCTCAAGGCTTCGCCCGAAGAGCCACAGACTCAACGGCAGTAGAAGCGCACTGAACACGAGCAGCAACAGCATTGCTTGAGCAGGGTCGGGTCCGTACACGCCGCTCGCGTTCGGCATGAGGGCTTTTCGCATGCCAGCCATCATCCACATGTTCGGAAACATCCAGGCGAACACACGAAGCTGCAGCGGGAAGGTGTTGATCGGGACGAATTGCCCGCTCAGCACGTAGGCGGCCATCGTGTAGAGCGCCGCGATCGGGTCCCCCCGCTTAGCGAGCACGCGGAGGGCGGCAGCTAAGACTCCAATGACGAGACCTGCTGCGATTCCGAGCAGCACGAGGCCGAGGACCGCAGGCAACTGGTCGAGAGTAAGGATCGCGCCGAGCCCCCAGGCGACGAACAGGATCACTAGCCCGGTCACGATGCGGTACAGAATGGGCCAGGCGGAGAGGGCGAGCGGGATAAGTCGCCAGGAGATCGGCTCGATGAGCAGCATTTCAAGGCGCCCCTGCTGGATCGCCCAGTCAAGCTCCTGTCCCAGGCCCACGATGGGGCCTGAGATCAGCTGCGCTGCCGCGAGTCCGATCGCTGCCCACGTGAGATAGCCCGAGCCGACGCTGGCCGAGTGAACAATCCGCCCGAGGAACAGGAAGGCGACGATTGACAGTGCTGCGCCCAACTGCCCGAAGAGCAACGCCACCGGATAGCTGAACGTCGCCACTGCAGCCATTCGAAGGAACGCCCAGGTGACCGTAGCTGCCCTGCGGGAGCCGAGCGACACGCTGCGCAGCGAGGTCCCGGTGTTCAAGAGCCGTCTGTCCTTTCCCGCTGATCGCCGGATCCATGCTGCAAGATGCCGTAGATGAGCTCACGTAACGGGGGGCGGGTCTCTTCGATCGCCGTCAAGCCGTCGAGTTCGCTGCCGAGCCGAGCCACAAGGGTGCCAATCTTCGCATCGCTCACCAGAGCGAGCTCGGTCGGCCCAAGATCTGGATCGTCAACGACGTGCACCCCAGCCAGGCTTCCGAGCTGGACCGCCGCCCGCGCTCGGTCGTTCACGGTGTCGAAGCCGAGAGTGACCCTCCGCCGTCCCGCCAGGCTAGGAAGGGCGTCGAGGTCGCCATCGAAGACGATCTCTCCTTGGTTCATTAGCACGACCCGGTGCCTCAGTGCTTCGATCTCTTCCAGACGGTGAGAGCTGAGCAGCACGGCCACGGCTTCATTGGCCGCTACCTTCTCGACGACCTGGAGGAGCTCATAGGATCCCACCGGGTCGATGGCGGCGGTTGGCTCGTCAAGGATTAGCACCCGAGGACTGTGCAAGAGTGCGCGGGCGAGCTGAAGGCGGGCTCGCATTCCCGCCGAAAGAGCGAAGCCGACGCGCTCCGCCTCAGCGCGGAGCCCGACTGTCTCGAGGACCTCGTCGATGCGACGTCTCAACGGTCGACCGCCCATTCCCGCAAGCTGACCATGGAAGAGCAGGTTGTCAGCGCATGAGAGCCTTAGGTAAAGAGTCTGGTCGCCAGCCGGCACGAAGCCGATGAGCGCCCGCACCGAGCGCGGTGCCGATGCGACGTCGATCCCCTGCACGCGGGCAGTGCCGGAGGTCGGTGTCGTGAGCCCCGTGAGAACCCGGAACAGCGTCGACTTGCCAGCCCCGTTCGGCCCGACGATCGCGCAGATCTCTCCGGGGTTCACAGCAAGTGAGACTCCACCGAGCGCTGTCACGGGCCATGTGATGGCAGACCGGAGCAGGAACCGCATCCATCTCGGAGACGGGAGGTAGATCTTGGTGAGGTCGTTGACTTCGACGGCCGGCCCCATCGCAACATTGTTTCATCGATTCACGGACGCCGAAAGGCGGCCCCTCGCGCCCGAAGCAGCCGACCAAACTGAGGGCGACCGAGCTATTCGGTGAGATCACAACACTCGGGGGCGGAATCGATAGGGAAGGCCTTGTTGGAGTCGTGGAGGACCCGGAGCAGCGGACGGCACTCCCCGAGAATTGCGAACGGCAGCATTATCTCGGTTGTGTTACGACCGTCTCTGGACCGAAGCGGGGGTCGCGGCGGAATCGCACCGGTACGCTGGGTCTTGCTGGAACGCCCCTTGCTCGATCGACGTCCCCTTCCTATTATGCCTTATGATATTTGACCGGTTCACCGTCCTCTCGGTTCAGGCAGCCGAGTTCGGCCGAATCGTGGAGCTCCGCCGCCGGACCTCATCGGAACGCGGGCCAAAGTGATGACTCCTCTCGTTTCCGTCATCGTGCCGACTTACAAGGCCGGACCGCTGTTATCGGAGGCGCTCGAGTCCCTTCGAGCTCAGACGGTTCCAGACTGGGAAGCCGTGGTTGTGGCGGACGGACTCGAGATCGATCGCTTCCGTTTGCCCACCGATCCGGCGCGCACTCGGGTCCTCGAGGTTTCTCGCCGTGGCGTCTGCCGAGCACGAAACCTTGGAATCGCCGCTACCAGTTCTCCGTGGATCGCCTTGTTGGACGACGACGACATCTGGCTCCCGACCAAGCTCGAGATGCAGCTCACTGTCTGCGAACAGCGTAGTGACGCAGCCATCTGCTTCACCGGTGCTGCTTTACTCGACTCGGGACGCGTCTATGCGGAACTGACGCCCCATCTGGTCACATATCACTCCCTTCTCGCCGACCAGTCGCCCCTCGCGGCCAGCTCCTTACTCTTTCGCAGATCAGCGCTCGATGACTGCGGCGTCTTCGACCCGGTGTATCCCTTGGCACAGGACTTCGATCTCGTTCTTCGGATCGCTCGCCACTACAGTGTCGTGGGCACCACAGAGGTACTCGTGCATCGACGCTGGCACCAAGGAAACGCGTCTCACCGCTACTTGGCTCAGTATAGGGAGGCTCACGAGATTCTTTCGAGGCACCTGAGACTTGCCCGCGAGGAGGGGGAGATTGAGCTGTGCCACGCGATCCAGAGCGGTATGCGTGCTGGAAAGAAGGGTTTTGCGCGCGCGACATATCGTCGTTCGGCGCTTGCCTGGAAGCAGCGTGAGCCCTCCGCCGCCGCTCACCATCTTCTCCGCGCGTTCCATTTCTCCCCGAGTGAAGCGGGCTCCCTTGTCTTCCACTCCGCCCGACGCCATCTCACTGCGCTAAACGGTGATTGAGAGGAAGTTCCCGCCGAGTGACCGAAGTCGGGCAATGAATTCGCAAACTGAAGCACGGACGGCCGTCGACCTGTACCTTGACCTGCTCGCGCGTACGTTGACGCGCGCTCTGTTCGAGGACAGCGACTGGGTAGTGGGCATCCGTTCAGATCCCGCGCCAACCAGTCATCTGATACAGGCTGCGCATCATTTGGCGCCCGCGCTCAGCAAGGTGGGGCTGGAACTTGTCGCCAAACGTCCTTATGACAGCGATAAGCGGGAGAACGGACGGGACTGGCCGGCCAGGGCGGAGACGATGGTAGGACTGCGGCGGCTGGTTAACGCCCGTTCTTGCATCGAGAGCGTGTTGGCGGACGGTGTCCCTGGTGACATCATCGAGACCGGGGTGTGGCGGGGCGGCATGGCGATCTTCATGCGGGGAGTCCTCAAGGCGCATGGGGTGACCGACCGCAAGGTGTGGCTTGCCGACTCATTTCAGGGGCTGCCACGGCCCGACCCCGCCCGCTACCCTGCCGATCGTGGATTGAACCTCTGGCGCCACAATATCTTGCGTGTCGGAATCGAGCAGG
>JBKQMT010000021.1:0-5716 GCA_052146595.1 Acidimicrobiales bacterium
ATCGGAAGACTCCCAGGCGAGCGCAGCTGTGTCACCTTGGTCTGGGCCGTGCTCGATCGCCAAAGCCGTGGTTGGCGCGGCGTGACCGTGACACCGAGGGCACTGCGGCGTCTGCAGGACCTGCGCCGTCAGCTGTTCGAGGAAACCATCGAAACCGACCACGCCGAGCTCGCGGTGGACTCGGCCGCATAGCATTCCAATGGAGCCTTCACCCGGGGCCGTTTACACCGGTTCTGAGACGCCACCGCCTCGGGCGAGCTCGAGCGCATCGTCGATGCACTCTCGTCCCAGTTGGGACGCGGGGCTTCCCTCGAGCTCACCGCCGAGTCCGCTCCTTCTTATGGGGCGATGGCCGCTTGTGACGCCTACTTCTCGCGTCTTTCGCTCGATGAGTTGTTCGACACCCTGGGTGCCCGCCGGCGCTCGGCCGGGCTCTCGGACGCGGTCTTCGCGATGGTGGCGAACCGGCTGTCGGATCCCTCTTCCAAAAGGCGCTGTGTCACCGACTGGCTCGGCGCCGACGCGGCGCTTCCTAAAGGGCGCAGCGCCCCGTCGCTCGACCGGCTCTACCGGGCGCTCGACGCGGTCGCGGACTTCAAGGACGAGATCGAGGCGCATTGCTACACAGAGCTGTGCAATCTGGCGAACCTCGATCTGCGCCTTGTCTGTTACGACCTCACCTCCACCTACTTCGAGGGGGAGGAGAAGACCTCGGCCCGCTTTGCCTCAAAGGCCTTCGGCTACAGCCGCGATCACCGCGGGGATCGTCCCCAGGTCGTGATCGGACTGCTCGTCACCTCCGACGGCATCCCGATCGCCCATCACGTCTTCGCGGGCAACACTGCGGACCGCTCCACACTGGCCGAGGTGATGGCCGACCTGCAGGCACGCTTCGGGGTCGGGCGCATCGCGCTCGTGGCAGACAGAGGCCTCATCTCAGAGGAGAACCTCGCCCTGGTCAAAGCGAACGGCTTCGACCACGTGCTGGCGACACGGCTCCATCGCGACCCGGCGATCGCCTCAGTGCTCGAGGCCGCCGCGCGCGATGAAGCAGTGTTCGTCGCAGTCGGAGACGACGGGACCAAGGCCACCGAGGTCATCCACGAATCACGACGCTATGTCGTGGTCGACTCGCCCCGCCGTCACGTGCGCGACGACCGGCGACGTTCCGAGCTCCTCGCTCGCACCGAGGACCGACTCATCGCACTGGCGGAGCGCGTGCGAAAGGGGCGTCTTGTCGATCCCGCCAAGATTGGCGCCGCAGCAGACCGGATCCTCAGAGACTCAGGGGTCTCCCGTTGCTTTTCGACCAAGATCACCCACGGGGTCTTCACCTGGGACTACGACGAGGAGGCCATGGACTACGAGGAGAATTTCCTCTCCGGCCGCTATGTGATCACGACCTCGCTCGATAAGAAGACCGCTTCGACCGCACAGGTCGTCGGCCACTACAAGGCCCTCCAGTCGGTCGAACGGCGCTTTCGGGTGCTGAAGGACTTCCTCGCCCTGCGACCGGTCTTCCACTACACCGAAAAGCGCGTGCGGGGACATGTCGCCATCTGTGTGCTCGCCGCTGTCTTGGAAGCCGTGATGACCCTCGACCTCAAGGCCCGAAAGCTCACCGACCCCGACCTCGAAGGCCAGCACCTCTCCGCGCGCCGGGGCCTTCGTGAGCTCGAGCGGATCCGGATGGTCCGTTTCAGCGACACGGACGGCAACCAACGTCATGTCGTGACCCGGCCGAGCCCCTTCCAGGCCAAGATCCTCGCCGCCCTCGGTGTCGACACCTCCGCCTGGCGCTCGCGCGTCGCCTGATCAAGCCCGATCACGCGATGTAGGGCAAAAACCGCCTCACCGCGACCTCGTGAACAGGCCTTTCAAAGTTGAGCCGCCGAAGTCGGGCTTGACCTCAGGGCCATCGGCGTGTAGCGTCAGATGACTGTCATTAAGGGGGGACGCCCGTTTGGCAAGGACGACCGCATAGGTTGTCGCCCAGGGCAAGCTCGACGCCTCTTCTGAGCAATCGACTGGAAAGCGTCATGCCCCGAAACAGCCCCACTGTCGAGAAAGCAGCAACCGTCAAGGCGGTCTTGGTCGCGGCGCTCGCCGCCGCCGGTGCCTGCTCGCCCTGCTCCCAGCCCAGGTGGCGGGAGCCGCGACGTTCAACAAGATCTACTACGTGAACTCGGCCACCGACACCGGTGCCGGCGTCACCACCTGCGAAATCGTGACCAACACAACCTGCGGCACCGACGATGTCCTTGCCGAGGCGTCAATGAACTCATCGCCGATCAAAAAGTGCCTGGACAGAAGGAGATAACGAATGCCTTTCCTGGTCGTCCTCATCATCGCAGTGTGCGGTCCGCTTCTGTGGCAAATACCCAGAACGTTCTGGCCTGTGCGCCTCGACTCCTCGGGCACCCGATTCACCGGTCTATATCGTCGCTACTCCGTTCGGAGCTTTACCGGGTACGTAAGCGACATCCGGGCTTGGACTGTGACGCGGACTTTTGGTCACATGTCAGGTACCACATCGGGCACTGTCACGGGTAACTTCTTTAGCGGCACTACCACGGTCGCCGATAACCGCGGTTCTATGATCACCAATCACACGGCCTTCTTTCTGACTGACCAGACGGGAGTGACGCACGATATTGACGCGGCCAACGTCGGTCCGTCGATTGGGACAGGTCACCTTGTCTCCGCCGCGTGGCTCGTTCATAACGGGAAGCCTGGCACGGCCTTCCTGGTCTATAACCACACGACTGGCAGTGTCTACGTCGAGGCCACTGGAAAGGAATTGTTCGCGGCGCGCGGTTTGGTCAGGATGGTCTTCAAGCTGCCGCTGGCCAATGCGGTCATTCTCGCTCTTGCGATTGTGCCCATTCCGATCCTCGTCGTCGTTGGACTGGGCGCCCGGGCGCAGTTGAGACTATTCCGAAGATTCGGTGTCCGACCCCTAGTAGCCCACCTTGAACGCTGCGCAGCAGGGATGCCGCCTGCTCAAGTCGCAGCCATAGTTACACCAAACGCCACGGACCACCTAGCCTCACAGATGAGGCAGATCACGGACCTTCATGAGTCGGGCGCGCTATCACCTGAAGAGTTCAAAGCGGCCAAGACAAAACTGCTTGCTACCTAATTCAATCTGGAGGAAGGCGCACATGCGCGAGGTTCGGATCGCCGGTCTGACCGTGCTCCTCGCGATCGGAGTGCTTTCCCTTCCAATCCTGGCACTTACCACCTCGGCGGCTGCGAGTCCGCGAACGGCGCCACCGATCGGAAAGCAACTGGCCGAACTGAAGGGCACAGCTGGCGACGAGTTCGGCTCCAGTGTGGCGATCTCGGGCGCCACCGCAGTCGTTGGCGCACCGTTCCACGCGAAGGATGCCGGCGCAGCGTATGTGTTCACAAAATCGGCGAAAGGCTGGAAGCAGGTAGCCGAGCTAAAAGGTTCCGACACCGTCCTCGGCGACAAGTTTGGCTACTCGGTGGCCATCTCGGGCACTATCGCCGTCGTGGGAGCACGGTTCCACGCGAACGGTGCGGGCGAGGCGTATGTGTTCATGAAGACGGAGGCCGTTTGGAAGCAGGTCGCCGAGCTGGGAAAGCCCAGCCAAGTCGGAGCCGTTCTGGGGAACCCCAGCCAAGGCGAAGCCGCCGGGTTCGGCTCCTCGGTGGCCATTTCGGGCACGACTGCAGTAGTGGGTGCACCGGTCGCCGCCGATGGTATTGGCGCGGCGTTCGTCTTCACGAAAACGGCGGCCGGCTGGATGCAGACGGCCGTGCTGAGCATCTCCAAAACCTTCACTGGCGCCGAGAGCGGCGACGAGTTCGGTAACTCGGTGGCCATCTCGGGCACTACCGCCGTCGTGGGAGCCAGCGACTACGGCAACGATGCCGGCCGAGCGTACGTGTTCACGAAGACCGGGACCATCTGGAAGAAGGTGGCCGAACTGAGGGGCTGCGGCATCGTCGTCGGCACCGGCTTCGGCGAAAGCTTCGGCTCTTCGGTGGCCATCTCGGGCACGACTGCAGTAGTGGGTGCACCGGTCTATTCCAGCGAGGTTGGCTTGGCCTGCGTGTTCACGAAAACGGCGACCGGCTGGAAGCAGACGGCCCTGCTGAAGGACCCCGATCCCTTCTACTTCGCTGGTTTCGGGTACTCCGTGGCCATCTCGGGCCCCATCGCCGTCGTGACTGCACCGAGCACCAACGTCAAAAGTGCATCTGCCGCCCAGTCGGGTGCCGCGTACGTCTTCACAAAGACGGCGAGCGGCTGGAAGCAGACGGGCTCACTGAAAGGCTCCGACACAATCGATGGCGACTACTTTGGCTCGTCGGTAGCCATCTCGGGTGCCACGGTCGTGGCAGGTGCATACGCGCACGCCAATTCTGCCGGTCGGGCGTACGTGTTCCAGGCCTGAAACGGCGAGTGGGCTCAGCGGGGAGCGGGCACTCGACGAGGTCCTCGGTCAGCTCTCTAATACGTACACCCGGCTGGCCTGCTTGGCGTGATTCGGTCCGACGGCAAGGTCCGCGCGCCCACGATGGCGGTCGTGCCCGAGATGGCCACGGAAGGAACCGGGCCTTGATAGCACGATTGCCACAGGTAACTCCGGTCAGGTGAATCCTTTGTCTCTGTCGGCCGACCCCGCACCAGGCGCCGACAAGTGCCAGAATGGCTCTAGCACGCGAACCGGGCTGCGAAGCACCTTCGTTGTCAGGACCATTCCTCTGGCCACTGACCTCGATCGGGACTCACAAGCGCGTCTAGCGGATAGAGGGGGGCCTGATGAGCAACGTAACGCGACGGCCTCGATGGTGGAGAGCTGCTTCCGATTTGACGATCGGGCTCTCAGCCTTCGGTTGGCGCTGCGTCCCTAGACGAAGTCTCCGGAGGGTGCTGAGGTGGGGGACGACTCGCAGCTTGCGAGACATCGGCGTCACCGCGGCAGTTGCGGCACTTTGGTGTGGGATGTTGGTGCTCACGAGCCCCTCAGCAGGGGCGGTCGAAAACGGGGATCGCGTTTCTGAGCCTTGGGCTGTATACATCTACCGAACGGACGGCGTCTCCTGCTCGGGGAGCCTCGTCTCTGCCCAATGGGTGTTGACTGCGGCTCATTGCGTCCTCAAAGCCGCCGACGACGGAGTCTTGACTTCTAAGGTCCCGCTTCCAGCGAGCGACTTCACCGTTTACTTAAACCCTTTCCAGAGCGACCAGCAGAAATTTAACGTTTTGCATATTGAGGTGTATCCGTATCTCAATCTGGCATCAAAGAAACAGTGTGGATCCCCCACCGGGGACCTCGCGTTGGTCAAGCTCGACGAGTCGAAAATGCCGCTATCGAGCGCCATCACTCCCTTGGCCATCGTGCCACCAGCTCGGGGAACTAGTGGCGGAACGCTGCCCGTGACCTCGCCGCCAACGTTCTCCGACTACGGATACGGCCTGACCAGCGGTACCTATACCACGCCAGACGCCACAACCCCTTGCCTTTCAAAGCCCTGGAATGGCTACCCTGCCGAGTCACTGAACGAGACCATTCCGGGTAACTACAGGATTTTAGCCCCTTCGTGCACGTATGGCGGTTTTACCTACTCCGGTGACTGGTGCTTGTTCCACGATGACGGCGATTCCTACTCGATGCCGGGCGACAGCGGAGGTCCATGGGTTATCGCTAAAGGCAACACAATAAAGAGTCCGACGTCGGGC
>JBKQMT010000022.1:0-3836 GCA_052146595.1 Acidimicrobiales bacterium
CACCGACGCCGCCTCCGAGGGCATCGACCTCCAGAACCACTGCTCCCGGATGATCCACTTCGAGATCCCCTGGAACCCGAACCGCCTCGAACAGCGCAACGGACGTATCGACCGGCACGGGCAGCGAGCGAAGCGCGTGCTCATCCACCACTTCGTCGGCAAGGGGTACAACGACCGGGAGCGGAACAGCGAGGAGACGAAGGTCGGCGACATGGAAGCCGACCTGGAATTCCTGATGCGAGCCGTCCGCAAGGTCGAGGCGATCCTGGAAGACCTTGGCAAAGTGGGTCCGGTGATCGCCGAGCAGGTCGAGGAGGCCATGCTGGGCCGGCGCAACCGGCTCGACACCCGCAGGGCGGAATCCGAGGTCGAACCGATCCGGAAGCTCTTCAAGTTCGAGCGGGATCTCGAAAAGCAGATCCGGCAGTTGCTGGACCGGCTCAACGACACGAAGCGCGACCTGCGTCTCGACCCCGAAAACGTCCAGAAGGTCGTCGAGGTGGCCCTGGAGCTCGCCGGTCAGCCCAAGCTCGTCGAGGCCAAGGTGTCGGGCCTCTGGCCCGATCCCAAGCGGTCGAAGTGCCCGATGTTCCGGTTGCCGGTCTTGTCCGACGCCTGGGCGCTCTGCGCCGAGGGGCTGGCACACCCCTTCACGGGAGAGGCCCGCCCGTTCGTCTTCGATCACGCGCTGGCGAAGGGCCGGGAGGATGTGGTCCTGGTCCACCTGAACCACCGGCTCGTGCAGATGAGCTTGCGGCTGCTGCGGGCCGAAGTCTGGTCGCAGGAAGGGCAGAAGAAGCGGCTGAACCGGGTGACGGCCCGTGTCGTCCCCGACTCGTCCCTGCGGCACCTCGCCGTGGTAGCCCACGCCCGGCTGGTCGTGATCGGCGGCGACAGCCAGCGACTCCACGAGGAGATCATCACGGCCGGCGGCCCGATCCGGGAAGGGCGATTCTCCCGGTTTAGCTCGCTCAAGGAGATGCAAGACGTTCTTGCGTCGGCGACGGATGAGGAGCCAACCGATCTTGTGAAAGAGAAACTTCTTCGACTCTGGCATTACATCGCCGAGCCGCTGCACCAAGCCCTGGAGGCCCGCGCCAACGACCGGGCGGATGGCCTCAAGAAACTGCTCCAGGACCGTGCCAACAAGGAAGTGTCCGACATCACGGCGATCCTCAACGAGTTGCGGCAGGCCATCGAGGGGCAACTGAACGATCCGTACTACCGGGAGAACTACCTCCCCGGCTTCGCCCCCGCCGAGCAGGAGCAGTTCGAGCGAAACGTGGATGCCCTCCGTCGCCGGTTGACGGAGATACCCGGCGAGATCAACAAGGAGACCGAGGGGATAAGGGCGAGGTTTGCTGATCCGCAGCCTCGGATGTTTCCGGTGGCCGTGACCTTTCTACTGCCACGTCAGCTGGCGATGGAGGCGCGCTGATGTCGGGTCGAGAACGACTCCCTGACGAGGCGCAGGTGGTCCGTTGTGGTCAACCGCCTTTCGACCAGCCCAAACCCCTTCACGAGCGGTGCGACGAGCATGACAGAGTTTATGGTTTCTCGGTACAATCCAGGGGGAACCAGACGCTCGAGGCGTTGGCCGTGTGGTTCCTGAACAACCGAATCGGCGTCACCACCGTGGGAGCGATCCGAGAACGCGGATATGAGGTCGTGATCACGAGCGGAAGTGGGTTTCACGCGACAGTCATCGTCCCCAGGGACTGGACCCCCGACGCAGCAAGACGACTCGCCGAGTCGTTCGAGGACCGGGAGAACCCCGTGGCGAAGGCGGAGAGGCACCGATGAATCCCATTTTTGCCGATTTCAACGCGATGACGGAATCGCGTCAAGTACGCCTGACCTGCCAGGGATCACAGGACGATCTCCGCGCCGGGGGGATCCTTCCCGGTGATTGGGTCTGGCTAACCGATGGAGAGATGGAAGTCGGGGCGAGAGTCGAAGCAGACAATGAGGGCCGAACCTACGGAGTCCCCGCTTGGGATACGCTGGTTTATCTCGATCCAGAGCCGGAGCTATCCTTCCCGACGGTATGGTCCGAGCTTCGACGTCTTCTTGACCTAGATGGCCGTACTTCGGAAGACGAATCGAGAGTTCTGCAACTTCTGACTTGGTTCCTTGCCCTAGCTCCACCGGAGGTCAAGGAAATGATTCCACCCGGATTCACAGAATCCCGACGAGCCGCTGTTCTTCGCGCGTTGGGGCATTATGAACTGGCACAGCAAGAAATAATGAAAGCAACGGCTAGCGATCCAGCCAACGAGAACTATGTCTGTCGTAGTTTGGAGCTTCTTAGTAGGACGGACCTCAATCGAGCACTTCACGAGGCTCCTCGTCTTGTCAACGACCCAAGTACAGGGGCGACCGTGTTAGCAGAATGCGTGAACATCCTTGCAATTTACATGGAAAACCTGTCAGAGCAGGAGTTCGATGAAAAGTTTAATATGATACTAAAATGGATCGATCGGTTTCAGAATACCCCCGGCATTGAAAACATCCGTGTCGGTCTGCTTGGTCAAGTGCTTTTCAACAGGGGGATGGCGCTACTCAGGGGGAATCAAATCCAAGCGGCACGTGGTTACTTCGAGAAGATTCTTGAATTGAATCCCAGAGATCAGGTTGCGCAGCAAGCACTGAGCCTGAACCACTACGACGCTAGCGCCAGGCATCTTGCCGAAGTATACCGTGCTAGGCCGCTGAGTGCTGCGTAATCGTCGAGAAATGATGAATTCCAAATGTCCTCCTCTCGCCACCATGCCGAATGGCTCTCCCTGATCGAGGTATCCGGCCCGTTCCTGTCGGTCCCGGTCCTGGAGCGGGTGTTTCCGCAGGGGCTCGACGCCTACGACCCGGATCATGTCCGGGTGTTGCGGCTGGCGTTTGATGAGTGGGAGGACGATCGAGACAGCGACTCGCCACGACCGGCGATCCATCGGGAGTGGATTCGCTTCGTGCTCAAGGAGACGCTCGGGCTGCCCGGTGAGGTGCTGGCGGAAGGTCAGGACATTCCACAGACGCTCAAGGCCAAGATCTCGGAGCACGGCGAGACGCTCCGTCCCGATGTGGTCGTCCGCAACCCCGAGGGCGTTCCCGGCGCCGGGAAGCCCCGGCTGCTGGTCCAGGTGTATCCGCCGGAGCAGTACCTTGAAAAGCCGATCACCGCCCGGCATTGGAAGGCGTCTCCAGCGACCCGGATGATGGAGCTGCTGCACGCCACCGACGTGCGGCTGGGGCTCGTCACCAACGGCGAGCACTGGATGCTGGTCGATGCACCGAGGGGTGAGACGACCGGCTTCGCCTCGTGGTATGCAACCCTCTGGCTGGAGGAGCCGCTCACGCTCCGCGCGTTTCGCAGCCTGCTGGGAGTGAGCCGGTTCTTCTCGGCGGCGGACGCCGACACGCTGGAGCAGATGCTCAAGGACAGCGCCTCGCACCAGCAGGAGGTCACGGACCGGCTGGGCTATCAGGTGTGTGAGGCGGTTGAGGAGATCATCCGGGCGCTCGACCGGATCGACCAGGACGAAAAGCGACAACTCCTGGCGGGCGTGTCCGAGCCTGAACTTTACCGGGCCGCCCTCACGGTCATGATGCGGCTCGTGTTCCTGTTCTCGGCCGAGGAGCGGGGCCTGCTCCTGCTGGGCGACCCGCTGTACGACGAGCACTACGCCGTCTCGACCCTCGTGGTCCGGCTCCAGGAGTCGGCCGACCAGCAAGGCGAGGAGATCCTGGAACGACGGCACGATGCCTGGGTCCGGCTCCTCTCCACCTTCCGTGCGGTTTACGGCGGCGTCCAGCACGAGCGGATGAAGTTACTTCCTTAC
>JBKQMT010000023.1:0-41165 GCA_052146595.1 Acidimicrobiales bacterium
AGCAGGAAGGTTGGCCAGCACCGCTCAATCGCGCGTGGGAGCTAGTGTTCCCCTCCATGGCCCAGCTCGTCCGGCGCGTCAGTGGCCTGCCCCGAGGCATCGACACTCCGAGGCGGGTGACCGAACGCTTCCCGGACACTCGCGAGGGACGCCAGGCAGCCGACGCGTGGGCGAAGGGCGTCGACGACCCCCGGACCTTCTACGACGTTCGGACCCGGATCGACGGCCGGGTCGTGACCAAGTCGTTCGCCACCCGCAAGGCCGCTGCCGCCTGGGCCACCCAGGTCGCCCACGACAAGCTGAAAGGTGTCGCCATCGACCCCCGATCCGGTACCGAGCTGTTCGCTCACTACAGCCACCGCTGGCTCGACACCCGCCGCGTGAAGGGCCGGCCGCTGGCGCCGAAGACACTCGAGCTGTACCGAGTTCTGCTGCGGGCTCACATCGAGCCCACGTTCTCCAGCCGCCAGCTAAGTGCCATCACCCCGGAGGCCGTCCGCCGCTGGCACGCCAAGGTGTCGAGCGACTCCAGCGCCATGAGCGCGGCGAAGTCCTACCGGCTACTGCGGGCGATCCTCGCGACCGCCGTGGCCGACGGTCTCGTCCAGGCCAATCCCTGCCGGGTGCGAGGCGCCGGGACGGAGCGATCCGTCGAGCGTCCGATCGTCGGCCCCGAGCTCGTTCTCGAACTGGCGAACGCGATGACCGCGCGATTTCGCACGATCGTCCTCCTCGCCGGCTTCGGGGGCCTGCGCCTCGGCGAGCTCCTGGCCCTTAGGCTCCGCCACATTGACCTCGCCGCCGGCACTGTAACCGTCGAAGAACAGGTCGTGAGCCTCGACGGTGGACGTCGCCTCCTCACCGAGCCCAAGACGGAGGCAGGCCGGCGCGTGGTCGCTCTCCCCCAGCTCGTCCTCGACTCTCTCGCCGGGCACCTCGGCGGCGTCGGTGACGACCCGGACTCGCTCCTCTTCCCCGCCGAGGGCGGTGGCCTCCTCCCGGCCACGACCTTCTACAAGCACTGGCGCCGGGCCCGCCACCAGGTGGGACACGACGAACTGCACCTTCACGACCTCCGCCACGCAGCTGGCACCCTCGCCGCCTGGACCGGCGCCACCGAGCGTGAGCTGATGGCCCGCCTCGGCCATGCCAACCCTGCCGCCAGTCGCCGCTACCAGCACGCCGCCAGGAACCGGGACCGAGCCATCGCCACCGGTCTGGACGTCATCCTCCAAGGCCTGCAGAAAAGCGACGCGCGATAAACGCGCGATAATCGGCTGTGGCAAAAAAGTAGGCCATTCCGGCACCTCGCCGAAATGGCCTCTGAACTGGACTTTGATCTGGTGTCGGAGGGGGGACTTGAACCCCCACGACCTTGCGGTCACTAGCCCCTCAAGCTAGCGCGTCTGCCTATTCCGCCACTCCGACGTGGCCACCACCCGGACCTCAACGACCCCTGAAGGCGTCTCGTACTGTACCGCAAACACCCTGCGCGCCATCGTGGCGTCCTGCCTGCGAGGAACCCGGTTGGTAGGACCTGGGAAAGCTAACCGGTCGGGTAGGTGAGCTGGATCACCCAGTCTTCCGCGTCCCAGAAGGGGCCCGCCGAAGTCGGGCTTTCGCTCACGTTCACGATGTCGGCCTGCTGGACGAGACTGACAGGCACCTGGAACAGGGGAAAGGTCGGGAGCCGTCGCGTCAGCAAGCTGTCCAGCTTCGACAAGAGCAAGATTTGCGAGTTGGTGTTGAGCTCAGCGAGGACCTGCTCGAACCGAGTCGTGACAGCCGGGTCGTCGAGACCTGTGACATCCCGAGTCACCGACCTTATTGCGGCCGCCCCGGGCTCGGTGCCGACCGGCGTAGACGCGTTCCACAACCAAGCAGTGCTCGTCGCTGGACCGGCAGCCGGCGCGAGAGCGACATTCGACCCACCGTGGAGGCTGAGGCTCGGCGGCGACAAAGGCGAGGTCATGTCCGGATCGGTGTAGATGATGGCATTCCAGCTCGGGAACACCGGCATCTGGTACGGAGCGAGCGCGAGCTGGTAGTCCCCTTCAGGCAGCACGCCGTTGAGGAGGTATTTCATCGACACGTTGTGGACGATCAAAGAAACGCCACTGGCAGACCACTCGGCCTGGAGCTGCTGCTCGAGCGCCTCGATGATGCTGTTGCCCTTCAGGCCGGTGAGGGTCAGCCTCAGCGGACCGCCGATCCCGTTGTCACGGAGGATTCCGTTCTGATCGGGGACATAACCGAGCAACCTGAAAAGCGTCGCGGCCTCGACCGGGTTGTATCCGAGAGATCCGGTCTCGGACCCCGATCCGGGCTGGTTCTGCGCGAACAGCCGACTGTTCGTGCCCGAGGTGCCTGGGTCGTCGAACCCGGCCGAATCCGCCACCAGCTGGTCCCGGTCGGTGATGAGCACGAGGGCTGTGCGCATCAGCGGGTTGGCGAGAGTGAAGTTGTTCAGATTGAACACGAGCTGCCAGAGCACAGGCGAAGGTGAGGTGGTGAAGGAGAGATCGGCCCCGAGAGCGTTGTCGCGGGCGATCGTGCCGCTGAGGGCGGGACTGGGTTGGAGCTCAGCGATGGAGATGCTCCGGTGCTGCAATCCGACCAGGGAGGCCCGCTCCGACTTCTCGACGAGAAACACGATGCTTTGCAAGTGAGCCGGCGTGGCCCAGTACTTGGTGTTGCGCGTGAGAACGAGCCGCTTTCCAGGCTCCATCGAGCTGACGATGAACGGGCCGCCGGATATGACCTCGGAGGGGTGGAAGCCTGCGAAGGCGGAGACCCATCCTGCCCGTTCGGCTATATGGGCGGGGACGAGATTGGCGAAGAGCCCCTCCCAGTCCGAGTACGGGCTCTTGAAGACCACGGTCACAGTCTTTCCGCCGTTGCTGCCCGAGACCGACTCGATATCGCGGTAACCGGCGAGGACACCGACCGGCGCCAACCGCGGTCCGTTGCGCAGTTGCTGCTGCCAGTTGTACTCGAAGTCGGTCGCCGTGATCGGATAGCCGTCCGACCACGTCGCTTTCGGGTCGATCAGGTAACTGACCGTCATGGGGGTCAGGCTGACGACCTCCGCGCTATCGACGAATCCCGTCGTCTCCGCTTCGAACTCGGGGTCGATCACGAAGGCCTGCGGCCAGACCTGCTCCATCACCATCTGAGTCACCCTGTTCGCGCCTTCAGGCGTCGACGGGTTGAAGTTGGTCGGCAGATAGGGCACCGCCACCGTGACCGTCCCGCCGGTTGCGAACACGGAGCTCGTCGGCGGCGCCTGGTTCGTCGAATTAGAGCCTGAGGCTGACGCGCTGCAGGCTGACGCCGCGACGGCGACGCCGAGGAGGGCGAGTGCGGCCCGCCTCAGCTCCACCGAAGTGATAGGGCGACCGTGACGAACGCGAAGATCAGCACGAACACCACGGTTATCCGATCGAGATTGCGTTCGGCGACGGTCGAGCCGGCGGCAGCCGAACCCGTCGAGGCACCGAACATGTCGGAGAGCCCCCCACCTCGCCCGCTGTGGAGAAGGACGAGAACTATCAGCCCGAACGCGACCAGCATGTCAATCACGACGAGAGCATCGGTCAGCACTTCGGACAACCTCCTATGGCCCCACTGCCGGGCAGCAGGTTACCACCGCCGAGACCCCTCTCCCGTCTCGCCTGGCCTGCCCGTCGATCGCTTGTCCTGGTGGAAGGGCCTATGGCCGCCCTAGCTGCCCGACCTCGCGATCGAAACAAACTTGTCCGCGTCGAGGCTCGCCCCTCCGACAAGCAAGCCGTCGACGTCCGGGCAGGCGAGAAGCTCGCTGGCATTGTTCGGGGTGACAGATCCTCCGTACTGGACGAGCATCGCGCGCGCTACTTCCCCCCCGAGCAACTCGAGTCCGCCCCGGATCACCGCCGACATCGCCTGGGCGTCGTCCGCGCTCGCCGTCCGGCCCGTCCCGATTGCCCAGATCGGCTCGTAGGCGATGACGATCGACCGGAGGGCTTCATGGCCGCGCTCCGCAAGGGCTGCGGTGAGCTGGGCGGACACGGTCGTCTCGGCCACTCCGGCTTCTCGTTGCTCGAGCGTCTCGCCCACGCACAGGATCGGAGTCATCGCGTGGCGCAAGACCGCGTCCAACTTGAGTCTCACGACCTCGTCGGTCTCACCGAAATACGCACGACGTTCCGAGTGCCCGACGATCACGTAGCGAACGTTCAGTTTCGCCAGCATTTCCGCGCTCACCTCGCCGGTGTAAGCACCGCTGTCTTCGAAGTGACAGCTCTGAGCGCCAAGAGCGATGGGAACGTCGTCGGACTCGAGCGCGGTCTGCACCGAGCGCAAGGAGGTGAAAGACGGGTGCAAGGAGACGTCTGTGCCCTCAGGGAGCGGCGCGGCTCGCAAGAGTGCGGCAAGCTTCTGCACCACCTGGATCGCCTCGTAATGGGTGTGGTGCATCTTCCAGTTGCCGCTGACCAGCACCCTGCGACCACCGCGATCAGTGCTCATGAGACACCACTTGGGGTCATGGGCTCTATGGCTCCCGCGGGAGTCTCACCGCGCCGCTTCAGGCTCGTTGTGGGAGTCAGGTCTCGCATTAGGCGCAGCGCGCAGCGCGGCGAGGCCTGGGAGGTCACCGAACTCGAGCAGTTCCAGCGAGGCGCCGCCGCCCGTGGACACGAAGCCGATCTTGTCCTCGAGCCCGAGCTGGGACACTGCGGCGACGCTGTCACCCCCACCTACGACGGTACGACCGGGACAGCCGGCCACGGCCTCCGCGATCGCCTTGGTTCCCGCGGCGAAGCGCTCGTCCTCGAACACGCCCATCGGGCCGTTCCACAGGACCGTGCCGGCTGAGGCGACGACATCCGAGAACAGCACTATGGTGGCGGGGCCGATGTCGACTCCGCGCCAACCGTCGGGTATGTCCAGGCCGCACAGCTTGACGTCGGTCCCGTCGGTGTCGCTGCCATCCCCGGTCCCTGAGCTATCACCCTGGCTCTCGGTGCTGAGCTTTCGATCCGGGGCAAGTGCCTTCGAATCGACAGGCAGCAGCAGGTTCCCGGGAGAACGCATGAGCTCAGCGCAGTCCTCGAAGCGGGTCGGGTCGACGATGGACGCTCCGATCGAGTGGCCGAGCGCCCGGAGGAAGGTGTAAGCCATCCCTCCTCCGACGAGCACGGTGTCGGCACGGGCGGCGAGCGAGCGCACCACACCGAGCTTGTCCTTGACCTTGGCCCCTCCGATGACGACGACAAATGGCTTTGCCGGGGCGTCGAGCAAGCCCGTGAGGACCTCGACTTCGCGTGCCATGAGCCGTCCGGCCGCTGAGGGCAGGTACTTGGGAGGGCCCACCACAGAGGCGTGTGCCCGGTGCGAGGATCCGAAGGCATCGTTCACATAGGCGTCCTGGCCCTTTATGAGCTCGAGGACGAACTCGGGGTCGTTGCCCTCCTCGCCTGGCGAGAAGCGGAGGTTCTCGAGGAGCTTGATGCCAGGCATCAGGTCGTCGAGGCGTGCCCTCACCGGACTCACATCGAAAGCGGGGTCGGGCTTGCCGCCGGGGCGGCCGAGATGGGTGCAAGCGGTGATCTCGGCTCCGTGCTCGCGCAGCCATGTGAGGGTGGGCAGGGCGGCGCGGATCCTGAAGTCGTCGGCGACGACCCGCTCGCCCGCCGGTGTCTTGGTGATCGGCACGTTGAAGTCGACCCGGACGAGGACGTGCTTGCCTTCTATGTCGCCGAGATCCTCTAGAAGAGGGACACCCCGGATCATGACGGTCCGATCATGCTGCGCCCATGATCCGTGTGAGGTCGACGAGGCGGTGAGAGTAACCCCACTCGTTGTCGTACCAGCCCATGACCTTCACCAGCGTGGTCGATTCGTCGATGGCTATGGCCATTGTGAGCGTCGAGTCGAACGTGCAAGACGCAGAGCTGCCGACAATGTCGCTCGAGACGATCTGGTCCTTGTTGTAAACGAGGATCCCGCGGAGACGCTCGGTCTCCGAAGCCACCCGGAAGGCTTCGTTGATCTGGTCGGGACTCACCTTGGCACCAAGAACGGCCGTCAGGTCCGTGATCGAGCCATCCGGCACCGGCACCCGCAGGGCTTGGCCGTCGAGGCGCCCCTTCATCGCCTCGAGGACAAGGCTCGTCGATCGGGCGGCCCCTGTGGTCGACGGGATGATGTTGACGGCTGCCGCCCGTGCCCTGCGAAGGTTGTCGCGGCCGAGGTCGAGCAGCGACTGGTCATTGGTGTACGCATGGACTGTCGTCATGAGCCCCTGGCGAACACCGAAGGCGTCGTCGAGCACCTTGACCATCGGCACGAGGCAGTTGGTCGTGCACGAGGCGGCGGAGACGACGAAGTGATGCGCGGGGTCGTAAGTGTCGTCGTTCACCCCGACGACGAAAGTGGCGTCGACCTCTTTGCCTGGCGCCGAGATGATGACGCGCTTGGCGCCCGCCTCGATGTGGCCGCTCGCGGCCTCCCGGCTCGTGAACCGCCCTGTGGACTCGATCACCACGTCGACGTTCAACCCGCCCCACCCGATAGCCTTCGGGTCCCTCTCCTCGAAGACCGTTATCTCACGATCGCCCACGCGAAAGCCCTTGTCGGTCTTGGTCACCTCGGCACCGAGGCGGCCGAAGGTGGAGTCGTAACGGAGAAGGTGCATGTTCGCCTCGAGCGAGACAAGGTCGTTGATGGCGACTATGTCGATGCCCGGGCCAGCACCTGGACCCTTCTCGAGCTGGAGAAGTGATCGCAGGAAGTTCCTCCCGATTCGCCCAAAACCGTTGATGCCGATACGAATGGTCAAGTCGATCACCTCTCTAGCAGGCGCTCTTTCGAGCAATTTCACGGCCGCCGCACCCACTATCGCTCACCTGACGACGGCTCTGCAAAACGTCATCACCGGTGCGCAACGAGTTGCGAAAGCTCCGTCGCGAGCAGCTCAGGGTCGTGCTCGCGAAGTCCCCCCGCGGCCACATCTGCAACAACCAGCGCGACGCCGTCAGGCAACTCGCCGATCGGCAGCCCGGCCCCGTCCGCCACGACGACGTCGACCGGGACCCCATGGTCCCGAAGGGACCGAAGGAGCCTCGCGACGTCGAACCCGGCAGTCTCGGGTTGCTGCTCGCGCAGATTCGCCACATAGACACGCTGCGCGCGGGTCGACAGGAGGCTTTCACGTATGCCTGGCACGACACAGGCGGCGAGCACACTTGTGAACAGCGACCCGGGACCGAGCACGATCTGATCGGCCTCGCCGATCGCCTCGAGAACGCTTCGCGGTGGGACTGCCTCCGGAGGAACGAGCGAGACCGTCGCGATCTCCTCGCCTTTGCTGACCCTGACCTGTCCGACGAGCTCGCCGCAAGAAGCCTGAGCCTTCAGCACGACCGGGTGCTCGGTTGCCGGCAGCACCTGGCCGACTGCTCCCAGAACGCGACAGGCCTCCTCGACCCCGGACACGAAGTCGCCGGTTGCGCACGCCATGGCGGCGATCAACAGGTTGCCGAAGGCGTGGCCCGCGAGCTCACCGCGCGAGAAGCGATACTCGAGAGCCTCGGCGAGCGGGGAAGGCTCGGGCAACAACGCTCCGATGCAACGCCGGAGATCACCAGGGGCGGGAATGCCGAGAAGATCTCGCAGCCGGCCGCTCGAGCCGCCGTCGTCGGCGACCGAGACCACCGCCGTGAGCTGGGACGCATACTGCCGAGCTGCCTTGAGTGTCTGGGCGAGCCCATGACCGCCCCCGATCGCGACCACTTTCGGGGCGGTGACAGTCCCCTGTTCGTTCAACGGTCGATGTCCCGATGGTGGACGACCGGTGTGTAGCCGCGCCGGCGGATCCGCTCGGCTATCTCGTCTGCCAGCACGACGGAGCGATGCCGGCCTCCGGTGCAGCCGATGGCGATCGACAGGTAGGACTTCCCCTCACGGACATAGGCGGGGAGCAAGAGGGCGAAGAGATCGTCGAGGCGTTCGAGGAGCTCCGTGGCCTCTTCGTTGCCGAGCACGTAGTCGCGTACCGGCGCGTCGAGCCCGCTCAGACTGCGCAGCGCAGGCACCCAGTGAGGGTTGGGCAGGAAGCGGCAGTCAAAAACGAGGTCGACGTCCAGCGGGATCCCGTGCTTGAAACCGAACGACACGACCGCAGTCTGCATGCCCGTCGAGGTGTTGACGCCGTCGACGAGCTCGATAAGGCGGTCACGCAGTTGATGCACGTTCAAGGTTGCGGTGTCGACCACAACGTCGGCTTCGTCGTGCAGCGCGGCGAGCATCGCACGCTCTTGCTGGATGGCCGCGAGCACGCTGGTGGCCTCCACCGGGTGCCGTCGGCGGGTGCCCTCGTAGCGACGGACAAGGACTTCGTCGGCAGCGTCCAGGAACACCACTCGCACGCGGGCGCCGGTCGAGCGCAGCTCCCTGATCTCCGGCGTGAGCTCTGCGATGCCCTCGTAGCCGCCGCGGCCCGAAACGAGGCACACCCGTTCGTACTCGGCGCCGGCTTGGCTGGTGAGCTCAGCGATCTTGCCGATGAGAGCTGGAGGCAAATTGTCGATGACGAACCAGCCACGGTCCTCAAAGGTGGCGGCTGCGGTGGAGCGTCCGGCTCCGGACATGCCGACGAGGATCAGGTACTCGGCCATCGGCCCCTATCTTCCCATGTGGCCCGCCCCCAACCGCTCAAATCGAAGCAGCAGCAAGCGCGGGATGGCGGACTCGAGCTCGAGATCGACCGAGCCCTCCAAGAACGCCAGCGGTGGCTCGGGCTCCTCCAGGCGCGTGAGCGCGCACCCGAGGGCGGTGACGGGGTTCACATAGCGCGAAAGGGGGCGGTGGGCGAAACGCAGCCGCACACCTGGGTCGACCTCCTCGAAGACGTAGTCCTCGCGCAGGTACGGGCCGATCCGCCAGTAGTGCTCGCCCAGGATCCGGTCGTCCACGAGGCCACTCCCGGTTCCCTGGAACACGGGGTGGTTGACGAGGAGGACGAACCGGCCACCCATGGCGAGCACGCGTACCGCCTCGGCGAGCAAGGCGTCCGGGTCGGACGCGTGCTCGATCACCAAGCAGCAGACGACGCCGTCGAACGCACCGTCCCGGAACGGCAGGTGCTCCCCCACCCCGCGCACGTACCTAGGGCCGGTGCCGGCTTCTTGGGCGACGGCGCCGGTTTCTTGGGCGACGGTGCCGGCTTCTTGGGCGACGGCGCCGGCTTCTTGGGCGACGGTGCCGGCTTCTTGGGCGACGGCGCCGGCGAGCTGCGCGGCGGATGGCTCGAGTCCGACGACGATCGACCTTGCCTCGGTCCCTCGAGCAAGGCGACGGGCGAGATGGCCCTCACCGCTGCCCAGGTCGAGCACTCGACTGGCGCCCTCGAGGTGCGACTCGGCAAGGGGAAGGATCTGGAGCTCGTACTCGAGGTCCGCTCCGTTCGTGAACGTCTCGCGCCACCAGGTGGCGTGGCGCTCCCAGGGATCCTCGCTCTCGCTCATCCGGCCTTCGGGGTCCGTCGGGCGTGCAGATGCTCGTAAACGGCCCGGGCAACGGCCTCCGGCAACCAGCCGAGCCCGAGGAGGTTCTCCAGAGAGGCCGCCTGCACGGCTCGCACTCCCCCCATCTCTGAGATGAGCCGTCGCCGCCGGGCCGGCCCGAGGCCGGCGATGTCGTCCAGCGCGCCCCGGGTCATGCGCCGGCCCCGCAACTCGCGGTGGAAGCCGATGGCGAATCGGTGCGCCTCGTCCCGAGCCTGCTGCAACAGGTAGATCGCCTCGCTATCACGCGGTATTAGAACCGGGTCCGGCCGGCCAGGCACGAAAACCTCCTCCAACTGCTTGGCAAGCGAGGCCACCGCTATCTTGTCCGACAGGCCCAGCTCCTCGAGGACGCGCACACCGACTCCGAGCTGCCCTTTTCCTCCGTCGAGGAGCAGCAGCTGGGGCGGGTAGGCAAAGCGCGCCTTGCGCTGGCGGCGCCCGTCCGGGCTCGGCTCGGCGTCGACCTCGGTCCCCGCGAGCCCGTTGCTGCCTGCCACGACCTCGGGCCTGTCCGTACCGGCCTCGCCGCCCGAAGGGGCCTCCGAGAGCCGCCGAAGACGCCGGGTGAGCACCTCGTGCATGGCTCCGTAGTCGTCGTTTCCCTGGACGGCTGACACCTTGAAGCGCCGGTAGTCGCTTCGCTTTGACAAGCCGTCCTCGAACACGACCATCGAGCCCACGTAGTCGGTGCCCTGGATGTGGCTCATGTCGTAGCACTCGATGCGCAGCGGCGCCTCCTTCAGGCCGAGCGCCTGCTGGAGCTCCTCGAGGGCGGCAGCACGGCTCGTGAGATCGGTCGCCCGCCGCAGCCGGTTACGTTTCAGCTGGTCCTCCGCGTTCTGGCGAGCCGTGGCGAGAAGCTCGCGTTTGCGGCCTCGCCGGGGAACGCGCACCGTGACTTTGCCGCCGCGCAGCCCGGAGAGCCACGCCTCGTAGGTGGCCACGTCCTCCGGCAGCTCGGGGACGAGCAGCTCCCGGGGGATCCCGATCGGAGTCTCGGCGTAGTGCTGCTCGAGCACCCTGCCAACGAGCTGGGAGGACGTCAGCGGCTCCACCTTCTCGACGACGAAGCCGTGCCGGCCGACCACCCGGCCGCGACGGACATGGAGGACCTGCACCGCCGCCGCCAGCTCGTCCTCTGCGATGGCGATGGCGTCGAGGTTCTCAGGGGTGTCGGTGACCATCTGCTGGCGCTCGACGGCGAGCCGGACCGTCGCCAACCGGTCACGCAGGCGTGCCGCCCGCTCGAACTCGAGCTCGCCGGCCGCCTCGCGCATCTCGGCCTCGAGGCGGTCGACGACCGGTTTGGTGTCGCCGTCGAGAAACGCCATCAGCTCGGACACGAGCCTCCCGTACTCCTCAGGCTCGACGGCGCCGACGCAGGGGCCCGCGCACCGCTCTATGTGGTAGAGCAAGCAGGGCCGTCCGAGGAGCTGGTGGCGCCGCAGCTTGGCGTCCGAACAGGTCCGGACCGGGAACGACCGCAGGAGCAGGTCGAGCGTCTCCCGGATGGCGTAGGCGTGCGCGTAAGGGCCGAAGTAACGCGTGTCCTTGCGCCTCGCGCCTCGCATGACCGTCGCCCTGGACCACTCGTCGCCGATGGTGACCGCTAGGTAGGGATAGCTCTTGTCGTCTACGAGGCGGATGTTGAAACGGGGACGGTGCGCCTTGATGAGGTTGTACTCGAGCATGATGGCCTCGACGTCGCTCCCGACGACGATCCACTCGAGCGAGGTGGCCCGTTCCATCATCTGGGCGGTGCGCGGGTTCAGGTGCGCCGGGTCCTGGAAATAGTTCGAGAGCCGGCTGCGCAAGGACCGCGCCTTGCCTACGTAGATGATCCGGCCCGCGGCGTCCTTGATCTGGTACGAGCCGGGGGCGTCGGGAACCGATTGCGGTCGTTCGAGCACTAGAGTGCAGGTTACGGCCGGCCTGGTACCCCGGCTGACATATTCGCTTCGTGGCCGACATACCCGCGGTTGGGCGACCAGGCTGTCCCCGCCGGCCGATCAGCGAAGCGTCCTATAGGGGGTCATCTGATGTTCCGCCTACAGCCGCCGTTACCTGACGACTATTCGACGGCAACCGCCGACGAGCTCGTCCGACGCGTCACCACGGCCCGCGCGCGCCTCGGCCGGCGCCTCGTCATCCTTGGCCACCACTACCAGCGTGAGGAGGTCATCCAGTTCGCTGACATGCGGGGGGACTCGTTCGGCCTGTCCCGTTTTGCTGCGAACCAGCGCGAGGCCGAGTTCGTGGTCTTCTGCGGCGTCCACTTCATGGCCGAGTCGGCGGACATCCTCACCGGAGCTCACCAACAGGTGATCCTCCCCGACCTCAACGCCGGTTGCTCGATGGCCGACATGGCCGACCTCGAAGGTGTCGAGCAGATCTGGGACGAGCTCTCCGAGGTGACGGACATCGACGCGATTGTGCCCATCACCTACATGAACTCGGCAGCCACGCTGAAGGCGTTCGTGGGTCGGCACTCCGGAGCTGTTTGCACCTCGGCCAACGCCCGCTCGGTGTTGAGCTGGGCGCTCGGCCACGCTGACAAGGTGCTCTTCTTCCCTGACCAGCACCTCGGCCGCAACACCGGCTTCCAGCTCAGCTACGGCGCGGCTGACATGCAGGTGGTCGACCCGCACCGGCGCCTCGGAGGGCTGCAGGACGCCGAGGTGAAGGAAGCCACCTTGCTCTTGTGGAAGGGCCACTGCTCGGTTCACCAGCGATTCCGCACCGAGCACGTCGAGGCGTTCCGCTCCGAGCACCCGGAGGGCATCGTGATCGTGCATCCCGAGTGCAGTCGTGAGGTCGTCGAGATCGCCGACCAGGTCGGCTCCACGGACTACATAATCGCCGCGGTCGGGGCGGCACGGCCCGGCTCGACTATGGCGGTGGGGACCGAGATCCATCTCGTCGACAGGCTCGCCCGCGAGCATCCGGACCGGACCGTGCTCTCCCTCGACCCACTCGTCTGCCCCTGCTCGACGATGTCCCGGATCGACCTGGCGCACCTCGCCTGGGTGCTCGACTGCCTCCTCGAGGGACAGGTGCGCAATCGCATCGTGGTCGACGAGGCCACTGCCGCCGACGCCCGGGTGGCACTCGAGCGCATGCTCGCGATCGCCTGAGCCACGCCCACCTGACCGACGAGCCGGGGCCTGGGCGACTGACGAGCGAGGCCCCATGAAGACGAGAGAGAGGCTCCATGGAAAATGACATCGCCGTCGCGATCACCGGTGGCCGCGAGGCGACCGGCCGGCTGTTCGCCACGATCGAGCAGATCGACGATGCGCTAGCTGCTCGCCCGAGCCTGCTTCCCGGTTGGAGCATCGCCCATGTCCTGACCCACCTCGCCCGCAACGCCGACTCGTTCGTCCGGGTTCTCGCCGGCGCGGCGGAGGGCCTTGAGGTGCGACAGTACCCGGGCGGGAGTGCCGAGCGGACCCGGGACATCGAGCAGGGAGCGAAACGGCAGGCGTCGGAGATCCTCGACGATGTGCGCGACTCGGCCAGGCGTCTGGACGCTGCCTGGATCGACACGCCACTTGTCGTGTGGCAACGCCAGGGCCTGCGCGGCGATGGCTCGCCGCTTCCTTGCCGCTTCCTGCCCATGTCACGTTGGCGCGAGGTCGAGGTGCACCACGCCGACCTCGGCCTCGGTTACGGCGTTTCGGACTGGCCGGCCGAATTCGTCAGCGCTGACCTGCCGTTCGCCCTGGACCGACTGCCAGAGCGGATCGAGGATCCCCGACAGCGCGCCGCGCTCCTGGCCTGGGTCTACGGCCGCGTCGCCGAGCCCGGGGAAGTCGTCCTCCGGCCCTTCTGAACGGGCTCTGCCTCGATCAGCTCGAGACTGTCGCCGAACGGGTCAGCCACCAAGCAACGACGCGCCTTTGCGCCCTCCGTCTCCCCGTCTGACCGCGTGGCTGGCTTCGGCGCCCGCGCCGAGCTCAGATTTCGAGCAAAGGAGCGAGAAAACGGCCCGTGTAGCTCTCGTGGGTCTTGGCCACCTTCTCGGGCGTGCCCTCCACGATCACCTCTCCGCCCCCGTCACCGCCCTCAGGGCCGAGGTCGATCACCCAGTCAGCCGACTTCACGACATCGAGGTTGTGCTCGATCACGCAGACCGTGTTGCCCTGGTCGACCAATCGTTGCAGCACGTGCAAGAGCTTGCGGACGTCCTCGAAGTGAAGACCTGTGGTCGGCTCGTCGAGCACGTACAGCGTGTGCCCGGTCGATCGCTTGGCGAGCTCGGAAGCCAGCTTGACCCGCTGGGCCTCCCCTCCGGAGAGCGTGGGAGCCGGCTGGCCGAGGCGGACGTAACCGAGGCCGACGTCCACGAGCGTCCTCAAGTGCCGCGAGATGACCGGCTGCGCCGCGAAGAACTCGAGCGCCTCCTCACAGGACAGGTCGAGCACCTCGGCGATGTTCTTCCCGCGCCAGGAGATGTCGAGCGTGTCGCGGTTGTAGCGGGCGCCCTTGCAAACCTCGCAGGGGACATAGACGTCAGGAAGGAAGTGCATCTCGATCTTGAGAGTCCCGTCGCCGGCGCACGCCTCGCAGCGGCCGCCCGCGACGTTGAAGGAGAAACGCCCCGGCTGGTAGCCGCGCAAGCGCGCCTCCGCCGTCTGGCTGAACAGCTTCCGGACGTTGTCGAACATGCCCGTGTAGGTGGCCGGGTTCGAGCGGGGCGTGCGGCCGATCGGTGACTGGTCGATGTCGATGACCTTGTCGAGCGATTCCGCACCTTCGATCGTGCGGTGCCGCCCCGGGACGAGGCGGGACTTGTAGATGCGTTGCATGAGGGCCCGCAACAAGATGTCGTTGATCAGGGTCGACTTGCCCGATCCCGACACGCCCGTGACCGAGACGAAGCAACCGAGGGGGATCTCCACGTCGATTCCCTTCAAGTTGTGCTCCCGAGCCCCGCGCACGACGAGCCACTCGCCCCGGGGCTCGCGCCGCATGCTGGGCACCGCGATCGAGCGCTTCCCCGAGAGGTACTGGCCGGTGAGCGAACCCCGGCATTTCACGAGATCGGCGACCGAGCCGGCACAGACCACCTCGCCGCCGTGCTCGCCCGCCCCGGGGCCGATGTCGACGACATAGTCGGCGATCCTGATCGTCTCCTCGTCGTGCTCCACGACAAGGACGGTGTTGCCGATGTCACGCAGACGCAGGAGGGTCTCCACGAGCTTGCGGTTGTCCCGTTGGTGGAGACCCACCGAGGGCTCGTCGAGCACGTAGAGGACACCGACGAGCCCGCTGCCGATCTGCGAGGCGAGGCGGATCCGCTGAGCCTCCCCACCGGCGAGCGTCGCCGCCGAGCGGTCGAGGCTGAGGTAGTCGAGGCCTACGTCGACGAGGAACTGGAGCCGGGCGCGGATCTCCTTCATGACCCCGGCAGCGATCATCTCCTCCCTCGAGCTCAGCTCCAGGTGCTCGAGCAGATCGTGAGCCGTCCGGATGGAAAGCGCCGACAGCTCGGCGATGCTCCTGCCCCCGACTTTGACGGCGAGCGACTCCGGGCGAAGCCGCGTGCCACCGCAGTCCGGGCAGGGCACCTCGCGCATGTAGCCCTCCACCTGCTCGCGCACCCAGTCGGAGTCCGCATCGCTGTGGCGCCTCTGCAGCCAAGGCACTACACCTTCGAACTGGGTGTCGTAGCTGCGCAACGTGCCGTAACGATTGCGGTACTGGACGTGCACGCGCCTGGTGCCGGCACCGTACAAGAGGATCTTGTGCTGCTGTTTCGTGAGCTTGGACCAGGGCTTGTCCATGCTGAAGCCGTAGGCGTCGGCGACCGCCTTGAGCACACGCGAAAAGTACTCGGTGCGAGCGCCCGCCCACGGCGCGATGGCACCTTGCGAAAGCGAGAGATCCGGGTTGGGCACCACGAGATCGGGATCGACCTCGAAACGGGTCCCGAGTCCGTTGCAAGAAGGGCACGCACCGAAGGGCGAGTTGAAAGAAAAGCTCCTCGGGGCCAGCTCGTCGAGGGAGATCCCGCAGTGCACGCAGGCCAAGTGCTGGGAGAAGGTGAGCAACTGCTCGCCATTCGCGTCCTGGGAGCCGTCCTCTGCCACATCCGCCATCCCGTCCTCGGCGACGTCGGCCGCCCTGTCGGCGGCGGTCACCCCGGCGGCGCCGGGAACGGCCTTGCCGGCAGCCGTCTTGCCGGAAGCGGTCTTGGTGCCGGCTACCTTGGCGCCCGCCGGCTTCGCGGCCAGCCGGGCCTCGCCCGGGGAGGACGAATCGGCCTCCGGCATGAGCAGGATCTCGGCGATCCCATCGCCGAGGCGAAGCGCCGTCTCGATCGAGTCGGTGAGCCGACGTTCGATGCCCTCGCGCCGGACAAGGCGGTCGACGACCACCTCGATCGTGTGCTGCTCGTAACGGGCGAGCTCAAGCGAGGCCCGATCGGAGAGCTCCATGAGCTTGCCGTCGACGCGCACCCGCGCGTAGCCCTGCTTGGCGAGGTCGTCGAGCAGGGCCGAGTACTCGCCCTTGCGGCCACGCACCACCGGGGCGAGAACCTGAAACCGGGTGCCCTCGGGCAGGTCGCTCAGGCGGTCGACGATCTGCTGGGGGCTCTGGCGCGTGACGAGCCTGCCGCAGTTGGGGCAATGGGGCTGGCCGATGCGCGCATAGAGGAGGCGCAGGTAGTCGTAGATCTCGGTGATGGTCCCCACCGTTGAGCGGGGGTTGCGTGAGGCGGACTTCTGGTCGATCGAGATGGCCGGTGACAGCCCCTCGATGAAGTCGACGTCCGGCTTGTCCATCTGCCCGAGGAATTGCCGGGCGTAGGACGACAGCGACTCGACGTAACGCCGCTGGCCCTCGGCATAGATGGTGTCGAACGCGAGCGACGACTTCCCCGAGCCCGACAGTCCCGTGAAAACGATGAGCCGATCGCGCGGCAGCTCCAAGGAGACGTTCTTGAGGTTGTGCTCGCGGGCCCCGCGAACAACGAGGGTGCTGGGCACGGCCGCAGACTACCGAGTGACCGGCGCGTGCCGATCATCGCCCTGCTCGCCCGGGCAGAGCGGCCCGATCGTGGCGTAAGGGGCGCTGTGGATGTTCACCCGACCTCCCTGAGCTCGCGGCGCAGCGAACGGATCTCGTCTCGCAGCCTCGCCGCGTACTCGAAACGGAGCTCAGCGGCCGCAGCCTCCATCTCCCGCTCGAGCGTGGCGATAAGCCTTCCGATCTCGTCCGCGGGAAGCTCGTCGTTGCCGGCGCGCCCGTTCCCGGACACCTCGAGGAGCTCGGCGGCCCGCTCGACCGCCCGCCGCCCGGCGCGACGGGACCGGTCGGACCCCGCCCGGCTCGGGAGAGGGGCCCCGGCCCCGAACCCGTCCCCTCCGGCTCCTGCGGCGCTGCGGAACTGAGCGACGAGATCGGTCACGGCCTTGCGGATCGTCTGCGGGTCGATGCCGTGCTCGCGGTTGTACTCCTGCTGCACGAGGCGGCGGCGTTCGGTCTCTGCGATTGCACCCCGCATGGAGTCCGTGATCACGTCCGCGTAGAGGATGACCCGGCCCGAGACGTTCCGGGCGGCACGACCCATCGTCTGGATCAGAGACGTCTTGGAGCGGAGGAAGCCCTCCTTGTCGGCGTCGAGGATCGCCACGAGCGCCACCTCCGGAAGGTCGAGTCCCTCGCGGAGGAGGTTGATGCCGACGAGCACGTCGAACTCGCCGAGGCGCAGGTCCCGAACGATCTCGATCCGCTCGATGGTGTCGATATTGGAGTGCAGGTACCGGACCTTGAGCCCGGTCTCGAGCAGGTAGTCGGCAAGGTCCTCGGCCATCTTCTTCGTGAGCGTCGTCACCAGCACCCGCTCGCCCCGGCCCACGGTCGTGTTGATCTCTGCGATCAGATCGTCGATCTGGCCCTTGGTCGGCTTGATGACGACCTCGGGGTCGACGAGGCCGGTCGGCCGCACGATCTGTTCGACCACCTGGCTCGAGACCGAGATCTCGTAATCGGAAGGCGTCGCAGAAAGAAAGATGCACTGGTTGATGCGTGCCTCGAGCTCCTCGAAACGCAAGGGACGGTTGTCCCTGGCCGACGGGAGGCGGAACCCGTGCTCGACGAGGATGTCCTTGCGGGAGCGGTCGCCCGCGAACTGCCCGTGAAGCTGCGGCACGGTCACGTGGCTCTCGTCGATGACGAGGAGCCAGTCGTCGGGGAAGTAGTCCAGGAGCGTGTAGGGCGCTTGGCCCGGCGCCCGCCCGTCCAGGTGCAGGCTGTAGTTCTCCACTCCGTTGCAGCTCCCGAGCTCTGCAAGCATCTCGAGATCGTGCTCGGTGCGCATCCGCAGCCGCTGAGCCTCGAGCAGCTTGCCCTCCTGCTCCAGCTCGCGCAGGCGCTCGCCGAGCTCGACCTCGATGGAGGCGATGGCGCGCCGCATGCGCTCGTCCCCGGCGACATAGTGCGTGGCGGGAAAGATGATCAGCTCCTCGAGATCGCCGAGGAGCTCTCCCGTGAGGACGTCAAAGCGGCTCACGCGCTCGACCTCGTCGCCGAACAGCTCTATGCGCACCGCGTACTCCTCGTAGGCGGGATGCACCTCGATCGTGTCGCCCCGCACCCGGAACCTCCCCCGGACGAGATTGGCGTCGTTGCGCTCGTAGTGCATCGTGACCAGGCGCAAGAGCAACGACCGCTGGTCGTGCGTCTCTCCGGGCGAGAGCACGAGGATCTGGTCTCGGTACTCCTCGGGCGACCCGAGCCCGTAGATGCACGAGACCGACGCCACGACGATCACGTCTCTCCTCGTGAGCAGGCTGGCGGTAGTCGAGTGCCTGAGCCGGTCGATCTCGTCGTTGATCGAGGAGTCCTTCTCTATGTAGGTGTCCGAGGAGGGCAGGTAGGCCTCGGGCTGGTAGTAGTCGTAGTAGGAGACGAAGTACTCCACCCGGTTGTCCGGGAAGAAGCCCCGCAGGTCGCCGGCGAGCTGGGCCGCCAGCGAGTTGTTGGGCGCCAGCACCAGGGTCGGGCGCTGGGCTCTCTCCAGGGTCCAGGCGATCGTGGCGCTCTTGCCGCTCCCGGTGATCCCGAGGAGGGTCTGGAACCGGTCGCCCCGCTCGATCCCGCGCGAGAGCGCGTCGATGGCGGCCGGCTGGGAACCGGCCGGCTGAAAGTCAGAAACGACCCGGAACGGAGGCACCATCGGCATGGTACCGAGAGGGTGCGCGCTGGCGAGCGGGGGGTGCGCGCCGTCGTGCCACCAGGGCGAACGGCTCAGCCGGTGGGTGCGGGCGACACCTCGAAGACGGCCGACACGGTCACGGCCACGCTGAGCTCGCCCAGCTCCACGGGCGGCGGCGCGAGCGCTTGTCTTGCCGCCGCCATCAGGACCGGGCCACCTGGGGGTGGTCGTCGCCCTCCCCCACCCTCGACGAGCTCGACGAGGGGACCGAGCACGAGCCCTGCCGCCTCGGCGAGCTCGTGCGCGGCTCTGAGAGCACCGGCAACGGCATCGCGCCGTGCCAGCGACACCAGCGGCGCCCGATCGTCGACGTCGAAGCGGACGTTGCTGATCCCCACTCCCGTCCCGGCTGCGTCAACCGCAGCGGCGATGACCCGACCCAGGTCTTCGGGCCGGCGGACCGTCGCCTCGAGGTTGCTGGAGGCCCGGTATTCCTCTGCAGCCCGGTCTCCGTCCCGCCTGTGCTGTTGGTTCAGGTCGATCGAGATCGTCACGAGGTCCGATGAGGCGACGCCGGCCTCCCGCAGAGCAGCAAGGACCCGCTCGGTGAGCAGGCTGCACGAGGTGAGGGCGTCGGCGGGCGTCGGGTCCTCGGCGAAGGTGAAGAGGCGAACTCTTGCGACGTCGGGCGCTGCGGAAGCTGTGCCCGTCGCCTCGACGCTGATGATCGGCTTGTCACTCATGGGCTGACAGTACGGCCGTCGGCCTGTCGAGAAAGGTCGCTCAGGGAGCACCCGCTCCATCCGCCCCGCCGCTCGCTGCCGCCCATCGGAGACGCTCGATCCAGTCCCATGCCCGCCCGACCATCTCCTCGAGCTCGTCGAGGGTGCCCATGTTCGTGATCACGAAGTCCGCCCTGGCCACTCGCTCGGAACGGCTGGCCTGGTTGGCGATGCGCGCCTCGGCGTCGGAGCGGTCCATGTGCCGCAGGTTCACCAGCCGCTCCAGGGCGACGTCCTCGGGCGCGTCCACGACGAGCACGCCCGAGAGCCCGTACCGGTCCGGGCCGGCAGTCTCCAGCAGCAGGGGGACGTCGAGAACGACGACGACGTCGTCGCCCGCCTCGGCTGCCAGCCGGGCAACGATCTCGGCGCGCACCTCGGGATGGACGACGGCCTCCAGATCGGCGAGAGCGGCGGGATCGTCGAAGACGACGGCGGCAAGCGCCGGGCGATCGAGACTCCCGTCCGGCGCGACGACCCCGGCGCCGAAACGCTCCACCACCTTCGCGTAGGCCGGCCTTCCCGGCTCGACCACCTCTCGCGCCACCTCGTCGGCATCGATCAGCACCGCACCACGCTCGGCGAGCATCGCGGCGACGGTCGACTTCCCCGAGCCGATGCCGCCCGTCAGGCCGACGACGATCATGCCGCCTCCGCAGCCCGCAACCGGAGCTGAGCGTGGGCCCGGAGCGCCTCGAGTGCCTCGGCGGCCCGTGACATGGGCGCCTACACTAACCGGGCCGTGGCTCGAACGAGCAGGACCCGCCTCTTTCCGATGCGAGTCCTGGGAACCGGCCTCCTCGGCGCCCTCGCCTACGTCCCGCTGCTTTGCACCAAGCCGGGGATCCTCGCCGACGACACCAAGCAGTACCTATACCTCGATCCCGGCCGGCTCTTGAGCTCGGCCGTCTCGATGTGGGACCCCTCGGTCGCAGGGGGCACGGTCACCCACCAGAACATCGGCTACCTGTTCCCGCAGGGACCTTTCTACTGGCTCTTCGCCGAGCTTGGCGTGCCCATGTGGGTGGCGCAAAGGCTCTGGATGGGCACCGTCCTCCTCGCTGCCGGATCCGGGGTCTGCTACCTGGCGAGGACGCTCGGGGTGAATGGTCCCGGTGTCGTCGTCGCAGGGCTGGCTTACGAGCTCAGCCCTTACTTCCTCCAGTACATCCAGCAGACCTCGGCCATCCTGCTTCCCTGGGCGGGTCTCGGATGGCTGGTCGCCTTCGCTGTGCTTGCCGTTCGCCGGGGCGGATGGCGCTATCCGGCCCTCTTCGGTCTCGTGGTCGCCCTTGTCGGGGCCACGAACGCCGCCTCTTTGATCTATGCAGGCATCGCCCCGGTGGCCTGGCTCTTCTACGGCGTCCTCGTGCTCCACGAGGCGCCGGCGCGCCGCGCCCTTGGCGCGGCGGTGAAGATGGGCCTGTTGGCGCTAGGGGTCTCGCTGTTCTGGATCGCCGGGCTCCGCATCGAAAGCGCCTACGGCGTCGCCATCCTCAAGTACACCGAGACGCTGCCGGCGATCGCGGGGACTTCGCTCGCCTCCGAGGTCGTGCGCGGGCTCGGCTACTGGTACTTCTACGGCAGCGACCGGCTCGGGCCCTGGAAGCAGGCGGCCGTCAAGCTGGAGGAGACCGCTTGGCTGCTGGCGACGAGCTTCGCCGTGCCGGCCCTTGCGGCCCTCGGTGCGCTCACGTCCCGTTGGCGTGCGAAGGCGTTCTTCGTCCTACTGGTACTCCTCGGAGTAGTCCTGGCGGTAGGCCTGCACCCGTACTCGGACCCGTCGCTCGTCGGCCGGGGGCTGAAGGCGTTCATGTCCGGATCGTCGGTGGGGCTCGCCCTGCGCTCGAGCGACCGTGCCACTCCCCTCGTCGTGCTCGGTTTCGCCATGCTGCTCGGCGTCGGAGCCAGCGCCCTGTGGTCGCGGTTCCCCCGCTTGGGGCTTGGCACCGCCTGTGCGTTGGCGGCGGTGGTCGTGGCCAACAGCGCTCCGTTTCTCGAAGGAGGCGCCGTCGCCCAGAACTTCGAGCGCCCGGAGAACGTTCCTTCGTACTACGCCCGGGTCGCCCGTTACCTCGACGCCCAGGGCGACTCGACACGGGTGCTCATCGAGCCGGGCCAGAACTTCGCCGCCTATGACTGGGGCACCCTGTTCGACACGATCTGGCCCGGCATCATGACCCGGCCGGAGATCCTCCGTGAGCAGACGATCCAGGGTTCCTATCCCACGACGGACCTCCTCCAAGCCTTCGACCTCACGCTCCAGCAGGGCACCTACGAGCCATCGACGCTGGCTCCCATCGCCCGTCTCCTGAGCGCCGGCGACGTCGTCTTGCAGTCGAATCTCGCCTACTGGCGCTACAACACCCCGCGGCCGCAGGAGACCTGGGGCGTGTTCGACCCGCCGCCGGCGGGGATCGGCGAACCGGTCGAGTTCGGCAAGCCGGTCCCCAACGTTGCGCCGGCCAAGTACAGCCTCACAGACGAGGAAGCCCTGGCGGAGCCGGCGAACGCCCCGTGGCCGCCGCCCATCGCGGTCTTCCCGGTCTCCGACGCCCGCCCGATCTACCGGGCGGAGCCGGCCTCTGCACCAGTTGTCCTCGACGGCAGTGGAGCCGGTGTCGTCGCTGCTGCCGCCGCCGGCCTGCTCGACGACAACCCGACCATCTTCTACGCCGGGACTCTCGACGGCGATGCGAAACTGCTCCGCGAGGCGGTTACCCCGGGGGCAGAGCTGGTCCTCACCGACACGAACCGTAAGGTTCTCGAGCGCTGGTCGAGCGTGAGCGACAACGTCGGCGAGACCCTCCCGGCCGTCCCCGAGCCGTCCGCAGCGGACCCGACCGCGGTCGCGTTGCCGATTTTCGCCCACGTGGGTGTGGACGCTCAGAGCATCGCCGTCTACAGCGAGGCCCGTTACGTGACCGCTTCGGCTTACGGCAACCCCGTCAGCTTCACCCCCGAGGACCGGGCGGCGGAAGCCTTCGACGGCAACACCGACACGGCCTGGAGCGTCGGCGCCTTCTCCAACGCCACAGGCAACTGGATCCAGGTCCGCCTCGATCATCGTGTGACGACCGATCACATCAACCTCGTCCAGGTGCTCGGCTCCACGGTCAACCGGTGGATCACCCGAGTGAGCATCGCCTTCGACGGCAGGCACGCCTTCTCCGAGAAACTGGGCTCTGCGTCCCGTACCGTCGCCGGCCAGACGATCCGGTTCCCGAGGCGCTCTTTCACGACGCTCCGGATCACGATCGACGGCACGACCTGGTCGGGGCGCGAGTCGATGCTCGGCTCGTCGGGAGTCGGTTTCTCCGAGGTGCGGATTCCTGGCGTGAGCGTCACCGAGACAGTCCAGATGCCTTCGGACCTGTTGCGGGCGCTCGGGACCTCGTCGCTCTCGCACCGCCTCACCATTGTGATGACCAGAGATCGCGTGGGCGCCACGCCGCCTCGCTCCGACCCGGAACCGGCGATGAGCCGGACCTTCTGGCTCCCGACCGCCCGAACCTTCTCGCTGAATGGGACGGCCCGTGTCTCCGCCCTGATCCCCGACAACCTGATCGACACCCTCCTCGCGGGCCCGGACGCCTTCGGGGGCGCCGTGATCGGCTCGAACGAGAGGCTTCCCGGTGATCTCGACGCCCGGGCGGTGTTCGCCTTCGACGGCAACCCGAAGACCTTCTGGAGCCCCGGCTTCGACGCGCCGGCCCAGATCGGCGCCTGGATGCAGGCATCTCTCACCCACAGCGTCACCTTCGACCACCTCGACCTGCAGCTCATCGCAGACGGCCG
The DNA here is from genome assembly GCA_052146595.1 of Acidimicrobiales bacterium. GTDB lineage: Bacteria > Actinomycetota > Acidimicrobiia > Acidimicrobiales > Bog-793 > Fen-455. The sequence continues at coordinate 23,295 of JBKQMT010000023.1, forward strand.
GCACTCCGTCCCCACCGAGATCAGGATCACGACCAACACCGGCGGTGACGAGCTCGTAGCTGTGCCTCCCGTGCAAGACCGCAAGGCCATCGACTCGGTTGTGAGCGTCCCGGTCAGTTTCCCGAAGCTGACCGGGAGCACGATCCGCTTCACGATCGAGGCCGTCCGCCATGTCACGACCGTCAACTGGTACACGCAAAAGCCGATCGTCATGCCGGTCGGGATCGCCGAGGTCGGTCTTCCCGGCGTCCGCTTCACGCCCGAGACGGCGAGCGACGGCATCCCTGCGGTCTGCACCTCGAAGCTGCTGCGCATCGACGGGCGCCCCGTCTGGCTGAAGGTGTCGGGGACTGTCGCTGCGGCCGAGAAGCTGCAGGGCCTGACCGTCTCCGGCTGCGGGCCAGACGCGAAGGGCATCGTCCTCGGGCCCGGCGACCACACCGTGGACGCCACATGGGGAAAGATCACCGGGTGGAACCTTGACCGGCTCGTGCTCGACTCGGCCCCGGGAGGCACGGCCCTGCCTCCCCTCGCCAACGGCGACGCGGCACCGGCGCCGGGGACGATCGGCACCTCGGGCACACCGCCGATTGCGACCCCGACGGTCCGGGTCCTCGGGTCTTCTGCGACCTCGGCCAGGCTCGAGGTCAAAGGCGCAACGCGGCCGTTCTGGCTCGTTCTCGGCGAGAGCCTGAACGCCGGTTGGGAGGCGAGCGGGCCCGGCGGGCGGTCTCTCGGGGCGCCTCAACTCATCGACGGCTATGCAAACGGCTGGTACGTCACGCCGCCGCGAGGCGCCAGCTTCATCGTGACGCTCCGGTTCGGGCCGCAGAAGATGGTGACCCCGGCCGTACTCGTCTCGGGTGCGGCCCTGGCGGCCTGCCTCGTTCTCGGCTTCGTGCCGGTTGGGCCCATCCGGCGGAGGCTGCGCCGCCGTGGGGCCCACTCGGCTGAGATGGCGGCCGACCTCGGCGGGAGCGCCGCTGTCGTCGCGGACCGCCGCAGGGCTGAGGGCAGGGCCGTCCCCGCCCTCCCCGAGGAGCCGCCACTCTTGGGGCTTCCGTTCACCGACGGCGGGAGATCGCCCGGGTTGCTCGCCTGCCTCCTCGTCGCAGCCGCCTGCGGCGCCGTCTCGGTGGCGGTGCTGCCGCCGCCGTCAGCGCCTTGGATCGCCTGCGCGATCGCGCTCGGCGTGCTCGGCGGCCTGCTGTGCTCGGCGGCACGCTCGCTGCTCGGCCTTTTGGCGCTCGGGTGCCTTGTCGCGACAGGCACGCTGACGGTGATCGAACAGGTCCGGCACCACTATCCAGCGGGCAGCGGTTGGCCGCACAACTTCGAGTCCGCAGGAATGCTCGCTCTCATCGGGGTCATGGCCCTAGCGAGCGACACGACGGTCGAGCTGGCGCGCCGCTTCCGCCGAAAGGAGCTCCCAGCGAAGGGCGCGCAGACGCAGCGGTCGCGCTAGTGATGCACCGAGAGCGGACTTCGCTCTACGTCGGCAACAAGGGCAAGCGGGTCGCCCACCAGGCCGGCGTCGCCGAGTACCACGGTCACCATCTGCGAGGGTGCAAGCAGGCGGCGGGCGGCTTCCTCGACCTCGTCGCGCTTCAGACGCTTCAACGCAGCCGAGTACCGACCCACGTAACCCGGGTCGAGACCCAGGATCGCCAGGTTGACAAGCCTGCTCGCGAGCCCGTGCTGAGTGGCTATCTCGAACGAGAGAGTCCCGAGTGCGTAACGGCGAGCGGACTCGAGCTCGTCCTCGCTCACCCCGTGGATGACGATCCGCCCGAGCTCGTAGCCGATCTCGACGAGAGAGGCCGCCGTGGAGGCCGTCGCCACATCTGCCTGTATCTCGAACGACGAGCCCGCCCGGCCGTGGTCGAACGACGTCCCTGGCGAGTAGGTGTAGCCGTTCCGCTCGCGGAGGTTCTCGACCAGGCGCGAGGAGAACATCCCTCCGAAGATCATGTTCGCGAGTGCCGTCGCCGGCCAGGAGGGGTCGGTGCGGCTCGGGGCGAGCCGCGCCATGCGGATGTTGCTCTGTTCCGCGCCCGGACGGTCGAACAACAGGATGGGGCCGAGGTGCACGGCGGGAACCGGATCGAGCTGCACGCCGGCGCCGGCAGGCGCTTTCGCGAGCCACTGCTCGAGGGCCCCGGTGGCAGCGGCAAGCGCCTTGGCGGGAGTCACGTCGCCGACGAGCACGAGGTGGCCCTGGGCGGGCGTGAGGACCTCGTCGTGGATCCGGCGCAGATGGGCCGCGCTCACTTGTCGCAGCGCCCCCGGGCTCGGGAGCCCGGAGGCGTAGGGATGTCCGCGGTACAGCCGCCTGCTCAGCTCCTCGTCGACGATGACCTCCGGCTGGCTGAGCTCCATCTGGACCTGCTCGGCCACCCGATCGCGATCCGCCCTCACCTCCGGGCTCGGATAGGACGCGCCGAGCAGCACCTCGCCGACGATCCCGAGCATCTCGACGAGGTGCTCGGCGAGAACCGAGCCGCGGACGAGGAACCAGTCGCCGGCGACATCTGCCGAGAGGCGGCCACCGATGCGTTGCACAGCCGACGCGAGCTCCGCCCTGTCGTACCGGGCCGTGCCGGCGAGCAGCGACTCGGACAGCACCGTAGGGGCAGCGGGCCTGCCGATCAGCTCACCGGCAAGCGGGAACCCGAGCCGTATCTCGACCATCGGGACGTCGGGTCGCCGGGCAACGATGACGTGGAGCCCTCCGGCGAGGTTGTCCTCGACGACCCCGGACATCCTAGGAGCCCGTATCGGCCCGATGGCGGGCCGCCGAGCGGCGTCCTCGCCCAAAGGCTGTCGAGGCCGGTCCCCTGAATGTCGGTTCGCGGCCTTCGCCGGGGGAGTCAAGAGCCACCCCCTGGTATCAGTTCGACGATTGCTCGGTGCTGGTGGACCAACTCTGCGGCTGCCGCCGCCACCGCCTCCCGACCGACCGCTGTGACCAGCCCGGGGAGCTCGTGAACGAGCTCGGCACGGTTGTGCACCACCTCGGCACCAGCCAGGGCGAGGGCACGGTTCAGCACCTGGTCGAGCCCCCGCCAGTGGCTCGAGGCCGCCGACGCGAAGGCGCGCGCGAGCTCGTCCTCGTTCGGGCCTTCGGCCGCAAGCCGTTCCAGCTCCTCGTCGATGACGGCCAGCAGCGTGTCGGTGCCGGCCACGCCCGGGTGGAAAACGACCACCTGGAACAGCACCGGGTCCCGCATCGTGAACGAGTCGCTGCCGAAGACACCCAGGTAACAGGCAAGGTCTGTGACGGTGCGGTCGTGATGGACCAAGCGGGAACGGAGGCGGCTCGCGTCACCGTCGGAAAGCACGTTCGCCAACACGAAATAGGCGACGTAGTCCTCCGTCTTCGAGACAGGGTCGGGCACCCGGTAACCCGCCGCAAAGGCCGGTTGCGGGATGAGCGCGTCGTGTATGACCTTCCGGCGCTCCTGGGAAAGTCGCGGCTCGGCGAACGATCTGCGGACAGGCGCGGGGCGTGCCTCGATTCGCCCGAAGTGCCGGCTCGCGAGGTCGACGACGTCTTCGGGGGTGCAGTCGCCGGCAACCACGAGGGCCGCGTTCGAGGGAGCGTAGTAGCGGTCGTAGAAGTCCTTGGCATCCTCGATCGTCGCTTGTTCGAGATGGGCGAAGTCTCCGTAGCCGTTGTGGGCATTCGGATAGGTGTCGAAGGCGAGGCCGGGCAGCGGGATCCAGGGAAAACCACCGTAGGGTCGATTGAGGACGTTGACCTTGATCTCCTCCTCGACAACCGAGACCTGGTTGCGGAGGTTCTCCTCGGTGAGGGCGAGAGCACCCATGCGGTCGGCTTCGAGCCAGAGCACGAGCTCGAGCCCCCCGGACGGGAGCGCCTCGTAGTACTGGGTCAGGTCGGCCATCGTTTGCCCGTTGATCACCCCGCCGGCGCCCTGGACCAGCTGCATGTGCTCGATCTTGCCGACATGGGCGGACCCCTGGAACATGAGGTGTTCGAAAAGATGGGCGAAGCCCGACCGCCCCTCCGGCTCGGAGCGGAAACCCACGTCGTACACGACCGCGACGGCGACGAGAGGGCTGGAGTGGTCGGGGGCGACGAGCACCCGGAGCCCGTTGTCAAGCTTGGCGCGTTCGAAGTGAGCGAGAGCGGACCCCGTGCTCATGGCGTTGCGACCCGCCCGGTCACCTCGCCAAAGGCAGCGGTACTGTCTGTCGTCACAGGCACAGCCACAACTCTCGGAGTCTTCGTCAAGACCTCCAGCAGGGTCACGGGGCAATACCGTAGCCTCTCGCCCCTGGCTCAACCAGAGGAGTCGGCGATGATACGGCACCCGAGGTTCGGGACGTTCTCGATGACCGGGGGGAGGCATTGTGGGGTGCGTGAGCCCGGAGACTGCGGTGAGTGATGCGGGTACGCGTCAGGTGAGCCGCAGGACGCTGGCCGCCGCCGCCTTGGGCCTCTTCCCGCTCGTCCTCGTGCTGGCCACCTGCGTCGTCTCGCTCGTCCTGCTCCGCCCGCAGCTCGTGCAGGTGCCGTACCTGAACGACTCGGCGATGCACGAGGAGATGGTCCGCTTCGCGCTGGCGAAGGTCCGCGCCGGTCACTTCCCGCCCGACTCGTGGTTTCCCTTCCTCAACCTCGGCTCGCCTCAGTACCTTCAGTACCAGAGCCTGGGGGCGATGCTCACCGCGTTGGTCGGCTGGGCTGTCGGCGTCGGGCGCGCTTTCACCCTCTCGACCTGGCTCCTCGTCGGCTGCTGGCCGCTGTGCGTCTACGGCGCGGCCCGCATATTCGGACTGAGCCGCGGCGCCGCCACGGCGGCGGCCGTGCTCTCCCCCTTCGTCTCCAGCTTCACACGCGTCGGTTACGAGCAGATCAGCTACCTGTGGAGCGGCTACGGCCTGTGGAGCCAGCTCTGGGCGATGTGGACGCTGCCGTTCGCCTGGGCGTTCTCGTGGCGGGCGGTCGAGGACAGGCGCTTTGTCGTGCCGGCGGCGGTGCTCATCGCGGCCACGGCCGCGTTGCACTTCGAGACCGGCTATCTCGCTTTCGCCGGCGCGGGCGTGTTCGTGCTCGCCCGCCCCTCGGGGTTCCTCCGACGCGCGGGCCGCGCCTTTCTCGTTGTCGGCGGCGCCGCAGCGCTCTCCGCCTGGGTGACCGTGCCGCTCGTCTCCGAAGGGCGATGGGTGGCCGTCAACCAGTTCCTGCAGAGCGGCTCGGAAGGCGTCGACGCCAACTCCTACGGCGCGAGAAGGGTCCTGGTCGCCCTCTTCGAGGGGAACGTCCTCGACTGGCACCATCTGGCACTGATCACGGCGCTTTTCATCGTCGGGCTCGCCCTCTGCCTCGCCGCCTGGCGGCGACCCGAGGGCCCGGGACCGGTGGGTGCCGGCGCGGGGCGCGCGCTCGTGCTCGTCTTCGCCTGCAGCCTGGTGCTCTTCTTCGGCCGTCCTACGCTCGGCCCCCTGCTCGACCTGCTACCGGGTTCTCGGGACCTGTTCCTCCGCCGGTTCATCGTCGGCGTACAGCTCGCCGCCCTCCTCCTCGCCGGAGTCGGTGCCGCCCAGATCGCGAGCTGGACCGTCGCCGGAGCAAGGCGACTCGCCCGCGCCCTCGGCGACGGTGGCGAACGGCTCGGGACCGTTGCCGGCTGCTGTGCCGCCGCGTGCCTGGCGGCGGCGGCGCTCGTGCCGGCCTGGTCGTTCGTCGTCGGCCAAGCTGACCTCGACGCCTCGTTCGTCTCGCAGCAGTCCTCCGCCGGTGCCGCAGAGGCGCAGCTCGACGCCCTCGTCGCGACGATCGCGAGGCGCGGCGGCGGCCGCACCTTCGCCGGGGACCCGTCCGACTGGGGCGCCTATTTCACCGTCGGGGAGGTGCAGGTCTTCAAGTACCTGGCGTCCCAGAACGTCGACGAGGTCGGCTTCACGCTCCGGACGGCGTCGCTGATGAGCGACCCGGAGGTGGACTTCGACGAGGAGGATCCGGCCGACTACGCCGCGTTCGGGATCCATTGGTTGATCCTTCCCTCCGCCATGCGGCCCTCAGTGGCGGCAGAACCCGTGACGAGCCGGGGCAGCTATGCACTCTGGGAGATCCCTCGTGACGGCTATGTCCAGGTTGTCGACACGCGCGGCAGCGTGGCGGCAAACTCAGGCGACCTCGGCTCCTTCTCGGTCGCCTTCCTCACCGGGCTGCCGTCGGCTGACCCGGTGTACCCGACCGTCGCCTATGAAGGCGGCAAGGCGGCACCGGGGACGCTTGCCGCCGGAGAGCGCCCGTCCGGGCCTCCCGGCACGGTGCTCTCGGAACGGGCCGATCTCGCCGACGGCACCGTCCTCGCCAAGGTCTCCCTCGCCCGGCCCGCCGTCGTGCTGCTTTCCGCTTCCTACGACCCTGGCTGGGAGGCCCTCGTCGACGGGCGCCCCGTGGCCACCGAGATGGTCGCGCCGGCGCTCGTCGGGGTGCGTCTCGCACCGGGCGTGCACACGGTTACCTTCGTCTACCGGGGCTTCCCGGACTACCCGCAGCTGTTCTTGCTCGCTGCCGCGGCGCTCACGGCGTTGATCGTCGCCGAAAGGCGCCGGAGGACCACTCGCTCGTTGCGCCCTTGAGCGAAGGGGGCCGGATACCGGCACCGCGGGGACCAGCTCAGAGGGCCGGTGTCCCGTCTCGGGCCGCCGCGCTGACGAGGGCCGCCAAGGTGCCTCGCGCCGTCGCTTCCCAGGTGAGCGGGGCGACACGCTCGCGGGCCGCTCGGCCAAGTCGCCTCCGGAGCAACGGATCGCCTAGGACGGTCTCGAGGTGCCGTTCGAAGTCCTCGTCGGAATCGGCCAGCATGCCCGTGAGCCCGTGGTCTACGGCGTCGACATGTCCGGGGATCCGGGTGGCGACCGCCGGCGTCCCGCATGCGGCGGCCTCGCTCAGAGTCAGGCCCCAGCCTTCTCGCGTCGAGGTCGACGCCACCACCCAGGCCCGGCGGTACAAGTCCACGAGCTGGTCCGAGCTCAGCCGGCCGGGAAGCGACACATAGCGCTGCGCGCCAAGCTCCCGGATCCTCGCCTGCAAGCTGGAGCGTTCCCTGCCCTCGCCGACTATGACCGTCTCGAGCTCAGGGATCTTGTCGTGAACTCGCCCCAATATCCCGATCAGCCTCGGGAAGTTCTTGACGGGCACGAGGCGGCCGACCGCGACCATGAGCGGCCTATCAGCCCGGTGACCGCCCGGGCAGTAACGCGGGTCGATTCCCGGAGGAACGACGCTGACGCGGCTCGCGCGCACTCCTGGCAGGCCCACGATCTCGCGCCGCGACGACTCGGAGAGAGTCACGATCCGCGATCTCCGGTAAAGAGGCGGCGCCAGGCGAGACTCGAGCGACCTGCCCGCCTCGGCGAGCGGCGACGGCAATGCCATCGGCCACATCTCGCCGTGCACATGGTGCAAGAAGACGACCCTCGGCAAACGGGACCACAGCGGGCTCAGAAACGGCATGCCGTTCCAGATCTCGACCAGCCCGTCGAGCGGTCCGAGATGACTGCCCGCGATGTCAATCGGCCCCGTCACGAACACTGCGTAACGACCGGAGCGGCGCACGACCCGATAGCCGCCCCGTTCGACCAGAGCCGCCCTGCCGGCCACCGAGGACGTCCTCAAGATGACGTCGATCCCCGCCGCGGCCCACCGCGTCGCCACCTCGTGCGCGTGGAGCTCGGACCCACCTGCCTCCGCGTCGTCGAGGTCCCGCCAAGCGAGCATGGCCACGCGCCGCAGGCCGGCTTCCCGTGCAAGCTCGCCGAGTTCGGCGATCGCCAGGGAGGCGGCGCCACCCGAGGGGAGCACCGCCCGGCTTGCAACGGTCGCGTCGCTCGAGCTGGCCGCGGTCGCTCGGCCCCGGCCAAGAGTCACTCCACCCGCGGCACTCTTGGACCACGCGGGTCCGAGGTCCCGCCTCTTGGGCGAATGGTGGGCGCGGGCTGTCACCGGCGACGGCTCATGATCCGACCGCCATGGGCACGGCCCGGCCGGTTCCGGCACCGCCCGAGGGCGTCGGCACGGGCTGCCTTCCGACCTGCTGCTCGTGGTAGTCCGCTTCCACGTTCACTTCCCAGGTGTTGTAAGGCTCTCCGTAGAGGCCCTCCACGGTCAGCATCGCGGTCAGCATGGAGTGGTCCTGGTTGTTGTATCGATGCATGCCGTTGCGCCCGACCGGGTGGATGTTGGGCACTTCGGCTTCCAGCCACTCCCGGATTGCCCGCACCTTCAGGCCGTAGCCCTCGTCGTAGACCGGGTAGGCCTTCGCCATCCTGACCACGTAGCCCTTCTCGACGTCTCCCGGCCGCACGAGGCCGAGCGTCACCAACTCCCGGGTTCCTAGCGCCACGAGGTCCTCGTCCGGCATGGACCACAGCCCGTCACCCTCGAAGACGAAGTACTCGAGACCGAGGCATGTCCGGCCTTGCTTGACGAGGTCGGGCGACCATGAGCCGAAGTTCTGCACACGCCCGACACGCACCTGGTCCGAGTGCACGTAGACCCAGTTGTCGGGAAACCCACGCTCGGCCGGCAACACCAGGGCGACGGTGAGGAAGTCCCGATAGCGCAAAGCGCTTGCGGCTTCGCGGACGTCCTCGGTCGGGGGTGGGTCGATCACCCGAACCAGCTCGGAGAGCGGCATTGAGGAGATCAAATGGTCGAAGGGCCAAGTCGTCCTGGCGTGCGACTCGCCCGGCTCACACGCGCCCGCAACACCCGTCGCCGCCGCCGGGACCACGCACGTCACCGCCTCCACCGCCCGCCCGCCGCAACGACGGATCGACTCGAGCCGGGTGCCGAGCAAAACCTTCGATCCCTGGGCTTCCACGAGCTCCTGGACCCGCTCCCACATCATCCCCGGGCCGAGGCGCGGGTAGTGGAACTCGTCGATGAGCGAGGTGACGCGCGTCTGGGTGCCGTTCGGGGCGAACGCGTTCCTGATCGCCTTCCCGAGCGTCAGGCTCTTGATCCTCTGCGCTGCCCAGTCCGCCTTGATGCCGGTCGCCGGCATTCCCCAGATCTTCTCGGTGTAGGACTTGAAGAACTTCCGGTAAAGGCGCCAGCCGAAGGCACGGGCCGTCCAGCCCTCGAAGGTGTCGAGATCCCTCGGCGGATGCGCCCGCACCCAAAGAAACGACAGCCCGCACCGTATCGACTCGACGAATCCCAGGCCCCGGAGCGCGTTCTGCAGACGGATCGGGTAGTCGTAGTAGGTCCCCTCGTAGTAGATCCGGCTCAGCCTCCGCCTGACGAGGAAGTCCTCCGGGCCGAGGATCTCGCGCCAGAGGTCCTCGACCTCGGGCACCTTCGTGAAGAAACGGTGCCCCCCGATGTCGAACCTCCATCCCTCTCTCTCGACCGTGCGGGAGAGGCCGCCCACCACCGTGTCCATCTCGAAGACCGTGCAGGTGGCACCTCGCTTGGCCAACTCGTAGGCGGCGGTGAGGCCGGCCGGGCCGGCGCCGACGATGACGACCGCACCGGGCCCGGCGCCTTCGTGCCCGCCCTTTTCGGGCCCGTGGTCCCGTCGGCCGAGCGGTTCGGATCTCGAGTCGTCCGACGTGGCCATCACGGCATCATCGCACGGGAGCGGAGCCGCCTTCCGGCTTGCTCCCGGGGCACTTCGCGTCACGGCGCCTCGACACCGGCGAACGGCATCGTCAGGGCACATAGACCCCCAGGAAGGCGAGCATGGCGTAGGCCACCAGCAACAGGCCGGAAAGCCCGATCACGGCCCGATAGGCATTGCGGCGCGTCGTGAGCATGGCGCCGGCGACGACGAAGGGGAAGCAGCCGAGCCCGTAGCGCTCGAGCGAGGCGAGGTTGGCGGCGCTCAACACCACGGCGAGCAACGCCACCGCGTACCACCCGTAGGCAGCGGGGAGCCTGCAGAGGATGAACACCGCCAACAACACCAGCAGCACCGCCCAGAAGGCGTGCTCGGCCACGCCGAGATGGCTGCCGCTCAGCACGTCGCGGACATCGCGGGCAAGAGTCATGATCGGGTCGGTCAGCGCTCCCCGGTGCGAGACCGCGAGCTGCTCGCGCAACGGGAGCAAGAAGCTGCCGAAGATGGCTTGCACCCAAGCGAGATATGCCGCCGCCCCGGCCGGCGCCGCCAGCACCGTACCGGCGGCGAAGACGCGCTCGCGGGGCGACGACGAGAACCAATTCGCGCCCATCTCGATCGCCGCCGGGACCGCCAACAGCATCCCCACCGGCCGGCACAAGCCGGCAAGGAAGGCGGCGCAGATGGCAAGCCCGTAGCGGCGCTGCCGGAAGCCGAGGAAGGCGGCGAGCGAGGTCATGAGCAAGAGGGAGTCCGCGTAGCCCATCACGAGCACGAAGGCCGGCGGCGCCACGGCGAGCAGCCACACAGCCCGGCGGGCACAGGCCTCGTCGCCGAGCTCGAACACGACAAGGCGGTAGAGAAGGACGAAAGCCGCCAGGGCGCCCGCGTTGGCGACGATCACCACCGACATCCCTGCCGTCATCCCGGGCACCGCTCGCAATGACCTCGCCAGCACGGGCAGCAGCGGGAAGAAGCGCACCGCCCCGTTTCCCAGGCTGGCGTAGCCGTCGCCCGCGATCCTCTCGTACCAGGTCGCATCCCAGCCGAGCAGCCCGGCATGGCTGGCGTCGTGGGCGGCGGTTCCCAGTCGGAACTCGCTCGTGAGAAGGCGTGCCGCACCGAGCGCGAGCAGAACGATCGCCCTCGAGGCGAGGAACGGGAGCGCGGACGCCCGCAGAGCCGGAACCGCGAGCGCCCACTGGGTCCTGGCTGTGCCGGGGCTGATCGTCCGGCTGTTCACGACGGCGGCGGGTAGCGGTAGAGGTTCTCGCCCTCGAAGATCTCGAACGGCGTGTCGGAGGCTCGCTCGGCCACGACGCCTTGTTGGGGACGGCTCGCGGCGAGATCGTTCGCGATGGCCTGGCAGTCCGCCCCGTAGTTGAGGTAGCCGGGCGCCCATACATACCAGATCACCTCTGTCGAGCCGGCCCGCGATTCGAGGAGCCTGACGAAAGCGCTGGCGCTCGCGTGATCGACCACGGCGGCGTAGTCCACCCAGTTCACGATCTCCGGAGGGTCCGCCCGCGGGAAGGCCACCTCGTCGAAGCGGTCGTCGAGCTCGCGGCTCACAGCTGGGCCGAGCTGGTCCGGGCAGTAGGCCACGACGTCACCGCGATGAGCGCCGGCGAGGACTGCGGACGCGACCTGCGCTGCCTGCGTACGGGTGAGAAACGCGTTCGGGATCGACGCCGCCAGACCAAAGACGACCGCGACGGCGACGACCCCCTGGCGCACGCGGCGGTCGGCCAGCATCGTCGCGCCGTAGGCGACGACGAGCAGGCAGGGCGTCAGGATGACGGCCGAGTAGCGATCGGCGAACGTGCTGCCGCTGAGCTTGCCGGCGATGAGGGCAACAAGAAGCGTCCCGACCGCTAGCGATGCGAGCGCGCGCACTCCCGGGCGCGTCCGCAGGTCGAGCACCACGCGACGGCCGTCCAAGGCACTTCCGGCCACCCCGAGCAGTGCCAGGAAGGCCAGCACAAGGGCAAGCGCCCGGCCAGCGTCCGAGTCACCGCCGGCGAACTGGGTGAATGTGTACACGAGGGCCGTGAAGTCCGCTGGGGACGCCCAGGGCGTCCCGGTGTGCTGCAGCTGGAACAAGAACGTCGGCACCCACGGTCCGAAGGCGCACGTCCCGGCGGCCAGCGCCAGCAGGGCAACCCGGCAACTACGGGCGTGCGGGCCGGACCTCGCGAAAACAGCGGACCCTAGGGTGGCCGTGGCTACGAGGAACAGTGCCCAGTAATGGCTGTACTCCAGGGCGCAAGTGACGGCCGCCAACGCCAGGGCGTTCCAGACCGTCGGCCTGCGCAAGATGGCGACAAAGGCCAGGACTCCGAGCGTGGACAGCAAGATCACGAGCGAGTACATCCGGGCCTCGGTGTCGTAGTACACGGCGAACGGCGACGTCGCCACGAGCAGCGTCACCGTCCACGCCGCGATAGGCCCGGTACGGTCCCGACTCATGCCCTCGGCTGCACCGGTCCCCGCTCGAGCATCGGCCGTCCCGGCGCCGGCTGTGCCGGCGCTTCGCCACGACTGGGAGCCGACGCGGTAGCCCGCGAGCCACGCCGCAGGCAGAGTGAGAACTCCGATGACCCCGGAGAGCGAACGCGCTCCGAGGTCGCTGGTTCCGAACACCCTCATCCAGAAATGCAAGAGCACGTAGTACAAGGGCGGCGCACCGTCATGGCGCAGCAGCCCTGGGATCAGGTGCAGTGGGGCGCGGGCGATGTTGACCGTGAGGGCTTCATCCAGCCACATGGGCGACGGTGTCCAGAATCGGAGCACGATCGAGAAGGCGAGCACCGCCCCCGTCGCCAGCGCGACGGCAGTCTGTTCGAAGGCTCCGCCCTGCAGACCGCGGCGCGTCCCGGCGCTGTGTGGGGACGGCGTCGGCACCTCGGGTGACCGGACCAGCGCCGCCACCGGGTACCTACTCCGCGAAAGCCTCGTCGGACGGGGAAATTGGAACCTCGGTCTCGGCGATCACCTCTGGTATCGGACCGGCGGCCGCCTGCTGCGCCGTGTCCGGCACCTCTTCCGGCAAGCCGCTGCCGGCCTCTTCCGGCAAGCCGCTGCCGGCCTCTTCTGGCAAGCCACTGCCAGCCTCGACGACTGTCGGGGCGCCCTCTTCGCCATATCCGTCACCCGGGGCCCCGGCAGCTTCTTGAGCTGTGGTCAAGTCCTCGAACGGCTCCTCGAATGCGGGTGCGCTCACGGCCTGCTCGGACCCGGCCGCGATCGCGGCCTCGTTGGCCGCTAGGAGGTCGGCCCACGCCGCCTGGCTCTCTGTCTCAGGGGTGAAGTCGGTGGCTGAGTAGTCGTAGCCGATGTAGTTGCCCTCCGCGTCATAGGCGTGCTCGCCGAAGGCCTCGCGGTACTCCTCGGCAACTTCCCCGCCTTCAGCGGCCTGCTTGATGGAGAGGCTGATCCTGCGGCGCTGGAGGTCGATGTCGATGATCTTCACCCAGAGCTCCTCGCCTGGTGTGACGACCTGCTCGGGAAGGTCGACGTGGTGCGCAGCCATCTCAGAGATGTGCACGAGCCCCTCGATACCGTCGCCCACCTGGACGAACGCACCGAAAGGCACGAGCTTTGTGATCCTGCCGTAGACGAGCTCGCCGATCCGGTGGTTCGTGGCGAACTCCTGCCAAGGGTCGACCTGGGTCGCCTTCAGCGACAGGCTGATCCTCTCCTTGTCGAGATCGACGTCGAGCACCTGCACGGTCACCTCGTCGCCGACTGCGACGACCGAGGAGGGATGGTCGACGTGCTTCCAGGACAGCTCCGAGACGTGCACGAGCCCGTCCATCCCACCGAGGTCGACGAATGCGCCGAAGTTGACCACCGAGGAAACGACACCCTTGCGGATCTCGCCCGGCTTCAGGTTCACCAGGAACTCGCCCCGCTGCTCGCGCTGGGTCTCCTCCAACCACGCCCGCCGTGACAGGACGACGTTGTTGCGGTTCTTGTCGAGCTCGATGATCTTGGCCTCGAGCGTCTTGCCGATGTAAGGCTGAAGGTCGCGCACGCGCCGGAGCTCGACGAGCGAGGCCGGGAGGAACCCCCGCAGCCCTATGTCGACGATGAGCCCACCCTTGACGACCTCGATCACGAGGCCCCGCACGACGCCGCCGGACTCCTTGACCCTCTCGATCGTGCCCCAGGCGCGCTCGTACTGAGCCCGCTTCTTCGAAAGGATCAGGCGTCCTTCCTTGTCCTCCTTCTGGAGCACGAGCGCTTCGATCTCGTCCCCGACCGAGACGACCTCGTGGGGATCGAGATCGTGGCGGATGGAGAGCTCGCGCGCCGGGATAACGCCTTCTGACTTGAAGCCGATGTCCAGGAGCACCTCGTCCTTGTCGACCTTCACCACTTTGCCCGTGACGACGTCTCCGTCCTCGAAGGCAACGATTGTCTGGTCGATCGCGTCCTCGAAGGACATGTCGCCAAGGTCGTCCTCGACGATCTTGCGGGGAACGTAGACCCCCTCGGCGTCGAAGGTGCCATGACGCTCTTCTTCCGGAAGGGAATCCGCTGTTACGGTGCTCATAGTGTCGGACATTTGGGGTAGGTCGCTCTCTTTTCGGACAGATCAACCAACGGCGGGCCGCGCTTGGCCGCCGCCGGCTATAGGGATGTAGGTGTTCTGCGCCGTTTCGCGCAGGTGATCATGAACTCGGCTACCGCCGTCATTGTCGCTTAACAATTGTACCCCTCGGATGGGCCGAAGCCCACAAGTTCAGGCTAAGGGCTCCCCCGCCTCGAGAGGGTCGATGTCTTCGAAGCCCGTGGCCGAGTCGACCGCGGGCTCCTTGCCCGCCGCCCAGCTGTCGCCGACGGCCAGGTGCACGGCCAGGGGGACCCTCAGCTCGAAGGCGTGCTCCATGGTCTCGGCCGTGAGCGAGATGGCCTCCTCGCGTTCGCTGGCGACCACCTCGACGAGGATCTCGTCGTGGACCTGGAGCACGATGCGGCTGGACAGGCCCCGCTCCTCGAGCGCCTCGTCGAGGCGAACGAGCGCCACCTTGAAGATGTCCGCCGCCAGGCCCTGGATACCTGCGTTCATCGCCTGGCGCTCTGCTGCCTGGCGAACACGGAAGTTGCTCGAGTCGAGCTCGGGCAGGTAGCGCCTCCGTCCGAGAAGGGTCTCAGTGTACCCGCGGGCCCGCGCTTCGGCCACAGAGCGCTCCATGTACCGCTTCACGTTCGGGAAAGCCTCGAAGTACTGAGCAAGGATCTCGGCCGCCTCGTCGACGCCGACGCCGAGACGCTGCGACAGGCCGTAGGCCTCCATCCCGTAGGCGAGCCCGTAGGAGATCATCTTCGCCTTGGAACGCATCGCCAGGGTCACCTGTTCGGGCTCGACGCCGTAGACCCTTGCCGCGGTCGTGTTGTGTATGTCGAGCCCGGAACGAAATGCCTCGACCAGGCCCGGATCGCCCGAGAGGTGGGCGATGACGCGAAGCTCGATCTGGTCGTAGTCCGCGATCAACAGCTCCGCACCGGCACTCGGCACGAAGGCTTCGCGGAACCGGCGACCGATGAGGCTGCGCACCGGGATGTTGTGCAGGTTGGGCTGGTCCGAGGAGAGCCGGCCGGTGCGGGCGACTGTCTGGTTGAACGAGGCGTGGATGCGCCCGTCGGGTGCGACCTCAGCGAGCAGGCCTTCCCCGTAGGTGGAGCGCAGTTTCTCGACCTCCCTGTATCGCAGCAGGGTGTCCACGAGAGGATGGGCGTCGCGCAGGCGCAGCAGGCTCTGGGCGTCGGTAGAGTAGCCGGTCTTCGTGCGCTTTTGCGGCACGAGCTGGAGCTTCTCGAAAAGGATGCGCCGCAGTTGCGGGGTCGAGTTGACATTGAATTCCTCACCCGCCAGCTGCTGGACCTCGGTCTCGAGTCTTCGTGCCTCCGATATCAGCTCGGCACTGATGGCCCGTAGCCGGTCGATGTCGACGGCGATGCCCGCGACCTCCATCTTGGCGAGCACACGGACGAGGGGACGCTCCACGTCCTCGTACAGGCGGGTCGCGCCCGTCTCCTCCATGGCTTGGCGGATCGCCGGGGCGAGGCGTCCCAGCATGGCCACTTGCACCGCCGCCGTCCTCGCGTCCGCGGGCACGCCATCGGGCTCCGCAGGCTCTTGCTTTGCCCCCCTCGCATCCCCGAGGTCGAATCCGAGCTGCTCGGAGACCGGCACCCGTTGCGCCCCGCGTTCGCCTGTGCCGAGCGTCGGCACGAGGCCGGCCAACCCCGACAGGGACGCCTGGCCTTCCCTGGCGTCTAGGAGGTAGGCGGCGACGGCGGTGTCCAGATCGAGCCCCGTGAAAGAGATCCCCTGTGGCTCGAGGGCGCGCATGAGCTCTTTTGCGCGATGGGCGACGATGCGTCGCCCGCCGTCTGCGCCCTCACCGAGAACAGCCCCGAGAGCTTCGGCGATCTGTGGCAGGGGGATCTTCCCACCGTCCAACCAGCCCACGACGAGGGGCCGTGCTTCCGCCCCAGTCCTGGCCGGGAGCCCTTCCTCGCCGGCGGGCGGCTCGTGCTCCTCGAGGGCCGCCAAGGCGAGCCCCTCCAGCTCGGAACGGCCAGGAGCGCCCACCCAGACGGCCTCGATTGCAACCTGGCCGGGTGAGACCGCCAACGAGGTCAGCCATGCGCCGGCATCGTCGAGCTGTGCCAGGGGCACGACCTGGACTGCCCGCGCCGGCGCGGCGGTGATGGCGGCGGCCGACCTGCCCATCCCGGCCGAGCCCTCGCCGCCAGGCTCGGAGGACCCCGATGCGAGGGGTTCCAAGCGATCCAGCTGCTTGAAGATGCGATCGCGAGGTCCTCGGATCTCGAGGAGGTCGAGAAGGCTGCGCATCTCCTCACGATTTGACCGGCCCAGGGTGAGATCCCCGGGGACGCACGACAGGGGCACGTCGCGAACTAGCGGCGTCATCTGCAGATTGAGTCGCACCTGCGCCTCGTGCTCGGCAAGCGAGGCCCTGAGCCTGGGCGTCTGCTCATCGAGGTGCGCGAAGAGCGTGTCGACGTCGCCGTAGGTGTTGACGAGCTTGGCCGCCGTCTTCTCGCCGACCCCGGGGACGCCTGGGAGGTTGTCGGAGGGATCACCGCGCAGCGCCGCTAGGAATGGGTACAGCTCTGGACGCACACCGGTCTTCTCCTGGAGCCCGGCTTCGTCGTAGAGCACGTAGTCGGTCACGCCGCGGCGGTTGTACAGCACCTTGATGAGCGGGTCGTGCACGAGCTGGTAGGCGTCGCGGTCGCCGGTCACGATCACAACCTCGTGACCCTCGGCCGAGAGCCGGGCGGCGAGTGTCGCGATCACGTCGTCGGCTTCGTAACCCTCGGCGTCGACGGCTGGAACCCCGAGAGTCTCGACCAGCCTGCGGATGAGCTCGATCTGCTCTACAAGGGGCTCCGGCGTCACCGGCCGGCCCGCCTTGTAGGTCGCGGCAAGGGCGTCACGAAAAGTCGGCTCGCGCCGGTCGAATGCCACCGCCATCCCGGTCGGCGACTGGTCCTCGAGCAGCTTCGCCAGCATCGAGGCGAAGCCGAAGACCGCCTGGGTCTCCTGGCCGGAGGCCGTCGACAACTGTGCCTCCTGCAAGGCGAACCACGCCCTGTACGCGAGGGAGTGGCCGTCCAGGAGAAGGTCGCGAGCCACTGTCTGCATGCTAAGCCGAGCACGGCGGGACGTGACGGGTCGGGCTCTCGGGATCAGCGGCCGGGGCGGCACCCAACCCCGGGGTTGGCTGGCAGCCGGTCGGGGTCCCGGGACCAGAGGCCGGAGGCGGCTCACGGCCCCCAAGGGTCTGTTGGACGCGCTATGGGACGATCACGCCCTCGACGATCTTCTCCGACACTTCCCGCATGGTGGTGCGTTGGTTCATGGCGGTCTGTTGGATGAACGTGAACGCGTCGGCCTCCCGCATCCCCTTCTCGTCCATGAGCTTGCCCTTGGCTCGGTCGACCCAACGGCGCGTGACCAACTGCTCCTCGAGATTGCGCTTGTCGTCGGCGAGCGCGGCGTTCTCCGCCTCGAGCGCCTGCATCTCGTTGAACCTCGCCAGGGCGACCTCGATGGCCGGCAGCAGCTCGTCCTGCTGGAACGGCTTGACCAGATATGCGAGGGCTCCGGCGTCGCGGGCCTGCTCGATCAGGTTGCGCTGGCTGAAGGCCGTGAGGATCAGCACGGCTGAAGACCGGTCGACGTTTATCTCGCTCGCCGCCGACAGACCGTCGAGGCCAGGCATCT
>JBKQMT010000024.1:0-31182 GCA_052146595.1 Acidimicrobiales bacterium
GGGTATTCCGACTGTCGTGTGGAACCGTGATCCCGGTGTGGCTCGCCCCTTCGCGGAGCGTGGAGCCGAGGTCGCCCTCACGGCGCCTGACGCCGTTCGTGGCGTCGACGTCGTCATCACCATGGTCACCGACGGCAGGGCGGTCGTGTCGATTGCTGTCGATCTGGGCATGTTGGAGGCTCTGCCGGCCGGTGCGGTGTGGGCACAGATGAGCACGATCGGGATCGAGGCGACCGAGCAGATCGCCTCGATGGTCGCCGAACGGCGCCCCGACGTCTTGTACCTCGACGCGCCCGTGTCGGGTAGCAAGGTTCCCGCCGAACAAGGAAAGCTCACGATCTTCGCCTCCGGACCCGAAAAGGCGCGTGGCAAGATCGCGCCCGTCTTCGACGCGATCGGGCAACGGACGGTGTGGCTCGGGCCGGCCGGCACCGGTTCGCGGATCAAGCTCGTGAACAACACATTGCTCGCCTTCAGCGCCGAAGGAGTAGCGAACTCGCTAGCCCTGGCGCGCCGCCTCGGACTCGAAATGCAGTGCGTCCTCGACGCCTTCGAGGGCGGACCACTCATGTCGCCCTGGGAGGCCGGGAAGTTCAGGCGCATCGAAGCCGGGGACTATTCACCCGAGTTCCCCCTCAAGCTCGCGCTGAAGGACGTTCTCTTGGCCTTGGAACACGGCGGCCCCGAACGCTTCGCGGTGCTGGCTTCACTCGCCCACGAGTGGGAGCAGATCATGGAACGCGGCCTCGGCGACGAGGACGTCACGGTGGTCACTCGCGTCCTCGCGAGCTGAGACCTGGTCGCAACCGGACTCAACGGGTCAGTAGCCCCGGCGCGGAATCTGGTAGTGACTACTGAGGACTGGTTCGAGTCGTGCATGGTCCACTGTGGTTCTTACCAGCTACAGAAAGGGACCTTCATGAAGAAAACAGACAGCGATCTCGAGTCCGACGTCAGGGACGAGCTCGACTGGGACCCCGTTCTCGATGACAGCAGGATCACCGTCAAGGCGAACGACGGAAAAGTGACCCTGAGTGGCACGGTGCCCACCTACCATCAGACAGTCCTGGCCCGAGGGGACGCCAGGAGCGTCAACGGTGTCCGCAGCGTCGACAACGAGCTTCAGATCGACCCCGACAGCCGGATCCTTGCCGACACCGCCATCGCCGTCGCCTGTGCCTCTGCCCTCGATGTCGACAGCCTCATCCCCTATGGGGCGGTCACCGCAGACGTGAGCAACGGCTGGGTGACTCTGACCGGCGAGGTCCGCTACTACTACCAGAGGAAGGAAGCCGAGTCCGCCGTCAACCGGGTCAACGGAGTCCGTGGCGTCACCGACAAGGTGGAGATAACGAACGATCCGATTCCGAGCGACGTGGCCGACCGTATCACCAGGGCCTTCCGTCGCGACGCGATCATCGACGATTCCTTGATCACGGTCACGAACAGCGGGCACACGGTTTATCTGGATGGAACGACCGGGTCCTGGTACGCGATGAACGAGGCTGTTGACACGGCCTGGCAGGCGCCAGGAGTGAGTGACGTCGTCAACCGGCTCGTCGTTGTTCCCTAGGCCAACCGCCCCGCGCTCCGAGAGCCCACGCCCCAGACGAAAAGGCCAGTCGCCTGGGTTCTCGGAGCTCGACCCCAACCGAAACTGTGCGCGCTTCGGCAGAAAAGGCCGCTCCTGGGCGGCCATTTGGGCCCTCCTTGCGGCGCCAGGAGCCGCGCCCTAGGTTGCACCCGTGCACAGTGTGGACCAGACCACCGAGCAGATGATCAGGTCCGTGCTCGCCTATGCGGAGAACCGGCTCAGGCTCGACCCGGTTCCACTCGACCGGGGCTCGCAGGATCCTGCGGAGCTCGATGCAGCCATGAAGGGATTGTTGGGTGATGAGCCGCACGACCCCGATCAAGTCCTAGGCGTCTACACGTCGGTTATGGCTCCCGCCGTGATCTCGACCGACAGCCCGCGCTTTCTCGGCTTTATCCCCGCCGCCCCGACGAAGGCTTCGCTCCTCTTCGACATGCTGGTCTCTTGCGCCTCGATTCAGGGCACCTCCTGGCTGGAGGCCGCGGGCGTGATCCATGCGGAGAACCAGGTACTGCGTCTGATCGCGGACCGTGCCGGTCTGCCGGACTCCGCGGGCGGGTGCTTCGTCTCCGGCGGTTCGGCCGCCAACTTGTCGGCCCTGATCGTTGCCCGAGAGGTGGCCAAGCGCAAGGCCGGGAGCTCCCCGAACTCTGCCGTCCGCCGATGGCGGGCCGCGGTGGGCACGGACGCTCATTCATCTATCGCCAGCACGCTGCGAATCCTCGAGATGGACCCGCTGACGGTACCTGCCGACGATCACCGGGTCACAGGGCAGGCTCTCCGGGCGGCGATCGAGTCTGACGGCGACCCGTCGTCGATAGCCGCGGTGGTCGCCACCGCCGGCACGACCAACGCGGGCATCGTTGACGACCTCGCCGGCCTCGGCGCTGTCGCCGCCGACATCGGCGCCTGGTTCCACATCGACGGCGCCTACGGCGGGGCGGGGCTGTTCGCGCCCAGCGTCCGGAGCAAGTACGACGGCATCGAGCACGCCGACTCGTTCGTCGTCGACCCGCACAAGTGGCTGTTCGCTCCCTTCGACTGCGCCGCGCTCATCTACCGCCAGCCCGCTCTCGCCCGATCGGTGCACAAGCAGGACGCCTCCTACCTCGACGTGATGCACAGCAAGCCCGCCGAGTGGAACCCGGCCGACTACGCCTACCACCTCACCAGGTGCGCTCGCGGACTGCCGCTGTGGTTCTCGCTCTCGGTGCACGGCGTGCGCGCCTACGCAGAGGCCATCGAGTCCGCGATCGCTCTCGCCCGCGAGACCGCCGCCGAGATCCGGACGCGGGACTACCTGGAGCTGATCCGCGAACCGGAGCTGAGCGTCGTGCTCTTCCGGCGACGGGGTTGGGGGCCTGAGAGGTACACGGACTGGTCAGACCGACTCCTCAGCGACCAGGTGGCCTTCATTCTGCCGACGGCGTGGGAGGGCGAGACGGTTGCCAGGTTTGCCTTCCTGCACCCGCACACGTCTATAGACCTCGTCCGGGAGATCCTCGACCGGATGGCGTGATCGGCGCCGACATTGGCGACCGGGCAGGACTCGCCCGGAGCGCAGGGGATCTCGAGCTCAGCTCGTCGCGTGCAGGAGCAGGTTCGGGTCGGGTGGCCCGCTCGCGGTCACCCCCGTCGGGCAGTCGAAGGAGACGGAGCCGTTCACCGCCCAGTCGGGCTTGTTCGGGTTCTTCGTCGGAAGGAAGGACCTGAACTCCAACTCGTTGGCGTACCAGTAGAAGGGCGGGCTCATGTCGCCGATGCCTTTCGGGAAGAACGCCGATATCTCGTCGCGGGCCGGGTTGATGAACACGTTGCCGTCCACCTGGGCAAGGCTTGAGCCGAAGGCGGTCGTGATCGTCCAGCCGGAGGGCTCCCAACCGGCACCCCTGTCCTCGATGTTCAGCGTCTGGCCGGCCGTGGGGTCAGCCGCTTCGTGGCGATGGCGGTACACGAACACGCGCCAGGAGATGAGCACACCCTCCGGCGCGACGACCAATGGCCGGTGGAACAAGAACGAGACGCCGAGCCCGCCGTCGTGCGGGGACAGAGTCACCGCCACGAGCAAGGGCACCGAGACCAGATGCGGCGTGCCCGCGACCGTGGCCTGGCGTTGCGGGTCGGTGCAGGAAGGCGCCGGATGGGAAGGGACGTGTCGGGCGGCCCGCGCCACCTCGGTCGCAGCCTTGGCCGAGGAGGCGCCCAGGGTGGCAAACGCTCCCACGAAACAGATGGCGAGGACCAGTGCCAGCTGCCCACGACTCCGAGTCCTGCCCCGAGCAGTCACAGCACCCCCCCGGTTGCCTCGGGTTCTGACCCGAAGCGGAAAAAGGCTATACGGTTCCGCTCGGGATCGCCACGAAATGGTCCTTCTCGACCTCGACGAGGGGCGCGATCTCCTCGTGGGTCCGCAAGTAGGTGTCCGTGCGGTCCGCGCCGGCGGCGGCCTCGTGCTCGGCCGCGGCTTGCTGGGCTCGACGTCCCTTCCGAGAGTGCAGGCCCGCGAGCGGGTGCAGGCTGCTTCTCGAGTAGCGGCCGGGGCGCCCGCGGCGCTGGTCCTCCGAGACGGCACCCGTGCCATCCAGGTCTTGATCCGGGCCGGCCTCCCACTTCTTGTGGAGCTGAGGCACGGCGGTCAGCAACATCCTCGTGTACTCGTGCTGGGGGTTGTCGAACACCTTCTGGGTCGCGCCCATCTCCACCACCACGCCACGTCGCAGGATGATCGTGCGCTCGCTGATGTAGTTGCCGAGGGAGAGATCGTGGGTGATGAACAGCACACCGAGACCGCTGGCCTTCAGGTTCGACAGAAGGTTGAGCACGTCTACCCGGGTCGACGCATCGATCATGCTTATGATCTCGTCCGCGACGAGGATCTTGATCTCGAGGAGCAGTGCCCGTGCGATGAGGATCCGCTGGAGCTGCCCACCCGAGAGCTGATGGGTGAACTTGTTGAGTACGTCCACGGGGTTGAGGCCGACGGACTTGAGAGCCGTCTCCACTCGCTCATGCCACTCGTCGCTGCTCACGCTGGGGAAGTACGAATGCTTGATCGTCGCAAAAACACGGTCGGCTCGGTACACGGGGTTGTACGAGCTGAACGGGTCCTGGAACACGCCCTGGACGTGACGGTAGTACTCCCGGAGCGGTTTGCCCTTCAGGCCGGCGATGTCCGAGCCCTCGAAGCTGATCGTGCCCGAGGTCACGGGCGTGAGCCGCAGGATCATCTTCCCGAGCGTCGACTTGCCACTGCCGCTCTCGCCGATGAGGGAGGTCACCTCGCCGGGAAGGATCTCGAAGCTCGCGCCGCGCACCGCCGGCAGGGTCCCGCCGCCGAAGGTGCCCGTCTTGAAGACCTTGGTGACATTGTCGAGTACCAGCACGGCTCAAACGCCTCCCGACGGCAAGACGCCGTCCGCGTGAAGCCAGCACGCCACCGAGTGACCGGGCTTTACCTCCACGAAGGGCGGCTCGCTCGCACAGCGGTCGAAGGCGAACGGGCAGCGGTCGCGGAACCTGCAGCCGGCCGGGGG
Source organism: Acidimicrobiales bacterium (assembly GCA_052146595.1). Classification (GTDB taxonomy): domain Bacteria; phylum Actinomycetota; class Acidimicrobiia; order Acidimicrobiales; family Bog-793; genus Fen-455. The sequence continues at coordinate 5,128 of JBKQMT010000024.1, forward strand.
GTTGAGGAGCGGGGGAGGACGGCCCGGGATGCCGACGAGCGTGTGCTCGTCATGGCGCATCCCGACGTCGGGGAGCGAGGAGATGAGCAGCTGGGTGTAAGGGTGCAGCGGGTTGTTGATGACCACGTCCGCCGTCGCCTTCTCGGCGAGCTTGCCCGCGTACATGACGAGGATCGTGTCCGCGACCTGGGCCAGGATCGACAGGTCGTGAGTGATCACCATCGTGGTCTTCACGAAGTTCCGGTCGCGGAACTCGAGCAGCATCTCGCCGACGGCGCGTTGGGTGGAGACGTCGAGAGCTGACGTGATCTCGTCGGCGATGAGCAACGACGGGTTGAGCAGCGTCGAGATCACCATCACGACGCGCTGTTTCATCCCGCCTGAGAGCTCGATCGGGTACCGCTTGAGGACGTCCGCGTCGAGCCCGACCAGCTTGACACGGCGCTCGAGCTCCGGAAGTGCGGACTTGTAGTCGAAGCCCCTCGACTTCAGCAGCTCGGCCACCATCCGGCCGACTCGCCGCGTGGGGTTGAGCGCACTCATGGCGTACTGGGGGACGATCGAGACCTCCTTGAAGCGGAAATCGCGCATCTCCCGCTCGTTCGATATCGGAAGTTCCTTGCCGTCCAGTTCGACGCGCCCGCCGAGCTGGCGCATGCGCACATCCATGCGGACGAGACTGTTGCCGAGCGTCGACTTGCCGCAGCCGGACTCACCGGCGAGCCCCATGATCTCCCCGTCTTCGATGCCGAAGGTGACGTCGTCCACTGCCTTCACATCGCCGCGCAGCGTCCGGTAACAGACCTGCAGATGATCCACCGCGAGCCCCATCGTGCTAGAGCTCCCGCAGCTTGGGGTTGAACACCTCGTCGAGGCCGACGTTGGCCAGGTAAAGGCCGCCGACGATGCAGGTGATCGCGGCGCCCGGTGGCACGAACCACCACCACAGGTGCAACTGCAGCGAGTTCCAGTCGCTCGCCTGTTGCATCATGATGCCGAGAGACATGCCGTTGGCAGGGCCGAGGCCGAGGTAGTCCAAGCTCGCCGCGGTGAGGATCGCCCCTCCGAAGGAGAGGATGAACACGAGCAAGAGGTAGGAGCTCATGTTGGGTGCGATCTCTCGCATGATGATCTGCCGGGTCTTCTCGCCCGACAGGCGGGCGAGGCCGACGAAGTCCCGCGAAACCAGCGAGAAGGTCTGCGCCCGGATCGCGCGCATGGACCAGGTCCACGTCGTGCAGGCGATCAGGATCGCTTCGACGAGGGAGCTCGTGTGGTGCAGGAAGCCCGCGACGAGGATCAGCAGCACGAGGACTGGCATCGTGAGAAATATGTTGCAGAGCACGTTGAGAGCCTCGTCGATCAGCCCCCCCATGTAGCCGGAGATGAAACCCAAGGTCATGCCGATCAGGGTCGCGCCGCAACCGCCGAGGAGCCCGACGAGCAGGCTCTCCCTGAGCCCGGAGACGAACTCGGAGAAGACGTCCTGGCCGAAGTAGTTCGTGCCGAACCAGAACGAGCTCGACGGGGGACGGAACGGTACGTAGTAGTTGAGCATCGGGTGTTGGACGAACAAGGGGCCGAAGATCGCGAAGAGCACGAAGAGTACGACGATGCTCAAGCCGAGGAGCAGTTTCTTGTTGCGCACGGCGAAGTAGAGGAACTCGAAACGCCTGGGCTTTGCCGACCCGGCATCGGTGGCCGCCGGGCGGTCCTCCTCCCATGCGACGAGCTCGTCCGGTCTGAGAACCGTCATGTCGGCCTCCTTGGCGCGCCGTTGTAGCTAGGCACCGCTGATCCCGACGCGGGTGCGGGGGTCGACGATCACATAGGCGATGTCGATCAGGAAGTTGGCAATGAGAACGCCGGCGATGATGAACAAGAAGATGCCTTGCAGCAGGAAGTAGTCGTCGTTGCCAACTGCTTGGAAGACGAGCCAGCCGAGACCGGGGTAGGCGAAGGTGACCTCGGTGACCACTGCCCCGCCCACGATCACGCCGAGCTGCAAGGCGAGTCCGGTCAGCTGGGGCAGAACGGCGTTGCGGTAGGCGTACCTGCGCACGAGCCTGGTGGGCGCGCCGAGCGCCTCCAGGTAGTGGGTGTAGTCAGACTCGAGCTCGTAGATGATGAGGTTCCTCATCCCGATCGCCCAGCCGCCGAAGGCGACGAGGAACAAGGTGAGGAAGGGCAGGACCCAGTGTGTGATGAGGCTCCAGATGAAGGTCCATGTCCAGCTCGGGAGAAGGCCGTAGGAAAAGCCGCCCGAGATGGGGAAGAAGTGGCCGATCCCGCCCGCCGCCAGCAGGAAGGCGAGCAGCAGGGCCAGCCACGGGTAGGCGGTCGCCGAGAGGAGGTAGCCGACCGGGAGGACGGTGTTGTCGAGCAGCTTGCGGCGCGCCGCCATGGCGCCGACCCTGTTCCCCGCGAAGTAGGCCAGCAGGATGGCGGGGATGAGCAGTGCCAAGGTGAACAGCACATAGTCGGCGATGACCGATGTGACGGGCTTCGGGAACTGGTAGATGGAGATGCCCAGGTTCCCGTGAAACAGGGCCGTCCAGAAGGTGAGGTACTGCTTCCACCAGGGCCGGTTGAATCCGAAGGCGTTCATGTACACCTTGTAGGTGGCGTTGTAGGTGCCCGGCTGCAGACTCATCTTCGACAGCAGAAGCGAGATCGGGTTCCCGGAGACGAGCCTCGGCAGGATCCAGTCGATCGATGCCGCCACAAAAAAAGTGAGTATGTAGATGATGAGTTTCCTCACCAGGTACCGCCGCACGGCTCTCCTCGTGAATCTACTGCCCGTCGCGACCGGCCACCCCGCCCCTGCCCTTCGCAGGAGGCGAGGTGGCCGGTTTCACGACAGACTAGCTGCGGTGACTTCTACTTGGTCGCGGTTGGCTCTATCTGAGCCAGCGCGAGGATGGTGGTCATATTGCCGAGGTAGCCACGCCACATGACGGGCGTGTACTGGTCGTTCGGGTTGGTCGAGGTCGGGTAGTCATGCCAGGTGGCGGTGTTGAACTGCGCCCACATCCCGTTGTACCAGAGGGGGATCTCCGGCAGGTTCGGCAGGAAGATCTTCTCGAGCTGGGTGTAGACGGCCTGGATGGCGGCTGTGTCCGTCGGCACGATAGTGCCGATCTTCTGGACGAGCGCCCACGCTGCTGGGTCACTGAAGCGCTCCCAGTTGAGCTGCGCGGACTGCTGCTTCAGGATCGGCAGCGCGAACACGCGGTTGAAGTAGGACCACGGAGTGGAATCCACCTGGGCGTTGTTGTCGAGCGCCAGGTCGTAGGTCCCGTCCGTCAGGTTCGTGTTGCGTGCAGCCTGCTGCGGGAAGTACGCCACGGCGTTGATGCCAACGGCCTTCAGCTCATTGACGATGAGGTCAGTGGCTGAGTTCCAGTCCGTCCAGCCGTCCGGGTCCTGGATCGTGACGGGCGTGCCCTTGTAGCCGGAAGCGGCCAAGAACGCCTTCGCCTTCGCCGGGTTGTAGCCGAACTCGAGCGGCTTCACGCTGGCGGGGATGTAGGGGTCGAGGTTGGGGAGCAGTCCGACCGGGTTCGCCGGGTCGACGATGCTGTCGTAGATCACGGACGTGATCTGGCTCGGGTTGATGGCGTACGCCAGTGCCTTGCGGAAGTTCAGGTTGCTCATCGGGAACTTGGTCGTGTTGGGCTCTAGCCAGACGGTGTTGGCCGACAGCATGTACGGCGCGTTCGGGTAGTAGGTGAGGAGGCCATCGCCGCCCGTGCCGTTGAGCACACCGGTGGACGCCGGTGAGCTGACCAGCGACGAGATGCCCGCCAGGAAGTTGTTGCTCCAGTCAATGTTGCCCTCGAGCAGCTGCCCGAGTTCAACAGGGTTGGCGGCGTTCACGATGTCAACGAGGTACTTGAAGTGGAGCTTCAAACCGAGGTCCTTGGTCGCCCACCAGTTGGGGTTGTCCGTGTACACGACCTCTTGGTCGTTGGCCGCGTAGAGCAGCATCGCGCCGGAGCCGATCGGGTGGGCGTTGGCGCCGGTCACCTGATTCGCCGGGGACAGCTTCGACCAGACCGACTGGTTGATGATCGGGTCCTGCCAGAGGAAGCTCTGCCACTGGGTGTACGCCGGGGTGGAGAACGTGACCACTGCCGTCGAGGCATTGGGGCACGCGACGCCGCTCAGGAACTGGCCCAGGTTGGAGTACGGCACAGCCGGGTTCGTCTTGGCAAGCATGATCGTGTAGGCGACGTCGCTGCAGGTCAACGATTTCCCGTTGCTCCATGTGACGTCGTTGCGCAACACAATCTTGTACGTGCTCGGGCTCGTCCACGTACCGCTCCTGGCCAACCACGGGATAAACGTGTTCGCCACCGGGTTGTATAGGAACAGCGTCTCGTAGAGCAGCCCCTCTGTGCCGGTCGCGTAGTTGCCCGTGTCCATCGGGTTCCAGATGGTCGGTGCGCTGTACATGGTGCCGCTCGTGTAGAGAGTCTCGTTGCGGGGCAGAGAGGTGATCGAGACCCTCGGGGCTACCTGCTTCGCCTGATTCGTCGCTGCGCCAGAGGCGCCGATTGTGAGCAATGGCGCGATCAGCGCGGCCGCCGCGAAGGCGGTCACGAGCCCGATTGCCATCTTTCTCTTGTGGATTGACATGACTCCAGTTATCTCCTGTCTTGAGTGCTCGCAGCCACGCTGCTGCGCGCTGTGATGACGTGGTGCCGCCCCCGCCTGACCGTTCGAGTCCCGACCGGTCCTGCACGGGCTGACTCAGAATCCGCCCTCCTTCTTCTCCTCCTCTTCTCTCGTGTTCTTCCCTGAATCCCCTGCCAGTCCGGGCCGGCCGGCCGGCCCGCCTGTGCTGGAGCCCTCGCAACGCACCGCCGAGACGCCGAATGGCTCGAGCGTCGACCACGCTCCCGGCGGCGGCAGCCGCAGCGAGCCGGTCACGATGGGCTCGACGGCGACGGCGTCGCTCGAGCAGTTGACGAAGACGGCGATCTCAACGGTCCCGGCGCGGATGGCGCCCACGAGCACGCGCGGGTCGTCCACGCGCACCGGCCTTGCGACACCGGCCGCCGAGGCCAGAGCTGAGTACAACCGCCAGCAGTCCTCCGGGTTCGCCGAAGCTCGACGGGCGGCCATGTGCTCGATCGGGTAGGTGCAGAGCACGGTCGAGCCGGCGCCGATAGAGTGCCGCAGCAGCGCCGGACGCCCGTCGCCGTCGACGGCGAGCACCTTGGCGTCTGTCGTTTCCACGGGCAGGTAGCACCGGGCGCTCGGGCTCCCGGCGACCTTGAAGGACAGCACCGCGCCGGGGACGAGCTCGCCCAGGTCCTCGAGGAGCTCGAAGGTGACCACGTCCTCGGCGATAGGGTCCACGAGGCCGTAACGCAGCAGGTGGCGCACGCCGAAGAGCTCCTCGAGCCGCGAGATCCACGGGCCCCGCTGTCTGTCCGTGCTCCCCGCGAAGTACGACACGTAGACGGTGGCACCACCCTCCGCCAGGGCGTAGAGCCTCTCCGAGCCCGGTCCGGTGATGAACTTGGCGCTCGGGAGCAGATAGAGGCTGGCACCCGTTGGCAGCCCGTCGCGCTCTCGCAGCAGCGAGACCGGCAGGTCCGCCTCCCTCGCCGCGACGTAGCACTGCAGCAGGTTGTCGCGGATGTCGTCGCGGAATTCCTGGACGGTAAAGGGGAGCACCCGCTCGAAGTGCTCGGGCACGACGATGGCCGCGTCGCCGGCGACCCTCTCCCACCCGTCGGGCGCGAGCTCACCAAGCGTGTCGGCGAAGCGCTTCACCTCGAGAAGCTGGGGCTTCGGGCTGCCCTTGGCGTCGGTGAGCCCGAAGTGGACCTCGTGGGGATGGTGGCGGTAGGGATCCTCGTCGCGCAGGTCGTCGTAGTCGCAGTTGTTCCAGGCGATCCATCCTCGACAGCCCGCGAGCAGGGTCGTGTAGAGGACCTGGCGGTAGTAGTCGGCGGCGTTGTCTCCCGAGGCGAAATCGGAGCTCACGCCGAACTCCTCGAGGACGACGGGCTTGGCGAAAGAGCCCGAGAGCTCGCAGGCGAACGCCGCCGTGAGGCTCTGGCGCACCCGGTCGTCGACCATCGGGTAGACGTGAGGGCCGATGTAGTCCAACTTCGGCGCCAGCGCGCGCAACGAGTAGCCGTTGTCGCGCCCGGACACCTCGACGCCCCACACGCCGTCTCCGAGGGAGACCGGCTGTGTCGCGCCTGATGACCGTATGGCCTGGACGAGGATGCGCGCCCATGCGGTGACCTCGTCGGTCGTGCCGCTGCCCCCGTACAGGGGCATCTCGTTCGTGACGACCCAGCCGACGATCGACGGGTGGGCACCGAAGCGCCGGGCGATCTCGGCCGCGAACCAGGCCTGCTGCGACACGAGCCACACGTCCCGGTACAGGTCCCGTCCCGCCCGCCAGGCAGGGTCCCAGTTCTGGCCGGACATGTGGCCGACGATGAAAGTGGGGAGCGTCCCGAGACCCGCCTCCGAGTGCGCATCAAGGAAGTCGCTGAACCGATCAAGCACGGACGGGTCGAGGTGTTCGGGCTCCGGCACGAAGTCAGGCCAGAAGCAGAAAGAGCGGGTGGCGTTGCACCCGTGAGCGGCGAGCACGGCCAACTCCTGGCGCACAACTTCTGCGTCGTAACGACTCCACATGCGCGGCCCGCCGACACGGGACCAGAAATTGGCCCCAATTAAAGGGCGCCCCTGGACAAGCTGCGACACTGCTTCTCCCAGCTTCTCGTGCCCACGCGAGCCGGCTACACGGTCGTTCAACCGAGGGCCCGCCCGGCGCCGCGCCGTAAACCCATCGTAACGAAGTCAACTACTTTCTCGGTTAAGTGTCAAGCCTTTTCCGGTTAAGCACGGCCACTCGAGGCTCTGCGCTGACGGCGAGCGGAAGGTGCAGGCAGGTAGGCGGCTTCGCGGGGAGGGCGGGCGGTGGTGCCACGCGGGATGAGCTGGCCGCAAACTTCGCCCATCCGGGTGATGACTCCCTCGTCGATGAGCAGTAGGAGCGCACTCGCCGCGTGGATCCCCATGGCGGCGTTGTCCCTCGTCACTGCCGTGAGCGGCGGGTGGACCGCCTGGGTGTAGAGCGAGTCGTCCCAACCGACGAGAGAGACGTCGAGTGGGACCGAAAGCCCCATCTCGTGCGCAACCCCGAGGCCTGCGACGGCGAGCACGTCATTGTCGTAGACGATCGCCGTGGGAGGCCGAGGGTCGGAAAGAAGCTGGCGGGTCACTTGGGCCCCGCTCTCGGCCGAGTAGTCGGTCGTGACAACCTGTGGCGAGAGGGAGAGCTCCGCCATGGTCGCGAGGAACGCCTCCGTCCGCACCTCGGTGTGGAGAAACTCCGGGACACCTGCAACCCGCGCGATCCGCCTATGGCCGAGACGGGCGAGGTACCGCACGACGTCCACTACGGCGCCGGCGTCGTCGCTCCAGATCGCCGAGAGACTGCCCGTACCCTCGGGGCCGCCGATGACGGCGGCCGGCAGCCCGAGCTTCTCGAGCTGCTCGACCCTCGGGTCGACAACTCGGAGATCGACCACGAGCACGCCGTCGACGCGGTGCTCTGCCCACCAGCGGCGGTAGACCGCCATCTCAGCTTCGACGTCGTCGACGACCTGGATCGTGAGTCCGACCGAGCGAGACGACAACTCCGACTCGATTCCGGCCAGGAGCTGCATGAAGAAGGGCTCGAAGGCGAGCGTGCGCGCCGGACGTGCGAGCACCAGCCCACACGCTCCGGCGCGGGCAGCCGAGAGGGCCCGGGCCGCACTGTTCGGATACCACCCAAGCTCCTCGGAGATCTCGAGAATGCGCCGGCGAGTCGCCTCCGAGATCCCCGGCCTGCCGTTCAGAGCATAAGACACGGCACCTTTTGAGACCCCAGCCCGAAGCGCTATGTCGGCAATTGTCACCCGTCGACGCGGATTAGTCTCGAAAGGCACGGTGTCCACCCGTCAGCCGCCCTGTCAGATCAGGCGGCAGCTATGAACCGTATCAGGCCCGTCGCCTGGGCGTGAGGAATGCTTAATCGGTTCAGGTGCTTCTGCCGATGACCTGGGGGAATGCGGTCGTGGGGTCAGCGGCGGGTGCCGGTGCCGACTCCAAGGCGCGGCGCCTCCCGGGGATACGGATGGCTCGGAAGCGTCCCCGCCAACTCCAGCAGGTCACGAGCCCGGCTAGGCTGCGCACGCGTTTGGCGGGCCGCTCAGGGAGCCCGGCCGATTCGCATCGTCGACAGAACGAAGCTTCAACCGAGAGGACGCGTCGATGACCGAACAGCTCGTCTTTCCCAAGGGTTTTCTCTGGGGCGTCTCGACGGCCTCATACCAGATCGAAGGAGCCGTCGACGAGGACGGGAGGACCCCGTCGATCTGGGACACCTTCAGCCACCTTCCGGCCACGACGTTGCACGGCGACAACGGGGACATCGCCTGCGACCACTACCACCGCCTCGACGAAGACGTCGAGCTCATGGCCGAGCTCGGGGTCCGTGCTTATCGTTTCTCGATCGCCTGGCCGCGGGTGCAGCCCCACGGCAAGACGGCGGTGAACCAGGTTGGACTGGACCATTACCGGCGGCTCGTGGACGCGCTACGCGCCCGTGACATCGAGCCGGTCGCCACGCTCTACCACTGGGACCTGCCCCAAGCGCTCGAAGACGGCGGTGGCTGGATGAACCGCGACACGGCCGGGAGATTCGAGGACTACGCGCGGGTGGTCGCCGGCGCGCTCGGAGATCGAGTGCAACGCTGGATCACCCTGAACGAGCCCTGGGTGGCGGCCTTCATCGGCTATGGCAACGGACATCATGCGCCCGGTCTCTCCGAGATCGGTGCCGGTGCGCTCGCCGCCCATCACCTGCTGCTCGGCCACGGCATGGCGGCGCGGGCGATCGCCGAGACGGCGGGCCGGTCACCTCAGATCGGGATCTCGCTCAACTTGTCCCCGGTGAGGCCGGCCTCGGGCAGCGACGAGGACGCAGCGGCCGTCGCGCGCGTCGACGAACAGCGGAACCGCTGGTTCCTCGACGCGGTCCTGCGGGGAAGTTACCCGGAGAGGCTCCTAGAGGAGTACGAGAGCCTCATTGGCGACGACTTCCTGCACGAGGGTGACCTCGAGGTCATCCGGGCGGATCTCGACTTCCTCGGCGTCAATTACTACACGCCGCTTCGGGCCGCCGCCTCGACTGACCCGAAGGTCCCAGCGACACGCCGCTCTTCCTACGGAAGCTGGCTCGGAGTCGAAGATCGGCCCCGCGGTGACGTTGCCCGCACGACGAAGGGGTGGACGATAGAGCCTGACGGGCTCACAGAGCTCCTGTTGCGCCTCGGAAGGGACTACGGCGGGACCCCCTTGTACATCAGCGAAAATGGCGCCGCCTTCTCGGACTATGTGGACCCCAACGGTGAGGTGCGGGACCCGGAGCGCATCGAGTACCTGAGGGGCCATCTCGCCGCGGCCCACGCCGCCATCGCACAGGGCGTCGACCTGCGCGGCTACTTCGTCTGGTCGCTGTACGACAACTTCGAGTGGGCGGACGGCTACGGGCAACGCTTCGGTCTCGTATTCACCGACTACAGGACCCAAGATCGCATCCCGAAGGCGAGCGCGCACTGGTACAGAAGGGTGATCGCAGCAAACGCCCTCGAGATCTAGACCCGAGCGATCAGCCGACCGGAGTCAGGCGGAGGACGACGACCTCGTTCGTCGGCGCGTTCGGGCTGCCCGACTCGTACGGGTCGCTTGCAGACGGCCAACCCGAGAAGCTCGACGTGTTGTACTCGTCGAAGGCCACTCCGTAGAGCGTGGGGATCACCGGCAGCTGCGTCGCCACGTAATGCTCGATCGGAACGAGATCGGCCTTCTGTTCGCTGAAGGTGGTCGCTCCCGCCAAGACGGCGAGGTCGGCGTCCACGGTCTTGTCGTCCAGCCGCTCGAAGTCACCCGAGGCCGACTTGGGGCTCGAAGTGTAGAGCGAGCTGTTCAGCCAGTAGCTGTAGAGCTGGTAGGCCGAGGTGCTCGCCTGGCCCCAGTGCATGGTGAGCTGGTAGTCACCGTCGGCGACATCCGTCTCCCACGAAGAGATCGACTGGCCGACGAAGGTGGCCTTGATACCGGCCGCCTCGAGCTCGGTGACGACGATGGCGTCGTCGACCGCGTAGTCGCCGTAGGCCTCAGGGTCGGTGAGACTCAGCGACACGACCTCCCCGTCGTTCTCGAACCATCCGGAGCTGTCGAGCTTGTAGCCGGCGGCCTCGAGCACCGCCCTCGCCTGCTTGAGGTTCTGGCCGAGGGTCATGTTCGCCACCGACGCCGAGAGCAGCGATCTGAAGCCCGGGAGGGTCAGGCCACTGGCGTTGGTCGCCGGCGGCTCGAAGCCCGACTCACCCTGCGCGCTGAGCGTCTCGCGGTTGACAGCGAGGCTGATCGCCTCACGAACCGGCAGCTGGTTGGTCGGCCACACCGTAAGGTTCGGGCAGAGGGTAACGGTGCTCACGGGAGCGAACCACACCTTGTGGTCCGGGTCGCCGTTCACGAAGACCGCCGGCAGACCGGTGATGAAGTTCCCCGCCCAGTCGAGCTGGTTGCCTATAAGGGCGGAGACCACCGTGCTGTTCGAGCTCAGCGCCGGGAACTCGATGGTGGACACCGCGGGCCGGTGGTCGATGTCCCACGGGCCGCCCCAGTAGCTCGAGTTGGCCTCCAGGGCGAAGCCCTCCGGCGTGAGGTTCTCGACGGTGTACGGTCCGGTGCCGATCGGGTCCGTGTCGATGTACTTGCCGGGGTCGCCGACGTTGCTCCAGATCGACTGCGGGACGATGTACACGTTCGCGACGTTCTCCAGGTTCGTGTACTGAGACGCGGCGAAGCTGATCGTGACGTCCTGCCCCGAGACCGTGGCGCCGGTGACCGGAAGCCCCGTCGTGTTGATGTCCGGGTACTGCTTCAACAGGTTGTAGGTGAACGCGACGTCGGCCGGCGTCATGGGAGTCCCGTTGCTGAACTCCACCTGGGGGCGGACCGCGAAGGTGATCGACCTGCCACCGGCGCCCCAGGCGTAGCCCGTCGCCAGGAAGTCGTACGGTGCCTGGGTCGGCCTGGCGATGTCAAACTGGAGCAGGGGCTCGTAGATCAACGAGATCGCGCCGAGTTGCGCGTCGACCGAAGAGGGCAGAAACGGATTGAAGTTGTCCGTGACCGAGGTCTCGGCACTCGACTCCATCACCAACGGCGCAAGGGCTGCCGATGCCCTGCTCGAGCTTGCCGAAACGGTCGGGGTCGTGACGCCCATCAGCACACCGGCGAGAAGGCCCGCGGGGAGGAGAGCTGAAGTGGCCAGGAGCCGAGCCCTGTTCCGCTTGGGTCTTTGTCTCATGAAGCGGTCGCCTTCCTTCGCCTGCGGTCCGAGGCTCCGTCGGCGCCGCCCAACCGGAGCTGGACCGGGTCCCCCCAGGGCTCGTGGAACAATAACCCGCGCAGAAGGCGAGCTACCGACTTGCCCCGGCTCGGCCGCAGACAGGTCCCGGCAGCCAAAGGCAGCTCCCCCTCAGGCGCGCTCCAAGGTCGCCTCGACCTTGACGCTCGATCCCGGCGGAAGCGGTCGCACGAGGTTGCCCTCGACGCCCGCGCCGTCGACGAGGAGCCGCCGGACGCGACCTGTCGCGCCCTGTTCTTGGTGGACGACGATCTCATAGGTCGCCCCCCGCCAACGACGGCGGGCGGTGAAGCCCCGCCAGGAAGGAGGCAGCACCGGATCGATACGAAGCCCGTCCAGCTCGGGGCGCACCCCGAGGATCCATTGCGAGATGGCCGTGAGGTGCCACGACGCGGAACCGGTCAGCCACGAGTTCCTGGCCTCACCGCAGGTGGGGGCATCCGGGCCGGCGATCGTCTGCGCGTAGACGTAGGGCTCGCACCTGTGTACGTCGCTGATCGGGGCGCGCGCCGAGGGGTTGGTCCGCTTGTAGTAGTCGAAGGCGGCGTGCCCGTTCCCGAGGATCGTCTCGGCGACCATGATCCAGGGATTGACGTGACAAAAGACGCTGCCGTTCTCTTTGTACCCGGGAGGGTAGGAGGTGATCTCTCCGAGCTCGAGGTGGTAGCGGGTGTACGGAGGCTGGACGAGCATGACCCCGTGCTCGCTCGCAAGTCGATCCCTCACGCTCTTGAGGGCGGCTGCGGCCTTGCCGTCGGAGACGCCGACCCCCGCCATGACGCACATGCCTTGCGGCTCGGCGAAGATCTGCCCCTCCTCGTTCGAACGCGAGCCGACCGGCTTGCCGAAAAAGTCGTAGGCGCGCAGGAACCACTCGCCATCCCAGCCGTGTTCCTCGATCGCCGCAGCCATCCGGCTGGCCTCCGCCTCGAGGGATGAGGCCTTGTCGGCGTCCCCGCGCAGCCGGGCGATTCCAGCGAGCTCTTTGCAGGCGAGCACGAACTGCGGGGCGATGAAGAGCGACTCCGCCATGCCTCCCTCACGATTCTGGGTGGTCTGGAAGGATTCGCCGGAGGTCTCCGAGAAGCAGTTCAAGTTGAGGCAGTCGTTCCAGTCCGCGTGGCCTATCAGCGGCAGGCCGTGCGGTCCCAACCGGTCGAGGGTGTAACGGACACAGCGGTCGAGGTGCTCGGAGAGCGGCGACTCGGTTCCCGGCGAGTTGTCGTAAGGGACGAGCTCGTCGAGCAGCGTGAGATCCCCGGTCTCCTTCAAATAGGCGCTGACGGCGAGGACGAGCCAGAGAGGATCGTCGTTGAAGCCTGACCCGATCTCGTTGTTGCCGCGCTTTGTGAGCGGCTGGTACTGGTGGTAGGCGCCGCCGGAGGGGAGCTGGGTGGCCGCGAGGTCGACGATCCGCTGGCGCGCCCTGGCCGGGACCATGGCGACGCTGCCGAACAGGTCCTGGCTCGAGTCGCGAAATCCCATACCCCTGCCGATGCCGGATTCGAAGAAGGACACCGATCGGCTCAGGTTGAACGTCGCCATGCACTGGTAGGGATTCCAGGTGTTCACCATCCGGTTGGTGTCGGCATCGGGTGTCTCCACCTGGAGGACGGAAAGCAGCTCCTCCCAGGCCTTGCCCAACGCGACGAAGGCGCCCTCGACCTGTTCTGCCCGCAACCAGCGTTCGATCACCGGCCTCACCCGCACCTTGTTGATGGTCTGGGACCCTGGTGGGTCGAACTTCGCGTCGGCCGGGTTCTCCGAGTAGCCGAGGACGAAGATGACCTCGCGCGTCTCCGAGGGGGCGAGCGACAGCCGGACGTGGTGGGATCCGATCGGCGCCCAGCCGTGGGCGATCGAGTCGAAGGACTGGCCCCGTTCGACCGCCAGCGGTGAGTCCCAGCCGCGGCACGAGCCGAGGAAGACGTCGCGCTGGGTGTCGAAACCGGCCAGCGGCTCGGAACATGCGAAATAGGCGAAGTGGTCCCTGCGCTCCCGGTACTCGCTCTTGTGGTATATGACGCCGTCGACCACCTCGACCTCGCCAACCGAGTAGTTCCGCTGGTAATTGGTGGCATCGTCCAGGGCGTCCCAGAGGCAGAACTCGACCGAGGAGAACAGCGACAGGCCAGCTCTCTCGCCGCGACCGTTGCGCACACGCAGCCGCCAGACCTCGAGCGACTCGCCGAGAGGGACGAAACAGAGCATCTCGGCGCGCACGCCATGGTGCTCAGAGGAGATTGACGTGTAGGAGAGACCATGACGGCACTCGTAGCCATCGAGGGAGCTCCGGGTCGGCTGCCACGAAGGCGACCAGTAGTCGCCGTCGAGATCGTCGCGCAGGTAGAGGTAACGGCCGCCGAGGTCCAAGGGCGCGTTGTTGTGCCGGTAGCGGGTCAGCCTGCGCAGGCGGGCGTCGCGGTAGAACGAGCAGCCGCCCGCCGTGTTGGAGATGATGCCGAAGTGGTCCTCGGTCCCGAGATAGTTCAACCAGGGAAGCGGGGTGTCCGGTCGCGTAACCACGTACTCCCGGCGGCCGTCGTCGAAGTGTCCGTACTGCACGCTGTCTCCTCTGCGAACCGGGCACAGCCCGGGCTGGAGAGCCCGGTGTCGCGAACCGGTTCAGTTCCATGCCAAGCCTAGGCTCAGCCCGGTTGGCGAGCCCATTATCGCGAACCGGTTCAGTTCCGCCAAGCCGAGGTGCCGCGCCGTCTCGGAGCTGCTCAAACTGACACGACGTGGTCGAGGGCGATCGAGGGCCTAAGCCTCGCACCGGTCCCCCGCGGATAGCCTTGTCGATGGGAAGATTGCGCTTGTCGGATCTTCCCCAAGGGGGCACTACCGCCGTCGTTCCGCCCGGGATTGACGGCCAAGGAGTCGAGACCAATGACGGACGCTCCAATCTCGCCACTCATCGTCGTCGGCGTCGACGGTTCACCAGCATCTGCGGGCGCGCTCGAGGTCGCGGTCGAAGAGGCTCGGCTTCGCCGAGCCCGCCTCCAGGTAACCTACGCCTACCCCGCCATGGCGTCTCCGCTGACAGGATCCACCGGCCACGACTACTACGAGCAGACCGAGCACGACGCGAGGGAAGTCCTCCAGCGCGCCGCTGCAGCAGGGCCGCCGACCGAGGGTCTCGACGTCGAATGGCTGGGCGTCCCGGGCAACCCGGCCGAGGTGCTCATCGAGGCCAGCCGGGGGGCCAGCCTGTTGGTGGTCGGCTCGAGGGGGAGGGGCGGCTTCCTAGGCCTGCTCATGGGCTCGGTGTCCAGCCAGTGCGCCCACCACTCGCACTGCCCTGTGCTCATCGTTCGTGAAGAGCGCTGAGCCGGGCGCCCAACAGAGGGGAACCGGAACGGCTATCGCGGTATTGCCTGCTTGGCGAGGAAGTCCTCGGTGACGAGAGTGGCCGAGTCCCGGTTGAGCGTCTCGCCCCGGAAGAAAGCGGGCCGGAAGGCCTGCATCGTGAACATCAAGATGATGCCGAGCAGCAGCGTCCCTACGTCGAGGATGAAAGTGCCCCCGATCTGGCGCCCGAAGATGCCCCAGTGGGTCGAGCTGTTCGCGGGCTGCCAGTAGTACCAGAAGGCCCAGCCGAGGATGAAGTACAAGATGAGGCCGCCGATGGTGGGGAAGACGCCCTGCCTGAAGAAGTTGCGCACGCTGCTCGTGAGGCCCTTGCGGTAGTACCACGTACAGGAGAAGCCCGTGAGGCCGTAATAGAAGGCGATCATCACGCCGAGGGCGTCGACCGAGTCGCTGATCACGTGACCTGCCGACAGGTAGTTCATGACGACGTAGAGCGCGACCGACACCGCCCCCATTACCGTTGTCGAGACCGTGGGCGTGAGATGGCGTTTGTGGATCCTCTCGAACGACCGGGGGATCGCCTTGTAGACCGCCATCGAGAGCGTGGTTCGCGCCGTTGGCAGGATGGTGGTCTGCGTCGAGGCCGCCGCGGACGACAGCACCATCAACAACAACAGGTGGTCGAGGACGGACGCCAGCGTCGAATGGCCGAAGATGGCAGGACCGAGAATCGACAGCACGTCGTTCACATGGCTCGGGTTGCCGAGCCCGATGCCGGTCGAACCGATCCCGGCGAAGGACTGGACGCCCAAGATGACGAGGGCGTAGATACCGAGCAGGACGAAAGTCGACAGCACGGCTGCCTTCCCGGGCACCGTCTCGGCGTCGGCCGTCTCCTCGTTGACCGAGACTGCCGTGTCCCATCCCCAGTAGATGAAGAGCATGTCCGCCAGGCCGACGACGAAGTCGCTGAAGTGCTTCACGGCAAAGGGGTCGAACCACGACCCGGTGGGCACGAGGTGCCCGACCGGGGCGGTCCCGTTGCCCACTCTTATGAGCGCCCAGACCGACATCACCGTCAGCATGGTGAGCTCTATGCCGAGCAAGGCCTTCTGGAAGTTGGCGGAGATCTCGATGCCGACGTAGCAGATCCACGTCATGAAGACGATCCAGAGGATGCCGACCAGCAGCACCCAGCCGCTCGTGGCATTGTCGCCGATGCCATTCGCGTTGAACAGGTCGAAGACGTACTGACCGGCGATCTGGGCGAGGCTCGCCATTACGAGGACGTCAGCGGCGACGATTCCCCAGCCGCCCATCCATCCCACGCGGGGATTGAACGCCCTCGTCGCCCATGTGAACGTCGTCCCGCAGTCCGGGTCGGCCCTGTTCATCTCTTGGTATCCAACCGAGATGAAGTACATCGGGATGAAGGCGAGGATCGTGACGATCGGGGCCTGGACACCGATCGCGACGACCACGAAGCCCAGCGTCGCCGCCATGCTGTAGGCAGGAGCCGTCGAGGCTACGCCGATCACGACGCTCGAGATCAGGCCGAGCGCGCCGGTCTTGAGTCCCTTCCGCGGGGCCGCCTGACTGGCGGGCTCTACAACGATTGAAGCCACTTCGCCCCCCCTTTGCGAACTGAGGTCCTCCCGTCTGCACGACGCGTGCACCTGCGCCCGCGCCATGGTTCATGCCCTGATTTCGGACACGATAGCCCGCGGGCTCGGCGCGATACCGGGCGGGCGCAAGCGGTGCCGGGCGGTACCGCGGAATCAGAACAAGCGAAGAACGGGGTGGCCGTTGTGCCACCAGAGGAGGACCACTTTGCCAATGACGCTCGAGCCCTTGATCGGCCCCCAGTACCGGCTGTCACACGAGTCGAAGCGGTTGTCGCCCATCACGTAGACCTCTCCTGCTGGGACCCTGAAGGGTCTTTTCCTGGAGGCCACGGGTGTACCCAGCGGTCCGGTCGCGTAAGGCTCCGAGAGCTCCCTCCCATCGACGAAGACACCGTTGCCGACCGAGTAGACGCTCTGACCGGCAAGCGCGATCACTCGTTTCACGAGGTCGTTCCCGGCCGCCACGCACATGGTGTCGGCGGGAGGTCGCACGAAGACGACGATGTCGCCCTCGTGCAGGTCGTGCCAGTTGAAGAACGCCTTCTGGACGAGGATTCGATCACCGACCTCGAGTGTTGGCTCCATAGACGCCGAGGGTACGGAGAAGGACGCGAACCCAAAGGTGCGGAACCCGACCGCCAGCAGCAAAGCCCCCACGACGACGATCGCCCATTCTGTTGCGGCCCGCCGGCGAGGACGTCGCCGAGTTGGGCCGGAGGAGAGAGCCACCCCGTCGGAGCTCGTCGCGCCCTTGAGCCCGCTGGCGCCTTCAGCAACGCCGGCCGGAGGAGCCCGCATGCCCGTAGTTCGCCGGTTGCCGGGAAGACACTTGAATCGATATCGACGTCGCCGAGAACACATCTCCGCCGACGACATGAAGTGAGCTGCTAGGCGTCGCTGTTGTGGCTGATGAGCTCCCGTCGATGTGCCATGCGATCTTCACGTGGAGACGGCGGAGGGTTGGCCAGGCCTTGCTCAAGGTCTCACCGAAAAGCCCGCTGCACTGGAGCCTCTCTCCAGGACCGAAGATGCTAGGGGAACCGAAATACGTTTCACCCGGCTTCGCCGGCGCTCCCACGAAGACTTGCGCCCTCCCGCTGTAGTGGAGAGGAAGCACGATCCCGTCGACGCATCCGGAGGAACCGTCGGCACAAGCACCCGTGATCTCGCGCAGGACGGACTTCTCGCCGCTCGCCACCACGTCCGGTTCAACAGCCAGGATCGACCCTGCCTGGCCCGGTGAGGACGGGGCCTTTTCGACGTCAATGTCGAAGTGATGCGACCTGAACACCGACTCCAATTGTCCGGCCGCGTCACTGTGGCTCGAGATGAGCACGACGATCTGGTTGTCGGGAGCCGCGCCGGCTGGTGACAATGAGTCCAGGAGAACCAAAGGCGCCCCTATGAGCGTCACTCCTGCCAGCACCGCTGCCAGCGTGGTCCCGAGACGCCGACCCGGCCTCACCGCCTGTTCACGGGCGGCGCCCCTGAGATAGCTCCACGCCACGGCGACAGCCGGCATTCCGTCGTTCAGGAGGAGCCGGGCAAGCTCGATCGCCTCTTCGCCGTGGCGTTCTCGCCATCTGGTCGGGTAGCACCGGAGGGCTGCTTCGATCAGCCGGGCCTGCCGGGGTCTCGTCATGGCCGAGCTCACCCGAGCCCGAGCCGCAGCCGGCCCACGGCGCTGACACGCTCGAGAGAATCGAGGTGGTCACGCAAGGCCACCACTCCTGCGGAGGTGATCCGGTAAGGATGTCGCCTCTCGTCGGCCGGGAGCGCTTCGATCAGCCCCATAGCCTCCAGGCGGTCGAGCGCTCCGTAGAGGGTCCCCGGCCCTAGCTGCAGTCCCGCGAAGTCCCTGATGTCCAGGATCAAGGCGTAACCGTGCTTTGGGCCGTCGGCGAGGCTCGTCAGGACCAGGACCGATGCCTCACCGGCCCGTCGCAGAACCTCCCGTCCGCGGCCGTCGTCGGTTCCTCGTCCCGAACTGGCCAAGCCGACCTCCTACTCCGACGATCGATATATCAGTGGGCGTAATAGTATGAGCCTCGCCCGCGGACGTCAACACGCCTGTCCTGGTGTGCCGTCCCTCGGGCGTGCCCCCGCTCGGCGCCGCCCTCCGCCTCGGGAGCATCGGGCACTAAGGTCGAACGCAACGGGTTCCGAAGCGCCTAGGACTAGCTCTGCTGTCTTCGATGCTTCACCGCCCGTGCCCGCCATGTGCTTGAGGAGGCCCAATATGACCCAGAGCGCCGGGCTGCACGAGCCCGAAGACCGGTTGACGCCCGAGGTGATCAACAGGCACCGTGCCCTCGTCTCGATCCAAGAAGAGCTCGAGGCCATCGACTGGTACGACCAAAGGGTCGCAGCCACTGATGACCCGGAACTGGCCGCCCTGCTGGCGCACAACCGTGACGAGGAGAAAGAGCACGCCGCGATGACCCTGGAGTGGCTACGCCGCCACGACCCGGCCTTGGACCGCAAACTTCGCACGTACCTTTTCACGAGCGGTCCCGTCACTGAGATCGAGGCGGCGGCTGAGGCGGCCACCCCTCCGGACTCGGGCGCATCCGGGACGTCGGGCTCGTTCGGAATCGGGAGTCTGAAAGGAGAATCGCTGTGAACCACCTGCTACGTGCCCACGCTCCGATCACAGACATCGCCTGGAGCCGACTCGACACCGAGGGCCGCGAGCGTCTGGTGCCCGCACTCGCGGTTCGCAAGTTGGTCGATTTCTCCGGCCCTCTCGGCTGGGAGCACTCCGCCACGAACCTGGGCCGGGTGTCGGATATCAGGGCTCCCGGCGAGAACTTGCAGGCACGCCAGCGCCGGGTCCTGCCGCTGGTCGAGCTCCGCGCTCCTTTCGCCATCTCGCGCCAGGAGCTGCTCGACGCCGACCGGGGGGCCACCGATCTCGACCTGGCGGCACTGGACTCGGCGGCGCGCCGGATCGCGGTCGCCGAGAACATCGCCGTCTTCCACGGTTGGGCCGAGGCCGGGATCGTCGGGATCACCGTCGCCACCACCTTCGAGCCCATCTCGTTGGGGAACGACTACGCCGGCTACCCCGGCCATGTCGCGAAGGCGGTCGAGACACTCCTCGAGGCCGGCGTGAGCGGGCCTTACGGCCTGGCCCTCGGACCCCAGGAGTACACAGGAGTCGTCGAGACGACCGAGCACGGAGGCCTGGTCGTGTTCGACCATCTGCGCCAGATTCTCGGTGGCCCGATCGTTTGGGCCCCAGGGGTGGAAGGGGCCGTGGTGCTAAGCCTGCGCGGCGGCGACTTCCTCTTCGAGTCGGGAGAGGATCTCTGCCTCGGCTACAGCCATCACGACGCCGACAAGGTCAACCTCTACCTGGAGGAGAGCTTCAGCTTCCGCGTGGCGACGCCCGAAGCTGCAGTGGCCTTGACTGCCGGAGGGCTCTGAAGCCGGACGTGAGTGCCGGTCGGCGGCAGGAATAGAAGGACACCGCTCCCCAGCACCTGCCGGCGCCGGTCAGGAGACGGTGCGGAAGGCCTCGACCCCGTAGGCCGTGGGCACGAAGAGCATCCTGTCGCCGGCGCCGGGCGCCACGAAATGGTCGAGCGCGTCAGTCGCCCGACGGACCACGACCCGCCCGTTGACCGGGTTCATGCCGTACAAGAGGGCGTTGTCCCAGTCGAGGGCCCACACGAGACCGCCCGCGACGATCGGCGAGCCGTTCGGGTTCCCGGCCGACGGCGACCACGCGCGGCGAAACGCCATCGGTGAGGCCGTGACCTGGAACGCCTCGGTCCCGCTCCCGCACGGGGCGTAGATGAAGGTGCGCGCGCTCTTGCCGGTCCCGACGACGTCGGACGCATCCGCCCCGAAGTCGCCCCCGCCGGGGCACGCCGGGCCGGTGTAGGCGCCGCGGCCGATGCCCCCGAGGTCCCCTTCTCGTACCAGATAGCCGTAGTCCCCGCTCGAGGAGGGCTTGCCGGCCACGAACAGCAGTGAAGTCCCGGGCACGGCGATAGGGCCTGCAGATCCGAGGTCCCAGTCCTGGTCGTTGAGCTGGACCCAGTTGCTCGGGGCCCAGTAGCCGATCCGTTTCAACCTCGGGGAGAGCTCGATGACCGAGTTCCCCTCGTCGTAGTCCGCCATCGTGTTGGAGCTGCCATTGCCAGTGGCCACATAGAGGTCACCTTGTGGGGACACGACGGCTCCGTTCGTCTCCCATACCGCGCCCTCTCGCTGGGTCGGGACCTGGTAGGTGTCCATCGGGCCGGCGCCCGAGACGGACACGTCGACGACGTAACCGTGATACTGGCCGCAGTCACCGTCGAGCCCTCCGAAGTCGACATAAAGACGCCCGTTGGCGAGAGTCATCGCAGGACGCTGCTGCTCGGCCGGGATGTAGTAGGAGGCGGAGTTGTTGGGGTGGGGCGGGTCGATGTCACGTGACCAGAGTTCGCGGTGACTCGTCAGGCTGACGGCAACGAGCCGGTGCCGGATGCCCTGCCAGTCGCTGTGGCCGGGCAGCTCGGTCTCCTCGGCAACGAAGATCTCGCCGGTGGCGGCGTCGATGACAGGCGTCCCTGTGATCCCGAGAGGATCGATGTCTCCGCAACCCGAGGAGAGCGTCGGAGCCGAGTCGATCACCGAGGTGCTCACCGAGGTCCCGACGTGCACGTGCCAGAGCACCTGGCCGGTGCCGGCTGCGACCGCATAGACCGAGTCGTTCTCCGTGGCGACGTAGACCGTGGCGTCGTAGACGAGCGGCTCGCCGTAGACGGCACCGTCCAAGTGGTCGTCCCAGGCGGGCCCGGAGGACAGGTTCCCGATCGGCGGGTCGACGGCGTCCTGGCCGGAACGTGTGTTGCCGTAGTCGTAGGTCAGAAGATCGCCGAGAGAGGCCGCACGAGCCCGGCGGAGCGAGTCCTGGCGAGCCTCAGCGTGTGCCAGCAGCCGGGAAGGCTTCGCCCTCGGAGACGGCGACGCCGAGGCGTCCGCACCTGCTGTAGAAACGAGCGCGACCGCGACAGCAGTGGCCCCGGCCACAATCAGGCGGCGCCTCACCCCAGGTGGCCGTCGTCTCATCAGTCCCCCCGTTCTCATTCGTTGCAGGCCGCAGGCCGCGGCCCTCCCGGAGGGTCCGTGGCTCCGGGTCGACGCGACCGGCGGCTACAAAGCCTCCAGCACCGAGTCGGCAGAGCTGACTGTCAGTCCGCCGCCGGGCTCGACCATGAGAGTCGTCACGACTCCGTCCTTGATGACAGCCGCGTACCTCTGCGAACGGACCCCGAGCCCGGCGCTGCTCTTGTCCGCCTCGAGACCCATCTCCCGGGTGAACGCCCCGTTCCCGTCCGCGAGCATGGCGATGGTCTTGCCGACACCCTGGTTGCGACGCCACGCCTCCATCACATAGGGGTCGTTGACCGACACGCAGGCGATGGTATCGACTCCCTTCTCGCGCAGATCGTCGGAGCGGACGAGGTAACCGGGAAGGTGGAAGTCCGAGCAGGTGGGGGTGAATGCCCCCGGGACGGCGAAAAGCACGACAGTCCCCTTGCCGAGGGCCTCACCGGTCCGGACCGCCTCCGGCCCGTCACTACCGGTCGTCCAGATCTCGACATCGGGTATGCGGTCGCCAACAGCGATCGTCATGGCTTCTCCTCCCTTTGTCCGGGCCGCCCGTGCGCTTGGCCCATGAGCACCGAGAGCCGGAGTTTAACGGCCTCCGGCGCCACACGATCGACGCCCGGAACTCACCCGCGCCCCTTAGCCTTCGTTCATGGCCGATTGGGACGACGTCCGCCGACTCGCACTCGCTCTACCGGAAACGAACGAACGTGAGTCGCGCGGAAACACCCAGTGGCGGGTGAAAGACAAGCTGTTCGTGTGGGAACGACCGCTGCGCAAACCCGACCTCGAGGCGCTCGGCGACCAGGCGCCTGAGGGCCCTGTCCTCGGGGCGATGGTCGCTGACCTTGGAGAGAAAGAAGCGCTCCTGGCCGGGGACCCGGGAATCTTCTTTACGACCCCCCACTTCAACGGCTACGCCGCGGTTCTCGTCCGCCTCGAGCGCATCACAGTCGAAGACTTGGGGCAGGTCGTCGTGGAGGCCTGGTTGGCGCGTGCACCGGCGCGCCTCTCCGGGGAGTACCAGGGCCGCCTCTGAGCTCCCCGAACCCGGCGAGCGCCGCCGAGAAGCTCGCCGGGCGAGCTTGCTCAGTGACGCCCCCAGTGCTCGAGAGTCGACGACCCGACGTTGGCCTCCAGCCAGTCGTTGAGAGGCGCTGAGGTGCGGAAGAATTTGACGACGCGATCCTTGGCGCTGGGCTTGCCGAGCCATGGGCCAGGCGGCCACTGCAACCAGGCGGTGACGCCCTTGTAGCGCAGCAGGTCGATGCGCGGGTGGTCCTTCGGGTAACCCTTCGGAGCCGTCTTCAGCTCGTCGTGACCGCCGGCTTGCATCCCGGCGGCACGCAGGGCCGCCAGCAGCTCGGCAAGCGACTGACCTGTCGTCTCGGCGGATACGGCCATGCGGTACCGCTCCAGCTGGTCGGGGGCCATCATCCACATGCCACATCCGGCCGCGAGGCCCTCTGCGGAAAGCTGGACGTAACCGCCGAGCTCTAGGGTTGCCGCGATCGTCGTCTTGTAGGGCGCCTTGTCGGCGCTGAAGCGCACGTCCCGGTAGGGACGGAAGAGCTTGGACGCCCCGAACTCCGGCGCCAGATCGGCGAGCAGCTCGGTCATAGGCCGCAGGACGCAGCTGTCATAGACGGACTTGTTCTCGTTCCAGTACGTCTTCGAATTGTCAGCCTCCAAACCCTCGTAGAACTCGATCGCCTCGGCCGGCCACCCACGAAAGCCCATGGCCGGAGCCTAATCAGCACGCCGACCCGGCCGTAGCTTCGACTCCGGCAAAATGAGGGAACCATGAGCGACCAGGTCTGGACCGCAGGGACGACCCGGCTGCCGGCGCTCTATCTCGGCCACGGTGCCCCGCCGCTCGTGGAAGACCCCGTCTGGCCCGGCCAGCTCGCCTCCTGGGCCCGGGCGATAAGACGCCCGCAGGCGATCCTCATGGTCTCGGCGCACTGGGAACAGGCCCCCCTCACCATCGCGGCTACGACAACCGTGCCTCTCGTCTACGACTTCTGGGGCTTCCCCAGGCGCTTCTACGAGCTCACCTATCCCTCCCCCGGCGCACCGGCGCTCGCCGGCCGGGTTCGCGATCTACTCGCCGGCTACCAGCCCGTCGCCGATTCGCCGCGGCGGGGGCTCGACCACGGGGCCTTCATCCCCCTCATCTGCATGTGGCCTGAGGCTGACGTCCCCGTCCTTCAGATCTCGATGCCGACCCTCGGTGCCGAGGCCCTGCTCGAGACCGGGAGACACCTCGCTCCGCTTCGCGACGAGGGCGTGCTCATCATCGGCAGCGGCTTTTTGACCCACGGGCTCCCCTTTATCGACCTGAACCGGTCCGACGACGACCCGCCGGCATGGTCGGCGGAATTCGACACCTGGGCAGCCGAGTGCGTCGCCCGTCGCGATTTCGACGCCCTGCTGGACTACCGGCGTCGAGCTCCGGCCCTCGAGTTCGCCCATCCCACCGTCGAGCATCTCGTGCCCCTTTTCGTCGCTCTCGGAGCGTCGATCGACGCGCCGGGGCCGGTCGACACGACAATCGAGGGGTTCTGGCTCAACCTTTCCAAACGGTCGTTCCAGTTCAACTGAGCGCCGGGGCGGAGCGACCCGAGCGGGCAAGCGGCATGACGTAGGCGCCGATACGGCGCCAGGTCGTCGGGGATCACGCCGGGACGACGCCGGGTTGCCTTCTACCAGGCCGGGTTGCCTTCTACCAGGCCGGGTTACCTTCTACCAGGCCGGAAAGGCCCCCTACCATTGTCTCCATGCGCCTTCGGCAAGCCGGCCCACCCACGCCCTCGGCGAACGGCCCGGGGCTCGGGCGCTCCCACGGGGACACCGCCCAACGCGCCGGCGATGTCGCAGGCATGCCGGAGAGCGTGCTCGTGATCGGCGGCGGCTCCGATCTGTCCCGCGCCATCCTGCGCGCGTTCGCAGGTCGCCGGCTGCGGTCTGTCCTCCTCGCAGGCAGGACCACCGAAAGCCTCGAGGGTGCGGTCGAGGACCTGCGCGGGCTCCTCGTCCCCAATGTCGAAGTCGCGCTGCTCGACGTGACGGACGTCGGAGCCCTCGAGAAGTTCGCCGACCTGGCGGCCGAACGGCTCGGCGCCATCGACCTGGTGCTGATCGCCGCCGGGGTGCTCGGCACGAGCGAGCTCGCGAATCTCGACGCGTGCAGCGTCGCTTCGCTGGTGACGGCCAATTTCACCGGCCCGGCCGCGGCCATGGCGACCTTCGCCCGAGTGCTCGGCGCCCAGGGGCACGGTCGGATCGTGGTCCTGTCGTCGGTTGCCGGCTACCGGGTGCGGGCTGCCAATCTCGTCTACGGAGCGGCCAAGGCGGGCCTCGACGGCTTCGCGCTCGCGCTCGGCGACGCCCTGGTCGGGAGTGGGGTGAAGGTGATGGTGGTACGGCCCGGTTTCGTCAGGACGAAGATGACCAGGGGCCGGAACGCCCAGCCGCTGGCCATTGACGCCCCCGAAGTGGCCGACGCCGTGGTCCGCGGACTGGAGAAGGACTCGGAGGTGGTCTGGGTACCGCCGGTGCTGCGTTACGTATTCCCCCTCCTGCGGCTCGCCCCGCGATGGCTTTGGCGGCGGATGTCCGGCTGAGCCGGGTCCAGTTCAGCCGAAACCTGCCGGTCGGCGGAGGCCAGGGGCGGGCCGGGACCGGCGACGTCTCGACTCAGTCACGCTCAGCGCTACGAAGAGCTTCCTGACGGTCCCGGCCCGTACAGGGCGCGACGCCCCGATCTACGCTCCCAGCGTGACCGAAACCGCGACCGGGAGCGGCACCGCCCCTTTTGACTATGCCGGCGCCATGGCCGTCGCCCTTGCGGAGGCGGCACTCGCCCCTGACCACGACGACGTGCCGGTCGGAGCCGTCGTCATCGTCGGGGACCAGGTCGTCGCCCGGCGCCACAACGAGCGCGAGCTGCGCAATGACCCGACGGCCCACGCCGAGATCCTCGCCCTCCGACGAGCAGCCGAACAGCTCGGCACCTGGCGCCTGGAAGACGCCACACTCGTCGTGACGCTCGAGCCCTGCCCGATGTGTGCGGGCGCTGCGGTGCTCGCCCGGGTCAGGCGTCTCGTCTTCGGCGCCTTCGATCCCAAGGCAGGTGCCTGCGGGAGCCTCTACAACCTCTGCGCCGACCCGCGACTCAACCATGAGGTCGAGGTCTGCAGCGGGGTGGCTGCCAAGGAGGCGGGCGCCTTGCTGCGGGACTTCTTCAAGAACCGGCGCGGCGTCCTCGGCTAACCTCCTCGCCCGGAGGGATGCGAGAGCGGCCGAATCGGGCGGTCTCGAAAACCGTTGTGTCCGCGAGGGCACCGTGGGTTCGAATCCCACTCCCTCCGCCATTGTCAGAATCACAACGTTCTGGCTGGTCAGACGACACTTCCGGACTTCGTTCGCTCAGGCATCGAATGAACGTCATCAAGACCCTGTCGTGTCCAGTTGACAACCACAACACAAGAAGCAGGCCAACCGCTTCTCTGTGGGAGGTTCAGGTGCGCTCGTTCAGGCGGGGGA
>JBKQMT010000025.1:0-11813 GCA_052146595.1 Acidimicrobiales bacterium
ACTCCGGCGGGGGCTCCGCCGCGTGAGATTCCGCCGCCGCTTGAGATTCCGCCGCCGCGTGAGATTCCGCCGGCGCGTGGGGCTCCGTTGGCGCGGGGGGCGTCGCCGGCGAGGGACGCGCCGGAGATTCTGCCCGAGCCGGTGCCGGAGCGGGCGGGCTCTTGGCGGCGCCGTCCGGGGCGCTGCGCACCGTGGCTGCGTGCGCGGCGGCGGCCGCCGGTTCCGCCCGGCCGTACATGCGCTCGATGTAGGCGTCGATCTGGGATTCGCAGGCGACCACGGCGTGAATGTCGCGCCCGATGGTCGTGCGGAGGTCGTCCATGACCATGATGTTGTCCGGCCGGGAGACAGCTACTACGGGGGTGCCGTACTTCCAGCCGACGGCGAGCGCGTGGTGACGACGGGCGGCCTGCTGTGGCAGCAAGGAGGTGGCGGCTGCATTGAGCGGGTAGCGGTCGAGGTCCACATAGTCGAGACCGACCTCTTTCGCGAGGGCGCGCGCCTCGGAGACCTCCGCCTTGGAAGGTGACGACTGCCGTCGTGCGGCGTGCGGCGGGCTCTGCTCCGTGGTACTCATCCCCTAATAGCATCGGGCGCGCGTCGTAATTTCTTTATTCGATCATTTCCAGCTTCGGACGACGCGCCGTCTTCCGCGAGTTCCCGGGCGCGCTGAGCGGTCGAAGCCGCGCGCTACGTGATTATGCTAGCGCGGATAGGGTACGCGAGGCATCGAGCCAGGACGAGCCGGGCCGGAGGAAACAACGTGCAAGTGATCGTCGTGCTCGCGCCCGCGCGAGCCGACCTCGAGGAAAGGGCCTTCGAGCCTGGATGTCAGCGGCCCTAGGGGCGATGGCCGGCATCATCGGCCTGGTCATCGGCTCGTTCGTCGGCGTCGTTGTCGACCGGCTCCCCCGCAAGGAGTCGATCGTGTCGCCTTCGTCTCATTGCGTCGCCTGTTCGGCGCCTATCCGGGCCTACGACAACATTCCCGTCGTCTCCTATTTGCTCCTGCGAGGGCGCTGTCGCGCTTGCGGCGCCCACATCCCACCTCGGGACGCCATGTTGGAGCTCGGGACCGGGATCCTTTTCGTCCTCCTCGCCTGGCGATTGACCTCGGCGTGGGAACTGCCCGCTTTCTGTGTGCTCGGGGCGAGCCTCGTCGCCATCTCGGCGATCGACCTCGAGCACATGAGGATCCCGTCCGCCCTCGTCTACGTGACTGCGGTTCTCGGCGCGCCCCTGCTCATCCTCGCCTCGGCCGGCACCCACCGCTGGTCCGCGCTGGCGGGGGCGGCGATCGGAGGCGCAGCCGCCTTCGCCGTCTTCTTCGCGCTCTTCTACGCCGTGCCGAAGGGCATCGGCTTCGGCGACGTACGGCTGGCGGGACTGTGCGGAGGCTTCCTCGGCTGGATCGGCTATCGCGAGGTGGTCCTCGCGTTCCTGGTCAGCTTCGTCGTGGCGGGCGTGCCCGCCGCCGTGCTGCTGGCGATGCACAAGGTGCAACGCCGGACGCAGATCCCCTTCGGCCCGGCCTTAGCCGCCGGCACCGTGATAACGGTGCTCTTCGGGCCCCCGATCGTCCACGCCTGGGTGGGCCTGTGAGCGCGCCCGGCTAGCGGACGCCGGATCCGACCAGGCCACGCTTTTGCAGGGCGACGCGCAGGTCGTGCGGGTTCGAGGCCGCCTGGGTGGCGGCGCGCAGGTCGATCGTGCCCTGCTCGAGCAGGGAGACGAGCGCCTGGTCGAAGGTCTGCATCCCGTAGTACTCGCCCTCGCGGATGATCGAGGTGATGTCGCCGCCTTGGACGGGTTCGATGATGCACTGCTGGATGCGGCCGTTGATGATCATTACCTCGAGGGCGGGCACTCGTCCTGAGCCGTCGGCGGTGGGCACGAGCCGCTGGCAGAGCGTGCCCTTGAGAGCGCCGGCCAGGCTGAGGCGCGCCTGGCGCTGTTGCGCGGGAGCGAAGAAGTCGATGACCCGGTTGATGGTCTCCACGCAGTCAATGGTGTGAAGCGTGGCGAACACGAGGTGCCCGGTCTCGGCCGCGCTGAGGGCAGTCTCGACGGTCTCGGTGTCGCGCATCTCGCCGACGAGGATCACGTCGGGGTCTTCGCGAAGTGCCGAGCGCAGAGCGACGAGGAAGCTCGAAGTGTCGAACCCGACTTCGCGCTGGCTGACGGCGGAGAGCTCGTCGTGATGCAGGACCTCTATCGGGTCCTCGATCGTGACGATGTGGCACTCACGGGTGTGGTTGATGTGGTCGATCATGGCGGCCAGGGTCGTCGTCTTGCCGCAGCCTGTCGGCCCCGTCACGAGGATGAGGCCTCGTTGCTCGTCGGCGAGCCGCCGGACGGCCTCGGGGAGGTTCAGCTCACCGAAAGACCGCGCATGCGAGCGGACGAGCCGGAAGACCATGCCGATAGTTCCGCGCTGGCGGTAGGCGTTCACACGAAAGCGGCCCAGGTCCTGAATGGAATAAGCGAAGTCGGCCTCGTTCGTCGCGTCGAAATGCGCCCAGGTCCGCTCCTGCATGACCTCCTTGGCCATCCGCACCATGTCGTCCGTAGTGATGACCGGTGCGTCGGCGACCCGCCCGAGGTCGCCATTGATGCGCATTCGTGGTGGGGAGCCCACCTTCAAGTGCAAGTCTGAGCCGTCTGCAGAAGACAGACGGCGTAACAATGTGTCGAGATCTGAGCGCTCCATACGTACAGCGTCGCGCATATCACGCACGGTGGCAAAATTTCGCTGCGGGGAGTGACCGAGAGGGACGGGGTCGGCCCCGCACGGCTGCCCGCCGCACACCCGGCGCGCTATGGTGCGCTAGGGCTAATGACAGGCTTGTAGTTCGTCCACAGGCTGTGGACGGAGCCTGTGGACAGGGAGTGGGCGAGCGGTGGTGGAGCCGGGCGAGGGCAGAGCACGAGGGGGCGAATCCTTCGTCCATCTCCACACCCACACCGAGTACTCGATGCTCGACGGGGCGGCCCGGATCGGAGATCTCGTGGCGGTCGCGGTCGCCGACGGCCAGCCGGCGCTGGCGATCACGGACCACGGGAACATGTACGGCGTCCTCGACTTCTACAAGGAGTGCCGCCAGGCCGGCATCACCCCGATCATCGGCACCGAGGCCTACATGGCCGCTCAGTCCCGCTCCGAGCGACCCGTGCGGCGGGGCCGCATCGACGACACCGGCGGCGAGGGCGACCGGGGCGAGAAGCTCTACTACCACCTGACCGTCCTCGCCGAGACCACGCAGGGCTATCGCAACCTCATCAAGCTCTCTTCGGCCGCCTACCTCGAGGGTTACTACTACAAGCCCCGCGTGGACTGGGAGCTTCTCGAGCGCTATCACGACGGCCTCATCGCCACGACCGGGTGCCTCGGCGGCGTCGTCGCCCAGGCTCTGCTCGCCGACGATTTCGACTCCGCTTTGCGCCTGGCCGGGCGCCTTCAGGACATCTTCGGCAAGGAGAGCCTCTTCGTCGAGCTGCAGGACCACGGCATCGCGGCGCAGCGGACGACCAATCCCGGCCTTGTTCGGATCGCCCGGGCCATCGACGCCCCTCTTCTGGCCACCAACGACAGCCATTACTGCAGGCGCGAGGACGCCGTCGCCCATGACGCGCTCTTGTGCGTGCAGACCGGCGCCACGATCCACGACCCGAAGCGGTTCAAGTTCGAGGGCGAGGAGCACTACCTGAAGAGCGCCCAAGAGATGCGGCGTCTTTTTGCCGAACTGCCGGCCGCGTGCGACAACACGCTGTGGATAGCGCAAAGGGCCAAGGTCGAGCTCGAGCTGGGCAAGCCGGCGCTCCCGCAATTCCCGATCCCGGAGGCGTTCCGGGGCGACACCTACGAGCAGTCGGCGGCGGACTACCTCGCCCACCTGACCTACGAGGGAGCCGCGGCCCGTTACGGCTCGCAGATCCCACCGGAGGTGGCCGAGCGGCTCGATTTCGAGCTGAGGGTCATAGCGGAGATGGGTTTCTCCGCCTACTTTCTCGTCGTCTGGGACATCATCCGCTTCGCGAGGGACTCGGGCATCCGCGTCGGCCCGGGCCGTGGGTCGGCGGCGGGATGTTGCGTCGCCTACTGCCTGCGCATCGTCGATCTCGACCCGATCCGCTACGACCTGCTCTTCGAGCGTTTCTTGAACCCGGGCCGCAAGCAGATGCCCGACATAGACATGGACTTCGACGAGCGCCGCCGGGGGGAGATGATCCGCTACGTGGCCGAGCGTTACGGCGCCGATCATGTCGCTCAGATCGTCACCTTCTCGACGATAAAGGCCCGTGCCGCCGTGCGCGACGGTGCCCGTGTCCTGGGATTGCCCTACGCCCTCGGCGACCGGATCGCGAAGGCCATGCCCCCGCTCGTCATGGGGCGAGACACCCCGCTCCGGGCATGTTTCGAGCGGGTCGAGGGTCACGAGGACGGCTACATGGCCGCAGCCGATCTCCGGGAGATGTACGAGCAGGACCCGGACGCCAAGCTGGTGATCGACGTGGCGAGGGGACTCGAGGGGCTCCGGCGCCAAGACGGCATCCACGCCGCCGCCGTCGTGATCACCCAGGAGCCGCTCACCGAGTACCTTCCCGTGCAACGCAAGCCCGAGCCCGGCACCGACCCGGGCGACGCCCCCATCGTCACTCAGTACGAGATGCACGGCGTCGAGGAGCTCGGCCTTTTGAAGATGGACTTTCTCGGGCTGCGCAACCTCTCTGTGATCGTGATGGCCCTCGATCTCATCGAGCAGACGACCGGCTCCCGGCCCGACATAGACGCCGTGCGCCTAGACGACGAGGCGACCTTCGAGATGCTGCGGCGAGGCGACTCCATCGGGGTCTTCCAGCTGGAGGGGACCGCCATGCGCTCGACGTTGCGCTCCCTGGCGCCGACGAGCTTCGACGACGTGGCCGCGCTCGTCGCTTTGTACCGGCCCGGCCCGATGGCGGCCAACATGCACCGCGACTATCCGGATCTGAAGAACGGCCGCAAGCCTGTCACCTACCTCCACCCGGAGATGGAGGCGATCCTCGGGGACACCTACGGCCTGATGCTGTACCAGGAATCGGTGATGCGTGTCGCCCAGCGTTTCTCGGGCTATTCCCTCGAGGAGGCCGACAATCTGCGCAAGGCCTGCGGCAAGAAGAACCGCGCCCTCCTCGCCGCCGAGCGCAAGAAGTTCATCGCCGGATGCGTCCGGCAGGGTTACGACGAGGCGCTCGGCAAGCAGCTGTTCGACATCATCGAGCCCTTCGCCGACTACGCCTTCAACAAGTCGCACTCGTACGGCTACGGCCTTGTCGCCTACCAGACGGCGTGGTTGAAGGCGAACCACCCGGTCGAGTACCTCGCCGCGCTGCTGTCGTCGGTCAAGGGGGACAAGGACAAGACTGCCGTCTACCTTGCCGAGTGCCGCACGCTCGGCATCGAGGTCCGGGTGCCGGACGTGAACGCCTCCTCCTCGAACTTCACCCCGATCCGGGCCGTGCCGGCCGCCTCGGCCCCGGCGGGGGCCCAGGTCGCCGGTGGCCGGGGGGTGATCATCTTCGGCCTTTCCGCCGTCCGCAACGTCGGGGAGGCCATCGTCGAGCACATCGTCGCGGCGCGCGACGCCGGTGGGCCCTTCACCGACATCTACGACTTCTGTCGCCGTGTCGATCCGAGCGCGCTCAACAAGAGGGCCGTCGAGTCGCTCGTGAAGGCGGGAGCCTTCGACTCGCTCGGCCATCCGCGAAAGGGGCTCTGCCTGGCCTTCGAGGCCATCATCGAGCGCGCCCTCGTCCGCAGGCGCGAGTCCGAGCAGGGGATCGCGACCTTGTTCTCGCTTCTCGACGACGAGGCCGGCACGGCCGCGGCCGGAGGTGGCTCGCCGGGCAGCTTCGACGGCACCTGGGTTGCGATCCCGGACCTCGAGTTCGACAAGGGCGAGCGGCTCGCCTTCGAGAAGGAGATGCTCGGGCTCTATGTGAGCGACCATCCGCTCATGGGCCTCGAGCAGTCGTTGCGCAACGCCACCGACGTCACGATCCGTGATCTGCTCGACTCCGCCGTCCCGGCGGATGACGCCACGGGGCCGGTGGGCGGTGCCGGCGGTCCTTCGGAGCTGGGCGAGAGCGTCGCGGTCACGACCGGGGGCGTCGTCACCGCCCTCGTGCGTCGCTACACGCGCCGCGGCGAGATCATGGCCACCTTCGTGCTCGAGGACCTCGAGGCGGCGATCGACGTCATGGTCTTCCCGAAGACCATGCTCGAGTACGGGGCCCTCCTCGAGCAGGACGCCATCGTGGCGGTGCGTGGCCGGCTCGATCTCCGGGAGGACCAGCCCAAGCTCATCTGCAGGGAGGTACGACGCCTCGAGCTCGCCACGCCGGGCAACGATCCGCCTGTCGAGGTCGTGCTGCCGCTCAACCGGCTGACCGACTCCCTCGTGCGCCAGGTCCGCGATCTCGTGCGTGAGCATCCCGGCACCTGCGCCGTTCACCTGCGCGTCGGGGAGAAGGTGCTGAGGCTTCCCCCGCAGTTCAACGTCAATCCCAGAGGTGGGCTCGTCGGCGCCCTGAAGGAGCTCCTGGGCACCTCTGCCGTCGCCAACTGAGCCCGTCACGGGGCGCCCTGGCAGGTCATAGCTTCGATCCCGTACACTGTTAGTGGTCCGAGCCGGGATGTGCACGCACAGCCGGGCACGTTGGGGCTCGGCGTCGCCATTAACGGCCAGTGTTCTCGGGGGCGGTCATGCACCGTAGCTCGGACGGGTCGGGGCGGCAGGGTGAGAGCGACGCACGGGAGTTTGAGACGGTCATGGCCATCGATATCGAGGTCGCTACGAAGGACTGTACGGCGCTCACTGACGCGGAGCTGGCCGAGATGGCCGATCTCTCCGCGGCGGAGAGATCCGGCTGGGAGGTGGGCTTCCTCTCCAAGCAGCGCGAGGAGTGGGTGCTCGTCACCCAGGTTCGTGAGCAGGGGAGGCTGCAGGGCTACGCCCTCGCAACCCTCGAGCGGATCGGGGGCACTCCCAGCCTCTTGGTCGGCGTGGCGGCCTTCACGCGGGGGCGCAACGCCAGCGTCGCTCTCGAGGCCGCGATGCGGGACCTCTACCGCCGCGCCGTGCTCGCCTTCCCCGACGAGGACGTCCTCGTCGGGACCAGGTTCGCGCAGCCTCGCGGTTTCCGCGCTTTTTCGGGCCTCGAAGACGTAGTCCCGCGTCCCGAGCACCGGGCGACAGGTGAGGAGCGTGCCTGGGGTCGCCGCCTGGCGAAGCGTTTCGGCGCCGATGGGAACCTCGACGACAGGACCTTCGTGCTCAAGGGCGACGGAGACGCCGCCGGGCTGCTCGATTACGACCCGCAGGTGCCGCCGCCCGAGTGCGAGTGCCTGGACGACCTCTTCGCGGCGCTGGACGCCGAGCGTTCCGACAGCCTCGTGGCTTTCGGCTGGGCGATGGCCGAGGCGCTGGCGGCGAGCACGCTTCCGCTCTGAGCCCGGCCGCCTCAGGGTCTCGGCAGCACGCCGAGCACGAGTTTGGGCGCTTGGCCCCTGCGCGGCGCCCCAAGGGCGACCACCAGGTAGCGGGGAGGCCCCCCGATCGCCCTTTCGACAGCGTCGCTGGTGAGAGTGCCGCTCCCGGCACGCCCGTCGGCTTCGACGACGCGTTCATCGACCACGGGGAGGCAGTGCTTGCGGCCTCCGAGGCTGAACTGGCACCACGTGCCCGACAGGTCCCAGGCGAACTGCGGTGCGCGGTCGGGAGCCACGACCGCGACAGAAGGGCGTGAGCCGTCCAGGTCCTCATAGGAGATCGAGGGGCCGAGCGACCCGAGCAGCGGTCGCCTCGAGTCGACGGGGAGCAGCTCGTTGAGAAGCCGGCGTACGGGTCGGTGCCGGGGGGTTCCGATCAGCTCGGGCGCTTTGCTGATCATGACGGCCTCCGGGCGCGCCGGATCGACCGGCTCGTCGTCGTCTGTCAGCTCGATCTCGACGACGTCCAGCTCCGGACCGGTATGGGGTTGGCCCGTGCCGATGCCGTCGTGGGAGACGGCCCGGGCGAGGCTCGAGTCCGCGGGCACCACCGGCCATCCGGAGGCATGGCTGCGCAGCAGGGCCCCGGTGGCGACGTCCACGGCCACCCATTCCGGGCCCCGGGCCAGCAACAGGCAGCGGAGCACGTCCCCGGGCTGGTTCGCCCGGACCGCGCCCGGCCGGCGGTGCCGGGGCGAGGGGAGCCTCACGCTGTGGCGCCTCACGGCGAAGCGACCGTCGCGGCGAGAGCGGCAAGGAGGTCATCGGCGTTGCCGACCGGAGCCAGGCAGGCTCCCCTTCGGCAGATGTAGGCGAAGCCGTCCTCGCGGCCGGCGAGAAGCGGGCTCTCGAAGGCGGCCGTGCCGTCGCCTGTGCCCCCGTCGCCCGGCCCCGGTGCGCCCGTGCCGTCGCCGCCCGTGCCCGCGCCGCCCGTGCCCCCGTCGCCGCCGGCATCGAGCCCGCTGCGGGACGAGCGCCAGGCGAGCACGGCACCGGGCAGGAAACATCCCTGGACGGCCCGAACGAGGTCCTCCCGCTCGCCCGTGACGGCGATCTCGACCGGACCGTGCTCGAGCAGGGCCGCGGCGAGGAGGAGCTCGCCGAAGGCCAAGGGAGAAGCCGCCAGCTCGGCTCCGGCGGCGGCGACGATGCGCTCGGCTGCCGCGGTGAGCTCGTCGTCGCCCGCGAGGGCGCCGAGGCGGGCCAGGGCCACGGCTGCCACCGACCCTGCCGCCGGCGTCACGCCGTCGTGCAGCTCACGAGGGCGCACGACGAGTGCCCCGGTGTCCGACCCGGTCGTGTACAGGCCGCCCGTTTCCCCGTCGGCGAAGAGCCGGAGGAGCTCGCGGGCGACAGCCACGGCCTCCATCGTCCAGCGCGGGTCGCCGGAGAGCTCGCCGAGACGCGTGCAGCAGTCGACGAGCCAGGCGTAGTCGGCCGCGTAGCCCGGAAGGCTCGCCCGCCCCTGGCAGAAAGAGCGCAGCACCCTTCCATCTTCACGCCGCAGGTGCCCGAGCAGGAACACGGCGATCTCCTCCGCCGCCCTCGACCAGTCGGCGCTGCCCGTGGCGGCCGCCGCCTCTACGAGCGTCGAGCACATCATGGCGTTCCACTCGGTGATGACCTTGTCGTCGAGCCCCGGCCGGACGCGACCCGCGCGCGCCGCCAGGAGCTCGCGGCGGGCGGCCTCGATCTCGGGCGGGCGCGTCAGCTCCCCGCGCCGGGCGCGGTGCAGGACCGTGCGTCCCTCGAAGTTCCCCTCCGGCGTGACCCCGTACCAGTCGGCCGCCGCCTTCGCCCGGGAGGACCCGAGCACCGAGGTCAGCTCCCCGGTCGACCAGAGGTAGTAGCGGCCCTCCTCGCCCTCGGAGTCGGCGTCCTCTGCCGAGTAGAGCCCGCCCTCGGGGGCGCGTAGCTCGCCGAGCACGTAGGCGAGAGTCTCCTCCAGCACCTGCAGCCAGCGGGGATCGCCGTCGAGCTGCCAGGCGTGCAGGTAGACGCGGGCGATGAGCGCCTGGTCGTAGAGCATCTTCTCGAAATGGGGCACGGACCAGCGCTGGTCGACCGAGTAGCGGGCGAACCCGCCGCCGAGGTGGTCGTAGATGCCGCCGGAGGCCATCGCCTCCAAGGTGCGCTCGACCATCTCGAGCGAGGCACCCGCGCCCGTGCGGACGTGGTGGCGCAGGAGGAGGTCCAGCAAGAGGGGCTGGGGGAATTTCGGTGCTGAGCCGAAACCGCCGTTGTGAGCGTCGAAGATCGACCCCAGCTGATCGACGGCCGCCTCGCACAGGGCCTCGGCCCGTCGGGGGGCCATGCCAGGCGGGGTCAGCGCCTGCTCCTGTCCCGGCGGCGCGAGCCGGCTCGCGATCGCGCCCGACAGCGCCCGCGCCCCGGCGAGGACGTCGTCGCGGCGCGAGCTCCAGGCGTCGGCGACGGCCTCGAGCACCTGGCCGAACGACGGCATCCCGTGGCGGGGGGTGTCGGGGAAGTACGTGCCGGCGAGAAACGGGAGCCCTTCGGGGGTGGCGAAGATGCTCATCGGCCACCCGCCACGGCCCGTGGCCGCCTGGACCGCCTCCATGTAGATCGAGTCGAGGTCGGGGCGTTCCTCGCGGTCGACCTTGACGCTCACGAAATGGCTGTTCATCACCTCCGCCGTCGCCGGGTCGGCGAACGACTCGTGCCCCATGACGTGGCACCAGTGGCAGGACGAGTAGCCGATCGAGACGAAGAGGGGCCGGTCAAGCTCCCTGGCTCGTTCCAGAGCCTCGTCGCCCCACGGGTACCAGTCGACGGGGTCGCCGGCATGCTGGCGCAAGTAAGGGCTCGTCTGCCCGCCGAGCCGGTTCACCTGCGCCCTCCGAAAACAAGGGCTCGGAACGCTTTCACGCCCCGGAATCTACGGGCAGGTGCCATGGGGCTCGGTCCTGCGGCGGGCGGGTCTCACTCGACAGCCGCCCGGGGACCGCCGAGAGCCGCCAGATCGGCCCGGCTGAGCTTGCCGATGGCGGTGCGGGGAAGATCGGCGACGATGACGAGCTCGCGGGGGGCCGCGAAGGGCGCCAGGTGCTCTCTTACGCGCTCGCGCAGCTGGGCGAGAAACGTCCCCGTTTCCATCTCCTCGCCCTGAGGCGAGGCCACCACGTAGGCGACGAGCCTGGCACCCCATTCCGGGTCAGGCCGCCCGCCGACGGCAATCTCGAGCACCCCCGGGTGCCCCCGGAGCACGGCTTCGACCTGGGCCGGCCAGATGTTCTCCCCGCCCGAGATCACGGCGTCGTCCAGCCGGCCGTGGATCTCGAGGCGCCCGGCGCCGTCGAGCCCGCCGGCGTCGCCGGTCGGGAACCAGCCCTCGGGCGTCTTCGGGTCGGACCCGTCCCGGTAGCTGCGCAGCAGCATCGGGCAGCGGAGCCAGACCTCGCCCTCCACCACGCTCACCTCCACGCCCGCGAGGGCGGCACCGTCGTAGACGACCCCCGAGCCCGTCTCGGTCATGCCGTAGGTGGCGACGGTGTTCGCCGGCCGGTCGGCAGGCGGTTGCTGGCCGCCGAGGACGATGGTGCGGAACAGGGCCGCCCCCTCGGGCCCGAGACGGGAGAGGGCCGCGGGCACGAGGCTGACGAGCGTCGCCCCCCGGTCGCTTGCCGCTGCGAGCGCCCCTTCCACGGAGAAACCAGGCTGGATCTCGACGGGCGTCGCGCACACGATCGCCCTCGTCACGACCGAGAGGCCGCCGACATGGGCCAGCGGCAGGCAGGCGAGCCAGCGGTCCCGGTCCGGGTCGACACCGAGGCGGGCGCTCGTCGCCCGGGCCGAGGCGGCGACGGCGGCGTGGGTGAGCACCACGCCTTTCGGCTCGCCTGTGGTCCCGCTCGTGGCGACGACCAGAGCGTCGCCGTCCTCGACCGGCTCCCCGCTGAGCGAGCTTCGCCCGCCTGAGGCGTCGATCACCGCCGAGGGCCGCAGGGCGGCCACGAGCCGGTCGACGGCGGTCGCAGAAAGGCGCGTGTCGAGAGGGAGCACGGCATCGCCGTCGTCCCAGCAACGCCGGAGCGCCTCGGCGAAGGCGGGGCCGCCGGGCATGGCGAGGGCGACGAGGCGGCGCACTCCCCCAAGCGTACGGGGCCGCAGGCACGCTCGGCGTTAGCCTGCAGCCCATGTTGCGTCCTGCAAACTGGACCAGCCCAGCGGGTGAGAGTCCCGTCCGGGTAATCGCCGGAGAGCCCGGTAGCAGACCCCGGTTCGTGATCGAGAGATCGCGGGCTGAGCGGGGTGTCAAAAG